>JBGAFT010000002.1:0-474228 GCA_044227055.1 bacterium
CAGCCAGCACAGCAGTAAATGCCAGGAGCTTTTTGATTGTAATAAGCGTTTTGGAAAGGCTTCTCTGTAGCTGCATTGCGCAACACGGCAAATTGTTCGCCAGTTAAGCGTTCTTTCCATTCCTTTTCAGTTAAGATGAGTTTTTTTCCATCAAAACGATACTCTTGAGTGCAACTTTGATTCGGTTGACAAACGCCGATGTTAGAGATATTTATTAGAAAAACGACAATGAGGAAAATCAGATGCGTCATGATGTCCTTAAAAGGTCTTTCTTTCATTCTTTATCAATGAGAGTCCTTAATGTCATTCTCTTTTCAAGTTTCATTTTCTCTCTGTACGCGGATGAAGCGACATTTGCTGGTGGGTGTTTTTGGTGTGTGCAACACGATTTTGATGAAGTGCATGGAGTTATTTCAACGACTGCTGGCTACACTGGAGGTACCAAGAATAACCCCACTTATGAAGAAGTGTCCTCTGGGGCAACTGGGCATGTGGAAGCCGTAAGGGTGGAATACAACCCAAAAGAAATTAGCTACTCGGAGTTATTGAACTTTTATTGGCACAACATTGACCCAACCCGCAACGATGGTCAATTCTGCGATGAGGGTGCACAGTACAGACCGATTATCTTTTATAACAATGAACAGCAGAAGCGGTTAGCGATTGAGTCCAAAGATAAGCTCATCGCAGAAAAAAAGGTCCAGCCAATTCTTGTAGAAATTCGGCCGATGGAAACCTTTTATCCTGCAGAAGAGTATCATCAAGAATACTACCAAAAGAATCCACTGCGATACAAATTTTATCGTTTTAATTGTGGACGAGACAAAAAATTGAAGGAACTTTGGGTAAACTAACTGACTTTTAAGCTATCGATCAGTCGTTGTACTTCGGAGATCGCAGCGATCAGATCTTGTTTATTTGCAGGATTTTGTCGTCCCTCCAAAGCTTTTTTATATCGCTGGTACTCTGTCAGTACTTTTACGATCGCTTTTTCCCCTTCATCTTTGTGATATTTTCCAGAATTCTTATGGTGCCAGTCCATTTGTTTTCCCGTGTCAATAAGACGATCGATTTGACTGTCCAATTGGGAAATATCTGATGTGGCCTCGATGGTTTTTTTACACTCGATACAGACATTGCGGAAAAAACGGTGTAGTTCTTCTCCTGGAGCTCCAGCGAAATTAAACGGTAAAGACATAGTGTCACCTCATATAAGTAAGCGCAATATATAAGGAGGGTAAATGAGCTGCAATTTATTTTTTAAAAATTTGCATAGGCATTCAAAATGAGGATGTCGTTATTGTTCCAGCCATTAAATTGTTTGATGGTCTGAAGGCGATATCCGATCTGAGCTCTCAACTTGCTGATCAAACGGAAGTCGATTCCGGCTGTGAACCGATTTTGATAGATCCCATGACGTTTTTGTTCGATGAATATTTCATCGTTTACAAAAACATTTATTTCAAGAGGTGTTCCTAAATTGGCTGTGTTGAATCCAAATCTATCACGGAATTGCCATACATCTGGTTGTTCTTGAAAAATTCTGTAAGTGACACGGCTGCGGTTGAAAAAATGCAACTTCCTTAGCTTCCAAAAAAATGTGACATTGAGGTTGGGCTCATAAATCGTAATCCAATTAAACGTGAACTGCTGAGAAAATGGGATTACAAAAACTTGACGGTAGCAAGGGCCGATGGCAAGCCAGGGAAAGACGAAAATCGGAAGTTCTATGTGTTCGTGGTTATAGAAAAAACGAGAGGCATCATCGCGAAATCGAAATTCAACTTCACCGTAAAATTTTACAATTTTATTAAAACTCGCGCTCACACCATCATTGGTCCAAATCTGAAAATCCCTTTTACTGGAAGCTTTAAGCATGCCAGGGATTAAGAAGATGAGTAATGCAATGATTCTTTTCAAAAAATTACCTGTTTTGTGGAGAATGAAGATACCACTGAGCGTTGTCAAATTGGCTTATGGCTGTGATGACGCATTGCTTAGTGTACTCTTTGCGGGTGATTTTACCTTTGGTCAACATCCCTATAAACCCTTCTGCAGATCCCAACTTGGCATTTGTCGTAATGCCTGACTGTAGGCAAGCTTGTCCTAAGTCGATTTTTTCATTTAATACTAGGTCTAGGATCTGGGGAGGAACTTCGAAACCACAAGAGAGCCCGATGTAATATTCTTTGCCGTCATACACGCAACAAATACATGCCTCTAGAAAGCCAGTTCTGCTTCCTAGGGCTTCAAATAAACCACTTTCGATCCCAAAAGCTAGAGAGCAATCAATTGAGATGGCAAAAGCATTGTGGGCACGATTCTTGGCTCCTTGGATGATCTCTTCTAGAGACATAGGTTGCTCTGAGACTTCTGAAGGAACTGAGAACGTTTGGATGGTTGCCTCTGCCAGCTGAGGGAACTCTTTAATGACTTCCTCTACAGCCTGGACTTTGGCGTTATTTGTTGATCCGATTGCTATGTGCATTTTTTTTCAAAATTAAATTCTTAAACACGAGCTAAAGCATACTCCATGGTTAATTTGAAGGGGATTAGGTTTTCGGATTTTGCTGATAAAATAGCGCACAAATTTCTCTCCAAGATCGTAGCCAATCCCTGCTGAGGCTGCTGCGCTCATGCGCACCGCCCAGGCGGCATACCATTGGAAAGTAGGCATGGCAGCTCCTAAACCGGCATATCCCACCCAATTTTTCAATACACGAATGGCTACTTTGTCGATTGAAGCCATAATTCCGTATTCATAGGCAATTCCTAGACTATAATAGCCTGTAAGTGTTGCGACGAGCAATCGAGGGGTCCATTTTACAAGAAAGTCTTTCATGCCATTTGGAGATGCTGGGGAGGGAGTATTTGTCGCATGCATAGCCATAATAGTCTCCTTGCATTTTTTTAAGGAAAATTTTAAACCTTTACAAAATTATTTCAGAGAGGTTTATGAACGCAGAACAAAATTTAAAGAATTTTCTCGAAGAATTTGTTCCCATTGTTGCCAAGAAGTCGACGTTTTTAAATAAAGCGGCATGGCTTTTGGAAACAACTGGCAGTGCAGATGCTGCGGATCTCAAAGCTGGGCTAGATGCAGAGTTGAGGACTATATTTAGCGATAAAAAAACTTACGATGTTCTTTGTAGCTGGGACAAAGATCCTGCTGTAAAAGACCCTTTGTTAAAGAGGCAGCTCAATGTCTTGATCCGCACATTCAAGTCTAATCTATTGCCACAAGTGATCATTGAAGAGATCTCACAAAAAGAGGCTCAACTTTTACAGACATATGCCAATTTCCGCCCAGAAATAAACGGGAAGCCCATTTCTGAAAATGAGGTCCGCGAGATCTTAAAGAAAGAAAATGACTCTAACAAGCGTAAGCAGGCTTGGGAAGCCTCAAAGGAGATAGGGGACGTCTTAGCGCCTCAAATCCTCCATTTGGTCTCATTGCGTAATAAGGCGGCTCGGAGCTTAGGATATTCAGATTATTTCTGTATGCAACTAGATCTGCAAGAAGTGGATGAGAAATGGTTATTGTGCACTTTAGAAAATCTTGCGCATGATTCAGATGGAACTTATCAACAAATTGTGAAGGAAATAGAGCAATCTCTAAGCAAAAGATTTGCTGTGGATGTCAATGAACTTGGACCTTGGGCCTGGGGTGATCCTTTCTGTCAAGAGGATCCAATTGATAGTGCTGAGTTAGATTCTTTGGTCGCAGATGTTGACATCTGCAAAGTCAGCGCTGCTTTTTACGAAAAGATGGGAATTAATGTTCAAGACATCTTAAAGCGGAGCGACATGTTGGAGAGACCAGGTAAAAATCAACATGCGTTTTGCATCCATATTGACCGTGAGGGTGATGTGCGGACATTAAACAATATCCGGCCTTCAATCAAATGGCTTGAGACGGTAATGCATGAACTAGGACACGCTGTGTATGAAAAAGGGTTTGATCCCGAGCTTCCTTGGCTCCTAAGAGAGCCACCGCATATGATCACTACAGAGGCTATGGCGCTCATTGCAGGAAGGCAGGCTTATCGCTATCAGTCGTTGAAGAGCCTTGTTGGCTCTGGGAACGAATCTTTGTTACGCAAGGCAGAACAACGTTTGAAGCGGGGACAATTGATTTTTAGTCGTTGGGTGCTTGTGATGACCTATTTTGAAAAGGAACTTTATCGCGACCCCTCTCAAAACTTGAATCGCATCTGGTGGGACGCAATTGAAAAATACCAGAAAGTGCGAAGACCGCCTGGCCGGGAAAACAAATCGGATTGGGCTGCAAAATACCACATTGGTCTTGCACCAGTGTATTATTATAGCTATTTGCTAGGGGAGATGATGGCATCAGCAATGGATGAGGCCATAAAAAAAGAGACGGGTTCAAGTGAGCTTAACAATTCTAATGCTGGCAACTTTTTGCAAGAAAAGCTCTATCGTCCGGGAAATAGAATGCGTTGGGACCAATTGATAGAATTTATAACTGGTAAACCCCTGAGCGCACAAGCTTGGATCGAGCAGTTCCGATGAACACTATCCTTTATACTTTTGCCGCTGGAGCTGTTGCCAATTGTACAGAAATGTTAGTGGGAGGACAGGTTTTGGATAGGCTTAAGACCCAGCTTCAAACAAACCCTGCTTTAACAACAAAAATAGCTTTGAAAAAGATCTTTTACGAGGGCCCTTGGAAGGGTTTGCGTTGGAATATGGGACAGGCGGGGATCAAAGGTGCCACAAGGTGGGGGATCAATGCGCTTAGTGATAACATCAATTCTCATCTAATACCTAATGAATATAAAAAAAAGTATCCAGGTATTTTTACGTTAGGGATAGCTCTTACTAGTGCTGTGATAGATGCAACTGTTACCAATGTGACTGACCGCGCGAAAACATTTGAAATGTCTGTGCAGGATAAAAAAGAAACTATGAAGGCAATCCAAGCGCGTGGGATGCGATTTTTTTTCGATGGCTGGTCGAGGACATGCATTAAACAGATTGCCATTTGGGGGAGTTTTCAGACTACTTACGGGTATCTAAAACGCTCTATCGTAGGGGAGCAAGGACAAAATAAAACAATAACGATTTGGGAAAAATTTGCCTTAGGAGTCATACCGGGCATGGTCAGTGCGGTGGCGAGCACCGTGCCAGATCTTGTAAAAACACAGGCGCAGAAAGTAGATCCTCTCCACAAAAACTACCTTCAAACCGTATCATTTATCCTGCAGGAACATGGATGGAAGGGCCTAGGTAGTAGTTTAGGTACTAAAGTAGTTAGATCAGGATATTATTCTTTAGTCACATTTATTATAATGGATCAATTGCAAGCTCTTCCCAACAATATGCAATTAAAAAAATAATTCTAAAATGCTGAAATTTTTATCGAGATAGTTTCATGATCTTATTTGACGATGTCACTTTGTCCTTTGCTGGTAAGCCCTTATTCAAACACGCTTCTTTCACCCTACAAAGAAATGAAAGGTGTGGCCTTGTGGGACGAAATGGTTCTGGCAAAACAACCATCATGCGTCTTATCACAAGACAAATTGAGCCCGATTCCGGAAGAATTGCCATGCCCAAAGATTATAAAATTGGGTACTTAGAACAACACATCCAGTTCACCAAACCTACGCTTCTTGAAGAAGCGGCACTTGGTCTGCCTCCGGGAGAAGAAGATAATCTTTATCAAGCAGAGGCAATTCTTTTTGGCTTGGGCTTTTCAGAAGAAGACCTCGACGCACCTCCCTCTAAATTTTCTGGGGGATACCAACTGAGGCTGCATTTGGCAAAGGTTTTGATTTCTCAACCGAATTGTCTTTTGTTGGATGAACCTACTAACTATTTAGATATTGTATCGATTAATTGGTTGCAGAGGTTCTTAAGAAGTTGGAAAGGGGAATTTTTCTTGATCTCGCACGACAGGGAATTTATGGACTCTGTCACTACACATACATTCGGGATCCATCGAGAACGTCTAAAGAAAGTCAAAGGGAGCACAATAGATTACTTCCAACAGATCCTATTCGAAGAAGAAGTCCATGAGAAGACAAGGGTCAAGCAAGAAAAAGTCATACGCCATGCTCAGAGTTATATAGAACGTTTTGGAGCCAAGGCAAGCAAAGCTACTCAAGCGCAATCGCGTGTTAAGAAGCTTGAAAAGATCCCTGTTTTAGAAAAGCTCATGCAGCTTGAGAACTTGCAGTTTTCCTTTCATGAAGCTCCGTTTCCAGGTCGAAAAATGTTGGAAGCATCTGGTGTCTTTTTTTCTTATTCTGAAGATCCCTTGATCGAAAACGTCTCTTTGGAAATTGAAAACGGCGAACGAGTTGCAATTATCGGGAAAAATGGTAGAGGCAAGTCGACCCTGCTCCGTTTAATTGCTCAAGATTTAACTCCTTTGAATGGAGAAGTGCGCAGCTCTGACAATGTGCGCTTTGGGTATTTTGGTCAGACCCATATCGACCATTTAGACGGTGAAAATACTATTGAAAAAGAGATTGGAGAAGCGAATCCAGCATTAAATTTTTCTGAAGTTAAGGCAATTGCTGGGCTTATGATGTTCAGCGGAGATCTTTCAAAGAAGAAGATCTCGGTACTTTCAGGTGGAGAAAAAAGTCGAGTGCTTCTTGGGAAAATTCTCGCCAAGCCTTGCAATCTTCTCCTACTTGACGAACCTACTCACCATCTCGACATGGAATCCATAGAAGCATTGATTGATGCAATCGAAGATTTCAATGGTTCAGTTGTGATAGTCACTCACAGCGAATTGATTTTGCGTCGTTTGAACCTCACTAAATTGATCATTTGTGAAGATCGCAAACAAACTGTGTTTTTGGGAAATTATGATGAGTTCTTAGAAAAAATGGGTTGGGAACAGGAAGCGGGATCAACACCATCTAAAAAGTCTCAAGAACAGCCTAAGCAAGTTGTTCCTCCAACAAAAAATTTAAAACCACTTGAGAAAGAGATTCGAGTTTGCGAGGAAAAAATCATCGCCTTGGAAGCAGAACAAGAAGCAGATCAACGACTCCTGGAAGACCCATCCCAGCTGCAAGATAAACTGATTGCGATTGGGCGTAGACAAAAGCAAATAGAAGAGATGTATACACAACTTCAAGAGCTATTTAACCGCTATGACGCGATGAAATAAGCTGTCTCCAATTAGAGAGTCTCTAAAAAACATTGGAGACAGCTTTCCTAGAATTAATGACCGTGGCCACCGCCATGTCCACCACCATGACCTCCTCCATGTCCCCCTCCGTGACCACCTTCGTGACGATGATCACCGCCGTGGTGTCCGTCATGATGGCCATCATGATGACCGTCATGGTTATAATGTCTGTAGTAGCGATTGGATCCGTTATAATAGTAGCCATCGTAATAACCACCATTATAGTAATATCCTGTGCCTCCACCGCACGAGCTAAGAGCGAGCAAGGAACTGATAGCAAGTATTGTTTTCATATATTTCTCTTAAAATTATTTTCCACCATGGCCACCATGGCCTCCTGCGCCACCCGCACCGGCATTTCCTCTTCCACCCATTCCTTTGCCACTGCCAAAGCCACCACCGCCATGGCCTCCTCCGGCACCGCCTCCGCCGCTTCCACTACTTCCTCCGTGGCCACCGCTTCCACCGCTGCCATGGCCTCCTGCGCCCCCTTCCCCACCACCTTCACCACCGCGTTCTTCTTCACTATTTCCGTTAGGCTGTGTTTTTTTTTGATAGGAAGGGCTTTCCTCATTTAAATCACGTTCAGAAGGTTCGTAAGCCGATGCAACTTCTGGGCTAGGATCTGCGAAGCACAGAGTTGAGAACATCATTGAGCCCAACAAGAAAATCGTTCTCATATTCCTCCATGGATATATACCAGACTCGGTCAGAAACTTTGATTTTTTTTTGCTATACCTCGTTTTATTTGGAACGGGGCTTTTTTGTAAACTTTTTGATTAAGATCGGTGTAAGGGAAAGGACTCCCAATAGCACCAGCGCAAGCTTGATCTTTAAATTGAATATTGCACCAAGGGTTGGAGTACCTTGTGTTTCTAATATTTCTCCAAGCCCTCTTCCTGACAGAGTATAGACAAATGATCCTGGGATTATTCCTACAACTGTTGTCCAGATAAAAGTCTTCAATGGTATTCGAAAAACTGCTGCAGCGATATTAACAGCCCAGAAAGGAAATAAGGGGACAAATCTTAAAAACAGTAAATAACTGACAGCATTATCTTGGAACCCTTTCTCCATCTTTTTTAAGAACGGCCCTGCTTTTTTCTTTAAAGAATCGCCAATCGCAGTCTTGATAGACAAGAAAAGCAAACAAGCTCCGCAAGTAGCGGAAAACACTACATAGATCGTGCTTAAAGGGAGGGGAAAAAGATAACCGCCAAGCAAAGTTAAAAACACAGCGCCAGGAATGGATAAGGCTGTCATTAAAATGTAGGTGAGGATAAATCCTAAAGCTAAAAGCAATGGATGATCAACACTAAATGCTTGTAATTCCTGATTGTGTGTCCGAAGTGATTCGAATGTAAGATAGTGATATGCGCCTGAGAGATAGACTGCTGCTATGCCAACAATGATTAAAATTAGGGGGATCCAACGTTTCATCAGATTTTCCGTAAGATATTGGGAAGAATTGTTTGTGTCAGCCAAAGATCAGCAGCTTTGCGGATCGCTTGATTGTAAGTTGGATAAGGGTGAATGAGCTTAGCGAGTTTGCGCAAAGGAATACCTACCAGCATAGCAGTACTAACTTCGCCCAGCATTTCTCCTGCTCTTGGACCAACAATTGTACAGCCCAAGATTTTGCTGCTCCATTTTTTTGTCACAACCTTGATAAACCCTTCTGTTCTCCCTTCAGTGAGTGCGCGGTCGACTGCAGAAAATGGAACATGATAAACGGCAATGGAATAATATTTTTTAGCTTCTTCTTCCAATAAACCGATGGATGCAACTTCTGGGTCAGTATATGTCACTCGGGGGATTGGTTGCTTATTATCTAACTTAAAACGCAGAGGTAAAGGCATCAAAAGAGAAGTTAGGATTGTACGCGCTTGATGTTCTGCATGATGTGTGAAGAAAGGACGCCCTACGATGTCTCCAACAGCCCAAATGTGTTTTTGAGTCGTTCTTCCATAAGAGTCTACCTGGATTCCCTGCTCTGAGAATGCGATCCCTGCATTACTTAAGTTGAGACCAGCAATATTTGGTTTTCTACCTACAGCTGCCAAAAGGCAATCAACGTTGACATTTGAGCCGTTACTAAAGCTAATTTGAAAAGAGGAATTTGTATATGAGACGCCATGGATTTTTTTACCTAGATAGAACTTCATTCCCTCTTTTTGAAATTGATTGAAGATGACTTCTTGTGCTTCGGGCTCTTCTTTATTTAGCAGTTTTTCATGAGAATGAAAGAGAAATACCTGTGTCCCTAGACGGATAAAAGCTTGGGCAAGCTCGCAGCCAATGGGTCCCCCTCCAAGGATTGCAAGTGATTTTGGAATCGATTTAAGATCAAAAATAGTTTCATTAGTCAAGTAAGGTGTATGTTCAAGACCGGGTATTGCAGGTACAACTGGGGAGGAGCCAGCTGCAATTACAATCTGATCAAAAGAGATTTTCTCTCCATCCACATTCAATGTACGGGCGTCTTCAAAATACGCAGCAGAGTTCCGAGATGCTATTCCCAGTTTTTGCAAAGCCTGAGAATCTTCGTGCATACGGACTTCTTTGACAATGTCTCCAATCCGTTTAAGCGCTAAATCGGCGTTGAAAGTGATGTTAGGGATTGTGATGCCTAGTTCAGACGCATTTCGAATTGCATGGGCAATATGTGCAGAAGCAATGAGGGATTTGCTAGGGATACAGCCGAAATTGGTGCAATCTCCTCCAAAAGGACCCTTATTGATGACGAGGACCTTTTTCCCAGCTTTGGAAGCTCCGACCGCGACGACAAGGCCAGCAGCTCCAGCACCGATGATAACAAGTGGGAAATGCTCCATAAACACTCATGCTTATATCTTACTCCTACCTGAAAGAAAACCTGTTGTCCAGGCATTTTGAAAGTTAAATCCACCAGTGACTCCATCAATATCCAGAATTTCCCCTGCGAAGAAAAGACCGGGGCAGAGTTTGCTTTGCATTGTTTTGAAATCGACTTCGTTTAAAGAAACTCCTCCACACGTCACAAATTCTTCTTTATGTGTCGTTTTGCCTTCCACTGCAAATGAGTCTCGATTCAGCAAGGTCGCCAATCGTTGGATAGCCTGAAAAGAAATATCGTTAAAACGTTTTTCACCAATATTCCCGCGGTCGAGAAACGCCTTCCATAAATTTTTAGGCAGATAAAAAAGATTTTCCCCTAAGAGAATTTTTTGTGGATATTGAGTTTTCAGCTGTATAATTTTGCCAGAGATTTCTTCTCTAGATAAATTGGGAAGCCAATTAATGAGCAGTTCAACACGATATTGTTTCTCATGCAAGAGCCTTGCACCCCAAGCAGACAACTTGATCGCTGCCGGTCCGCTAAACCCAAAATGCGTGATGAGAAGTGGCCCAACTTGTCTAAAAGATGTTTGTGCAATCTGAAGTTCTACCGGATTATGAGCGATCCCACTTAAGTGGGACAGGGGAGAGGAAGGGACATTAAAAGTGAAAAGAGAAGGGACAGGAGACTTGATCGTATGTCCAAGTTCTTCTGCCCAGCGATGACCATCGGGACTACTTCCTGTAGCTAGAATTAATTTCTTGGCGACAAGTATTGTGCCGTCTTGCGTAGTGAGATGGAATTGAGAATCTATCCGTTTGACATCAGAGATCTTTTGCCTCAACCTGATTTCTACGTCTAAATCACGAGCCTCACTCAAAAGACAGTTAATGATGGTTTGGGAGCTATCTGTTGTCGGAAAAATGCGACCATCTTCTTCAGTTTTTAGTGCTATTCCTCGCTCTTCAAACCACGCGATCGTATCAGAAGGCTGGAACCCATGAAATGGCCCGATTAGTTCTTTCTGGCCTCTTGGGTAATTTTTACTTAAGGCACGTGGGTCAAAACAAGAATGCGTGACATTACATCGTCCTCCACCCGAAACTTTTACTTTTGCAAGAACAACAGCAGTTTTCTCTAGTACAAGGACAGTAGCTTCAGGTGAAAAAGCTTTAGCTTGTACAGCAGAAAAAATTCCGGCAGCACCGCCGCCTATAATGATCACGTCAAATGTGTGCATATGAGCATTTTACGATATATTTTTAGATAATTCTATTGAAAAGAACCCTCAAAATTATAAAATGTTGTCGTAAAAATTAAATTGGGGTTTTTTATGTCAGTTCATCATGTCGGCTTTACCATAAAAGGAGATTTTTCTTATGAAAAAATGTTAGAGGGGTTTTCTAGTGTTCAGGATTTAAAAGCACCTGAACAAATCACAGAAGAAAAAATTGAGGAAATTTTTACTCAATTTAGATGCGCATACTGTTCTAAGGAAGGCGTTAAAAATATTTGTGGATGCTGCAAAAATGTATCGTATTGTGATGTAACGTGTCAAAAAAATGATCGATCCCAACATAAAAATGATTGCAAAGCTCCAATTTATTATACTCAAGAAAAAGTAATGGGGTTGTTAAAAGATTTGTTTAAAATCAAAGATTTAAAAATTGAAAAATTAAATTTTCTTTTCGATGGAGAGAAACACACCCGTGTCCATCACTTAATTGCAATAAATAATCCAGAGTGTCTAACTTTAGAGGCTCTTAATAAGCTTACAGTTGATATGGATAAAATTATAGCAACTGATGGAACATTTCCAATTCATTTTAATGACAGTCTTAAAAAAGAATTAGGTGGATTACAATTGTATACAGGAAAAATTAATGGATTAAGAGCTTACGATGTCTTCTCTAATGTTACACTAAAATTTAGTAATTAATCTATATTAGCTTTGCTTTTTTTGTTTTGCTTAATTTATGTTCTCGGTATTATTTAATAAGTTATTTTTCAAAGGTTTCATTGTGCTGCAATCTGTAAAATTAAATTCTTTTTCTCAAAATTGTTTATTGTATCAATTGAACAATAATAAATTTGTTGCTTATTCTTGCAAAGAGCATTTGTTAGATTTTAAATATCGGTTTGTGGATATATTAAAAAGCACTTTATTTTTTCCTGCCAAAAGATTGATAGGGTTAATCCAATTTCTTGCAGTAATGTATCCCGAACCTTCTAGGAGAGAACAATATGCTCTAAAGAAGGTTACTATTGAGACCATTGACCGGGATCAGATTTACGCTCCTGGCAGCGTCCCTCCAGGCCTTATTGTCCCTTCCAAAGATAGATTAAGACATTTGCTGCAAAGGGTAGATTTTCTGGCTAAGAAAATGGACATACAAAGGCCATTTAATGTCTACTCATCTTCTAAACAGATTGGGACAGGGTGCGGTGGCGGAACGTATTCTCGTCGATCACCTTATATCCAATTCGATCTTAAGATCATCAATTTGCCTGATGATCAACTTGATGCTGTCATCGTCCATGAAATTACACATGCTAAAGAAAACCATTCTTTGAAACAGTTAGTTTTAAGTGCGACGGCACTGTCAGTAGATGTGATGGTAGGAATTTTCTTTCCTTTTTTTACAATTTTTGGGGCAGAATTTATTTCGTCAATGATTTGCCGATCTTATCAAAGATATCATGAAAAAAGATGCGATCTTGCTGCGATGCGCTTATTGGGAACAGGAAGAGGGTTAAGTGCTTTTTTTGAGGATATTGCTAAGAAAAGTGTGGAGCTGAAAAATACTACCGACTTCGACTCTTTTGTCAAAAAATTAGATCCTAGACGTGTTGCTGCATTGCAATTGAAAAAGAAACTAACGCCTGCCTATATGAAAAAAGTTCAAGAACGGATCACTCCTGATGGAAATAACAGGAGAGATTTTGCTCATCCAACATTAACCTCTAGGGCTGAGCTAGGTAGACAGTTTTCTGCCGGAAGGCATTTCAGTTGTTCCAATTTTCACTGCGTAGCATTGGCTTAAAACGCACTGAATTTTAAAATATTTTAATTGCAATATGCTTAAAGGCTTTCTTTATTGAGGATTTCTTGAGTACCCCGATTCTACGAGTTCTAATATAATTAGGGTGTTAAGAATAGGCTCAACCAGGAGCTGGTATGGATTGGTCAGATCGACTCAAAAAGCATGCAGTTTTAAGCGAAAAAGCAACAAAACTTGTTCGACCGTTTCTTGAAGCTTTTTCTTTCACACATTTTACATATTTCTATATCAAAGCTGATGGTTCTTCCGCATGCCTTACAACTGGGCAAGAGTGGTTGGAAAAATACCTTAATGAAAAGTTATACGAGCACAATCCCTTTCTCAGACATCCCAAACTTTGTTTAACTGGATGGTGTTTTAATCAGCCGTCCAATGAAAAAGTACAATTCTTGAAGTCCTCTTTAATGATGGATGAGAGCTGTACACTGCTAATGGGCAATAAAGAGATCAGCAGAGGTTTTAGTTTTGGGGTATCTCCACGATCACATGCTTTTGTTAAGTTAGTGAACGAACAACGAATTTTCTATCGCTTCATTCAATATTTTTTACAAGATGGGAAGAAAATTTTGTCTTCGCTAGAGAATAATGCAGTCGATATCCCTTCACTTATTGGCTCGCAGTTCTTTGTTTCAGGTATAAATGGCTCATTAAAGCTTGCAACCCGTGATAGATTATATAAACAGATTGGTGGAACAGACAATTGGAAGAACCTTTCTCTACAAGAGAGGCGGATGCTTGTTCTTTATACACAGGGGTATTCGGCTCCAATGATTGCGGATTTGATGAAGCTATCTCCAAGGACGATAGAGACATATATTGATACATGCAAATCAAAGCTTGATTGCTTTAGTAGGAAAGAACTTTTAGAGAAGAGTAGAGAATTGCAAGACTGGGGGTTGCTTCAGTAGATTGTACGGTATTTCTTTTGAAATGAAATGCTCTACACTTAGAAGCATCGTTTGAGGATAAGCTCTTAAAGAGGGATCATGAACAGATTTCTAGTGTTTTTTTTAACTTTCACCAGCTGCTGCATCAATGGTTTTTCTATGATCAATGAAATCAAATCATTTAAAGATGTTGAAAATTATTTTGATCAACAGCCTGATCAGACTTTAGGAATTTTTGACATTGATGAAACTCTACTCATCACAAAAAATCCTGCATACCGCAGAAAATCCTTTTCACCATATCGCCAAGAGATCAAGGACATCACTTCTGGGTTGAGCGACGATCAGAAAATGGTCTTGCTTAATTTGATGCTGATTAGAGGGGGGCATGTTCTTATTGAAAAAGAGACTCCTATGATCTTGAGTCGAATCCAGGAGCGGGGAGTAAAGATGATCGCTTTAACTGCTGCCATGACAGGTAAACTAGAAGAAGTACTGCTAGAAGAAAGACGTTGGTTGGATTTGAAACAAGAACAAATTGACTTCTCGAAGAGCTTTCCTCATCATCCTCAGTTGGTATTTGGGAAGTTAAAACCTTTAAATGGTTCCTATCCGATGTTTTATAAGGGCATTCTTCTCACCTGCGGGGACTTCACAAGGAACAAATCGTTCAACAGCAAGACTGATCTGTTGCTAGAGTTTTTAAAGCAGGTAAAGTGGATGCCAAGCCGTGTAGTTTTTATGGATGATAAGAGAGAGCATTTAGAATGGATGGAATCGATACTTAAAAAAAAACATCCTGAAATCGCTTTTTTCGGGCTGCACTATTTAGGTGCTGATGATCTTCCTTCTATCTCTATTTCTAAAGAAGAATGCCTCAATGATTGGCTAGAGTTAGTAGAAACCATTATCCTATCCCAGTAAAAAATTTCGGTCGATTTTCGTGATTATTTTGGGGATAGTATTTAAAATCGATATTATCCCCAAAAATAGAAGCGAAAATCGACGAAAATTTTTAATGGGATAGGTTCATATGCAATTAATGAAAATCTTTATTTTCTTCATTTCTGCTATATTATGTTTGGCAATCGGTCAAGTCTTCTATCTTTACACTCATCAACAGTTCAAACCATGTGATTTTGCTCATACAATTAAGAAAACTGACAAGTGGGCTTTGCAGTTTGCTCCTAAAGATCGTGAATTGGCATCAGCAGTATTGCAACAGCCCTTCCGATATCTAGGAGAGGGAAAACAAATGACAGCTTACTTAAGCGAAGATGAGCGCTTTGTCATCAAATTGTTCAATCCCCGTCTTCCTTTAAATACAAAGCATTTTAGTAGCGTTAAAAGAATATTGCATTTTTGTTCACTTCATTGGTTGTCTTCCGCCTATTTCCATCGACAACAGAGACTTGAAAAGTTGTTTAAGCGCTATCAAATTGCCGCTAATGCATTGCGCGAAGAAACAGGGACGGTTTGGGTGCATTTGCAACCCGATACGGCGCTTGGTAAAATAGCCCGCATATTTGATCGTGATGGCACAGCTTATGAGGTCTCATTAGATGCAATTCCCTTTGTGATCCAGTATAAAGCAGACTTGGCTGGAGAGAGACTGGGGCAGCTCATTGAGAAAGGAGACAGTGAGAAACTTAGGGATGCGGCTTTAAGAATTACAACCTTTTTTACTCAACGTGCACACAAAGGGTATACCGACCGCATTCAGACTTTGCATAACAACTATGGATTTATTGGAGAACAATTTGTTCAGATAGATCCGGGTAGGATTTTATTTGATCCAGAAGTTGTTGAGAATTCTGAGAAAGAGGTCGAGAGAATCCTTTCGTATATCAGAAAAGATTGGCCGCAATTGGGATTGTAAGAGACTGTAAATTCACTGAGATTGGGTTTCAAAAGTAGACCGCCAAAAGGTTATGGCGGTCTTGATAGCACCTTACTTGAAAAGGCCGCGAATGGCGTTTTCAACAGCTCCTGCTGGATTTTGGATCATATCCGGAGCGTTTTGGAGAACACCTTCGAGCATGTTTTTCAGATTTTCCTGGATAAATACCTGTTTTAGCATTTGACCCAGTACTGAAGAAGTGATCTGGTCGATTGGAAAGCCTCCTTCACTGCTAATGTTGGTGAGGACAATTCGATCAATCTTTGGTAGCTTTCTTATTTTCCCAGGGTCTGTGCCATAGACAAGTTCTGTGCTAATATTTGTAAGCACAAGTTGTTTTATGAGCACTGTGCGTGTGCTTTTTTCTTTTGGCTGAGCAGATTGAGAAGATGAGATATTACCCATGATCGTGGTCCAATTTCCATCTGTGCCAGTAGGACTTTTAAATTCTAACCCCAAATAGATATCGCTGATATCGATCTCGTCAATGACGATGTCTTTTTTTAAGTAACTTGTGAGGGGAGCTTTTACTGCAATGGTTTCCGCAGAAAAGGCTTTTGCAAGTACCGACTTTTGGGGATTGCCGATCCTGATTTTTTCTACATCAATTTCGCCAAGGCCCAGATGGATATCATCGATATCGACTGAAACTCTCATTTTTTTTGATAGGTTTGTAGCAATCATGTCTGGAACGCGCGACCATCCTATGAACGCTATTACGACTGCTGCCAAAATGATGACGGCAATTAAGCCACCAATTGTCTTGAAAAACGTTTTCATGCTTTCCCCCTTTTTTCGCATCCTCATTATTTATTAATTAATATGCAAATTAAAAATCACAAGGGTGTGTGAGATAGGTTCATAATTACTATTAGATAAAGAAAGTAGATTTTATGAAGAATTCATTAACCACCCGTTCACTAGAGGGGACAGACTCGACTTTAGGATTTTTTGTCCGTTGATTTTGCTAAGACTTTTGTGCTGAATGAGTTAATTATTTGAAGCGCGGGTCCAAGGACCCCGGTCAAAAAAAATTAACTCGTTCAGCGCGAAAGGATTGCAAAAGCAAAAGATAAAAAATCCTAAAGTCAAGACAGAGATCACAGAGAAAAATCAATTGAGAGCTTAATGACTTTGCCCTATTTGACATTCTTCCTCTGTGCCCTCTAGTGAGTGGAGCGAACGGGTGGTTAATAAAATCTTCTTCTTTCCATGTGTCAAGATAGAGATCTTTAATGAAGGGCTAAATAAAAAAGGCATCCTGAATAGGATGCCTTATTGAAATAGATCGGATGATCAACTGTTAGTAATCAGCGCCTGACATCGCAGCAGGATTTGCAGCTTTATCATCTGCTTCCTCTGTGATGATCGCTTCTGTTGTGAGAAGCAAGGCAGCAATCGATGCAGAAAGTTCAATTGCAAGACGAACGACTTTTGTTGGATCAACAATCCCTTTACTGAACATATCGCCAAACTCGTCTTTTAGTGCATCCCAGCCTTCATTTGTTTTCATACTTGAAACTTTCTGGATGATGATTGAGCCTTCTTTTCCTGCATTCTCTGCGATTTGTCGTATTGGGTATGTGATCGCCTTCATAATGATCTCCACACCGATACGTACATCACCAGAAACTGTAGAAGCAAGCTTTTCCAAACCGGGAAGGCAGCGTAACAATGCAGTGCCTCCGCCTGGGACAATCCCTTCTTCCACTGCTGCTTTAGTCGCATAATGGGCATCGTCTACACGGTCTTTACGTTCTTTAACTTCAATTTCAGTTGCACCACCAACGCGGATGACAGCAACGCCACCAGCAAGCTTTGCAAGTCGTTCTTGAAGTTTTTCGCGATCGTAGTCAGATGTGCTCTCCTCAATCTGGTGTTTTAAAAGGGCGGTACGCTCTTGAATAGCCGCTTTGCTTCCTGATCCACCGATAAGAGTAGTGTCATCTTTAGTAACGACTGCTTTCTTAACTTTTCCAAGCTGCTCGATTGTGATGTTTTCAAGCTTAATACCAAGGTCTTCAGTCACGAATTTTCCACCTGTGAGGATAGCGATGTCTTCGAGCATTGCTTTGCGGCGGTCACCGAATCCTGGAGCTTTAACAGCGCAAATCCTCAAGCTGCCACGGAGACGATTAACGACGAGAGTCGCTAGGGCTTCTCCTTCCACATCTTCAGCAATAATTAAGAGGGGACGGCCTGTTTCAACAACTGCCTGGAGGATTGGGAATATATCTTTAATAGAAGCAATCTTCTTTTCATAGATCAAGACATAGCAATCTTCCATAACAGCTTCTTGAGATTGCGTGTCTGTGACAAAGTATCCAGAAAGATACCCACGGTCAAAGTTCATCCCTTCAACGACATCTAGTGTTGTCTCAAAACCTCTCCCTTCTTCAACGGTCATTGTACCATCTTTGCCTACGCGCTCCATTGCCTGGGCAATCATGTCACCGATCTCACTGTCCCCATTTGCAGAAATGGTCGCCACTTGAGCAATCTCTTTAGAGTTTTGGATCGGCTTGCTCATTGTCTTTAGTTCAGAGACGATTTCTTTCACAGCGAGCTCAATCCCTTGCTTGATGAACATTGGATTAGCTCCCGCTGTCACGTTGCGTAATCCTTCGCTGTATATAGCTTCCGCGAGGACGGTTGCAGTAGTTGTCCCATCACCAGCTTTGTCAGCAGTCTTACTTGCAACCTCTTTAACCATCTGTGCGCCCATGTTCTCATGCTTGTCTTCAAGCTCAATCTCTTTGGCAACAGTGACGCCGTCTTTTGTAATATGAGGAGAGCCATAAGACTTGTCGATCACCACGTTGCGCCCTTTTGGACCGAGAGTGACTTTGACAGCAGATGCCAAAGTGCGTACGCCTTTAAGGATCTTTTGACGAGCCTCTTCTTTAAACTTAATATTTTTAGCAGCCATTTTACACCTTCTTTAAATTTAGTTATTGATGATAGCGACGATGTCATCGGCGTTGACGATGATGTACTCTTCATCTTCGATAGTAACTTCTTGGCCTGCGTATTTGTCCATTAAGATGGTATCGCCGACTTTAACTGGGATGGGGAGCACTTGGCCGTCTTTAAAGCTTTTGCCAGTGCCAATTGCAATGACTTTAGCAGTTTCCTGTTTTTTCTTGGCAGTATCAGGGAGGATAAGACCACCTTTGAGCGTCTCCTCTTGTTCTAAACGTTTTGCCAAAACGCGGTTGCCAAGTGGCTTAACAGTCAGCTTATTTGTTGTTTGCTGTGCCATAAGATTCACTCCTTTCGCTTGATTAGTTATGTGCTTTTCTATTCAAGAATATTAATGAATCGAAGGTTTTTTTTGCAACAGAATTAGCAAACGACAACTTCGTTTGCTAACAGCTCGTTTTTTGAAAGGAACAAATGATTTTTAATGCTGTTTTACGATAGGGTTGAACGAATGAATTTTAAAGTAAGAGGTTTAAAGATGCCGAAGGACAGGGCGGAAATTCCTTTAGAAGATCGTTGGAATGTCGAAGCTTTATACCCAAATTGGGATGCTTGGGAAAAAGAGTTTGATTCAGCTCTTCCAAGCAAAAAATCCCCTCATTGGCCTGAACTGCAAAAATTTAAAGGAAAAATTGCAACCGGAGCCCAGACGATTGCTGCATTGTTGGATCTTGTTATGGAACTGGATAGAAGGTTAAATAAATTATTTACTTATGCCCACTTGCGCCATGATGAAGATGTTGCAGATGAACTTGCTAAGAATGCATATCAAAGAATTACTACTTCTATGCATGAATATCGCAGCGAAATCTCTTGGATGGAACCTGAATTTCTTGCCATGTCTGATGAGCAAATCAATAAGTTTCTTCAAGATAGTGCTCTTACAAAATACAAAGTTTATTTAGAGAAAATTCTTCGATTGAAGCCCCATACGTTGTCTGCTGATAAAGAGGAACTGCTTGCGATCGCTGGGAAAGCGCTAAGTACAGCATATTTGTCCTTCGGTGCATTCAATAATGCTGACCTTAAATTTCCTTCTATTATGGATAACAAAGGGAACGTTCGAGAATTAACACATGGAAAATATCAAGTTTACCTTCGTGAATCAGATAGAACTCTACGAGAAAATGCTTTTAAGGGGGTCCAAAGTAGTTTCGGGAATTTTGAGAACACTCTTTGTGAGTTACTGAACGGGCAAGTCCAAACGCATCTTTTTGAAGCACGAGCCCGTAATTATTCCTCATGTTTACAGTCGGCCCTTTTTCCAAATCAAATCGATCCCCAAGTTTATCATGCCTTGATTTCGACTGTACGTGCTGAGCTGCCTTCTCTTCATCGTTACATGAAACTAAGGAAAAAGCTCCTTGGATATGAAACTTTACAACTTTGGGACTTGCATTGCAGTCTTGTTCCAAACGTCGAAAAGAAAATTCCATATAAGGAAGCTTGTGATTTAGTGCAGATGTCTGTTGCGCCCCTAGGTAAGGACTACCAATACATCTTATCACAAGGTCTTGGATCCATGAGATGGGTCGACCGCTATGAGAACAATCGAAAACGCAGCGGAGCTTATTCTAGCGGCTGCTACGATAGTATGCCATATATATTGATGAACTATCATGGTACGCTAAGTGATGCGATGACCCTCGCACATGAGGCTGGGCATAGCATGCATTCTTATTACAGCCATCAGAATCAACCCTATCATTATTCTCATTATCCTATATTTTTAGCTGAAGTTGCGTCGACTTTTAATGAAGAGCTTCTCTTCCGCCTTTTCTTAGACAATGAGAAAGACCCGGTAATGCGTAGCTATTTGATAAATCAAAAGATCGATGATATTCGAGCAACATTCTTTCGCCAAACAATGTTTGCAGAATTTGAACTACAGATTCATACATGGGCTGAAGAAGGCAAGCCATTGACCCCAGCTTTATTGAAGGAATATTATTATCAGTTGAACAGAGACTATTTTGGCCCTGACGTTGAGGCTAATTCTCTAATATCAATTGAGTGGGCCCGCATTCCACATTTTTACTATAATTTCTATGTGTATCAATACGCCACCGGGATTAGTGCTGCATTTGCATTAGTAGACAAACTAGATAAGCTAGGTGAAAAGGCTAGGAATGATTACTTCCGGTTTCTCTCTTCTGGTTCGAGCAAATTCCCTCTAGAAATCTTAAAAGAAGCTGGAGTGGATATGTGCTCGCCAGAACCTGTGAAGGCCACTATCCGTCAGTTTGATCATCTTGTCACACAACTTTCAGAGAGTTTGAACAAAAAGCAATGATCCTAATAGCCTTTCCTAAAGCCAAACTTGGTTTTAGGAATGCGCTTGGGGGGGGAAGATCACTCAGAAAATTAAATATTATAGACAGTCTTTAAAAAAAGATTGCTGTAAAATGCCATAGAGATTATCCAATTGGGAAGAATTTTTAAAAAAGAATATTTTTTGAGAGCTTGGACCTCAGATGAGCAGAAAATTTAAAGATTCGTTCATTGTCATCAATGAAAAAGGGTTGCACACTAGGCCGTCAACGGAACTTGTAAAGTGTGCTGCTTCTTTTAAATCTCAGGTAATGCTTGTCTATCAAAATCTTTCTGTGAATGCAAAATCCCTTCTTGGGATTCTCATGCTAGCAGCAGCTCGAGGCGCTAAAATTCATGTCGAGGCTATTGGAGAAGATGCAGAGGCAGCGGTGAAATCGATTCTTGAATTAGCCCGCAATAAGTTTAACATTAAATATTAAGGCTCTTCTCCTGTCTCTAAAGAGAGAGAGGGGAAGAGTTAGATATTTGTAGCAAGAAAACAACGGCTTATGAACCTATCCCAGTATTCAAAAACTTTGATTTTTGATGAATTTTTTCACAAATTTTAGAGTCACTTCGCAGGACATACTTGGAAAAGTAGACCAAGAAGTGACTTTTAAAGATGTGGGAAAAGATGCAAAAAGCATGTTTTTTGAATACTGGGATAGGTTCATTGTCTAATTTTTATAAATTGTTTCTTTATTTTTTTTATTCTTCTACTGCAATTGCTTTCTCTAGAACTTCTTTTCGACAGTAGAGAGGAGTATTGTTTAACAAAGCCAAAATAATGCAGTCGCTTGGACGTGCATCCATCTCAATAATGGTTTTTCTATCTCCATAGTCTTGTTCTAAAAATAGACGAGCAAAATATACAGTGTCTTCAACTGCTTGTATGACGATTTGTAAAATATTAATATTCAATTCTTTACATATTATTTGCAGCAGCGAATGCGTGAGGGGGCGGGAAGTGTATTTTTCAATTAAAAATTTTTGGATATTTTGACCGACTTTTGGCTCTGCATATATTGCAAACTTCTTATTATCAGTGCCTAGAATAATTACTGTATAAGACCGAGATTGTAGGATCTTATTAAAAGACACTGGAATTAGTTCATTCGCCATTATTTTAAAGGCTCCTTTTTTGCAAATTGTCCTCTTTTTGCACTTAATATCTATTGTAATTTTATTTCAAGTTATTAATTGTAAGCGCATTTCGATCGATTGTTTTTATGGCTATTATAAATTTAAATATAATGTTATAATTATATTAATCAATAAGTTTGTTAATTGCTTTTAATAATAAGAGGTTGTATGGGTTTTTTTTTAAATGTGTATAATGGAGTGAAGAAGTCGGTAAATACGATGACAAATACATTCAATAACGAATGGGAAAAGAAAGATAATTGGATGGTCCATCCTTTAAAAGAACCAATTTTTGTAAAACAGCTCCCTGTCTCCAAAGAAGCACCTGAATGCGATCCTTTTGATGACATTATGACAATTCAGACAATGAAAAAAGTAGAACACGTGTATCCTAGTAAGGTGAGTTTTCACGGTACTTCGCTAAGCAAGATCAACGACCAGATCAATAAAGGGGAATTTGAAAATAGGAATTCAAGGATCTATTTTGGTACTCTTCAAACTGCATATCGTTATGCATCCATGCATAAAGATGGAGTCATAGTGGAAATCGGGTCAGATGCAGAACATAAGATGAACTCTTTTGAAGAAATGATGAATGAAAATAAAGGGACTCACTGTTATTTCCCCCCTGAATCTCAACAAAAAGCCCCTGTTCAGATCCTTAAAGTATACCCTATCAAAACACCGAAAAATGAGCATGAACTAATGTTCCCTTCTCCTGAAGCTAACATGAGTGATTTTAGAAAGGTTGTTCATTGTTCTAAAAGTGCAATTCAGGCAGTAGTGAGTAAAAAAGACTAACTGTACGGGCTCTTTATTAAGCTCGACTTTGCAACTTTTTGGTTCCGAAGGCCTCGAGATACTTGCTTTGGGGAGAGTTATGTAAACCAGGAAGAGGTTAAAAACCCCTTCCTGGTTTACATAATCTCCCAGTTCGACCATAGGTTGAACGTCCGAGGGCAAATAGACGAGGCAGGTGGGCGCAAAAAGTTGCAAAGTCGAGATAAGGGCTTAAGGGCTATGGTCCCCTATAGCCCTTTTATATTTGAAATAAATCTAGTCTATAATTTTAGTGGTTCCATCTTTGTAACCAACTAAAACCCTTCCTGCAATATCAAAGAAGAAACCAGTATCGACCACTCCTGAGATCTCAAGAATTTTTCGATTGTCTGTTTCAGGATCTGTTCTTAGCGACTCAAAATGGATATCAAAAATGTAATTGTGATTGTCTGTTTCAAAAAGTTTGCCATTTAGATTTTTGCGCCATGTTCCGGAATAACCTAATTCATTGATATGACGCTCCGTTGCATGGCAGGCAAAAGGGATCACTTCAACGGGAAGTTTTTGCTTGCCGAGTCGCTCTACAAGTTTAGTCTCATCGACAATTACGAGCATTTCTCCACTCATACATGCTAGGATTTTTTCGCGGACAAGTGCCCCGCCTCCCCCTTTAATCATTCTCTTTGTTGCATCAATTTCATCTGCACCATCGACAGTAATGTCAACACGATCGATTGTGGATATATCAACAATTGGAATTCCTCCTTTGCGTGCTTGATCTTGAGATCTTATAGAGCTTGCAACCGCTTGGATGTTTAACCCTTCTCGATGTCTTTCAATGAGACGCTCTATAAAATATGCTGCAGTTGAACCAGTACCAAGGCCTACTAGCATCCCATTTTCAATGAGATCAGCTGCTGCAAAACCTGCGGATTGTTTTGATTTGTCCATATTATGCGGTATTTTCAGGGTTGGTAAAATTCTTCTCAAGATCAAATTTATTTTTGAATTTTTTTCACGACGCAAGTAATGTTAGTCCAGAGATCGTTGTTGGTTCAAAATGTCCCGGGAAAATTAGTGATTTTATAAGCAATTACGATCTCCTAGCTTCTTTGACGGAGTTGCTGAATTTTTAGCTTAGGAGGCGGGTTTTCTTTGATTAGCAATTGTTTCAATCTCGCATGGTAATCTGAAGATAAATGTAGTTAAACAATTAATCTGATCAGGAAATAAGCCGTCTCGCAAGTTAAAAATTCAGCTACAGGCTCTCCAACATGTCCTGGCACTTGTGAGTGCACGAAGGAAGTTTGTGGAAAGGTAACCGTAGACAGGATAATCGCAATAAAAGGCATAAATCTATGGGTGTAGCGAACAAGAAAAAAATCATTGCAGAAGAAAGTCACAAAACTCGTAAAGCTCGAGAAAAACTCAAGCGGCATCTGGATGAGGTTGAAAAGCAAATCACCCCTCAAGCATTAGAAAAAAAGACTTTGGAGATTCATCAATGGATTGCTAGGCACGCACGTCACAGAGTTGTTTTAAAACTTAAAGCAATTTCTTTGTTTGATGAAAATCAAAATGCTGCAAGGTTGAGCCATCGTGTAACATCTATTGCTGAGCAGATTCAAAAAGAGATGGCACGATCGCAAGAATCCGGAACGAACCGTCAGTGGCATGTAGATAAGAGTGCAAAACGCGTAGTCCTTCAACACGAAGGGGATGACTGAAAGTCTTCAAAGGCTCATCGTTTTTCTAAGAATTTTTGAACAAACTTCGATTTGGAGTGGTATGCAGTTGGGTGTTATTCCCTATAGCGACCACAAATCATCAAAATAGTGCAGAAAATCGCTCGAGCCTTTGTATTATAACAAGCTCTTATAGGCTTCTCGGTTATTTGTTAGAAAGTCCTTGGATTTTTATCTCTTCTTTAGGATCATGCTTTATAAAATATAATCTCCTCTTTGAAAAATAAATATGACAGACTTGATTGAGACTTTAAAAGAACGTGGATTTGTCGACGCTATTACATCCGACGAATTGAGATCTGCTTTAAAAAAACCATGCTCCCTATATGTTGGATTTGATCCAACTGCTGACAGCTTACATCTTGGCAATCTTATGGGGATAATTGCCTTACGGTGGTTCCAGAAATTTGGTCATACCCCTTTTGTTATTCTAGGTGGGGGTACTGGAAGAATTGGAGATCCGTCTGGAAAAAGCGTTGAGCGCCCCTTGCTGTCTCCTGAGGTCATCGAAAGTAATATAAAACGCATTAGAAAGCATTTTGAACAAATTCTTGATTTTTCTGTATTTAACGCTCCTATAATTTTAAACAATGATGAATGGTTGTCAAAATTCGGAATGATTGAGTTTTTGCGTGATGTAGGCAAACATTTTCGCTTGGGCACTATGCTTGCTAAAGAGAGTGTTAAAGCGCGCCTTCATTCGGAAGAAGGGATTAGTTTTACAGAATTTACTTATCAAATGCTTCAAGCATATGATTTTTACCACCTCTCAGAGCTCCATAATGTTTCCTTACAAATGGGTGGAAGTGACCAATGGGGAAATATTACTGCCGGTATTGAACTCATTAGACGTTTGTCAGGAAAGTCGGTTTATGGATTAACTTTTCAGCTTCTTACTCGCAGCGATGGAAAAAAATTTGGCAAGTCTGAAGAGGGGAGCATTTGGCTCGCTGCAGATCGCTGTTCTCCTTATCATTTTTATCAATACTTATTCCGAATAGCAGATTCAGACATTCCTAAGATGTTAAAGTTGCTCACATTTTTAGATCTACGTGAGATCCAGGAAATTGAAAAAAGCATGAAATCGCCTGGCTATGTGCCTAATTCTGCTCAAAAACGTTTAGCGGAAGAGGTTACTCGTATTGTTCATGGTGAAGAAGGTCTTAATATTGCTTTACGTGTTACTGAAGGAGCGGCTCCAGGATCTCAAGCAGTTCTTGATGTTGCGAGCATTGAGATGATTTCCGCTGATATGCCTCATGCTAAACTTTCATTAGATCAAGTGGTAGGGTTACGATATGTTGACGTAGCGGCTGCTTCTGGGCTTTCAAGTAGTAAAGGGGAGGCTATGAGACTTATTCAGGGCGGAGGTGCATATTTGAACAATGAGAAAGTTGAAGATCCCGGCTTCAAGATCGAAGAGAAAAATCTTATTGGTAGAAAATACTTGCTTTTAGGCTCTGGGAAGAAAAAGAAAATTTTAGTGATTGTTAATTAGTTGCAATAACATATTAAAATAAAATATTCCTTCATTTTTGGATTAGTTTTAGTCGTTTTTCAATTAGAAGATAACTGAAAATCGACTGAAACTGTTGTGTTAAATGGCATTCTTTAAATTCAACGTAGCCCTAAGTCTGTATTTCCAACAGTGACTTTCTAGTTGCGCAAGTCTCTTATAATCAAATGTATGTGTTTGTTTTTACTGAAGATTATCCAGTTTCAAATGCCTGAATCAAATCAGCTTGTGTAAGATTTTATTTAAAAACACTTGATTGAAAATCAGTGGGATACAACAATGGCATTAGAATCGTAAATGTGCCAAGTTGCTGGCGCCTAAGGAGTAGCGTAATATGACCACGGTCACTAAGAAAAAACTCGTCAATGTTATTTCTCAAGAGCGCGGGTTGCATCCCAATGACGTCCGCAATGTCATTCAATCTTTTCTTGATCATTTGACAGAAGCTTTAGTTACTGGAGATCGCCTTGAGTTCAGAGACTTTGGAGTTTTTGAAGTCGTTGAAAGAAAGCAAAAAATTGGGCGAAACCCAAAAAATGCTGGTGTTCCTATTGTGATCCCCGCACGAAAAGCAGTAAAGTTTACTCCGGGAAAAAAGATGCGAAAAATGATCGAAAGACCTCGTTCCACGGGAACGGGCGGAGGGGGAAGAGTCGCGCATTAGGCTCAAATAACCTTCAAGCCGTTATTTTTAAAATAACGGCTTGACATTCAACTAGATAAATTTCAGGCAGTCATTCAATTAAAATTTTTAGCAACAGCTTGAAAGTAATTCCGATTTGTTGATAATAAATGGCAATTAATTTGATAAGATCGTGGCATTATTAAAATAGTTCGGAGACTTGGTTGTCTATCCCTAAGGTAATTCTCTATTCTTCACTAACATTGTTCTCCATTATCGGAGTCGTTGCCGTTTGGAAGAAATCCCCTACTACGAAAAACAATTCTGTAACAACTGTGGAAAAAGAAACAGAGGCTGTTGTTAAGGAAATACAGAAAAAGAATATTGCAATTGAATTAATCTCTAAACCTACATCCCCTAAAGCAGTTTCAGCAGGTCAATTAAAGCCACAGACCCAGACTACCCCTGATCCAGTCCTTCCTAACATTGATCGTGTTAATCAACTGTTTATTCCTGCCCCATCCAATCTGCCCATTGTTGAGACTGTGACTTACTCTAGTAGCGTACCCTGGCTAAAAGGTAAGCCGGCTTGGATTGCAGATTATGCAACTTTTTATTCGACATCACGCCATTTCATTGCACGAAGTTTAAACGGAAAGCCTGATTATTTTTCCCAGAAAGTGACCACAGGAAGTAAATTTAACGTATTTCGCAAAGATAAGCATTTTTACTTCTATCTACTTGTAGATCTCTCCAGGTGCAAACTTGGATTTTACTACGTCGATCAGGACACGAATGAAAGAGTCCACCTCAAAACTTACCGAATTGGTGTCGGCCGATTGAACCCAGAGAAGCCTTCTGGATGTATGACGCCGATTGGAAAATTTGCTTTAGGATCTAAAACGGCTGTTTACAAGCCTGGTATAACAGGGTTTTTCCAAGATAAAAAAATTGAATTGATCCGTGCTTTAGGGACTCGTTGGATCCCTTTCGAACAGGGAGAAGCGTCCCAAAATGACGATATGAAAGGATTAGGGATTCAAGGAGCTCCTTGGTTCGAGGATGAAAAGAACCATCAACTAATTGAAAACCGCGATTATTTTGGAAAATACATAACAGGTGGATGCATCTGTGTGGAAAATGTAGAAGAGCTGTTTGCAATCGTTGTTTCTAAGCCAACTGTTATAGAAATTGTCAGAGACTATCGCGATGCTAAATTGCCTGGAGTTGAAGTCTCCACCCCATCGCGTTAAAACAATATGAGGATCTTTTTGTATGTTGCCCCATGAAAAACAAATTGCTGAGTACGAAAAGACCATAGCGCTTGTTAAAGAACAGAACCGCGCCAACTCTTTGCTGTCAGATGATGAGATCTCTAGACTTGAATTGAAATTGGAATCTCTAAAGAAAAAAGTTTATTCGCGCTTAACTTCCTGGGAACGCGTTGCAATCTGCCGCCACCCTAATAGACCACGCTCGGTCGATTATATTAAAAATATCTGTGAAAATTTTACTGAATTAGCTGGAGACCGTTGTTTCCGCGATGACCATGCCGTGATTTGCGGTATTGCCAGGATCAATGGCACGAAATTCATGATTGTCGCTCAAGAGAAAGGAAACGATACAGAAAGCCGGATTGAAAGAAATTTTGGGATGCCCTATCCGGAAGGATATCGCAAGGCGATGCGTTGTATGCGCCTTGCTGCTAAGTTTGGCTTGCCAGTACTTTCATTGCTTGACACACCAGGCGCCTATGCTGGACTTGCCGCTGAAGAGCGAGGTCAAGGTTGGGCGATTGCACAGAATCTTTGGGAAATGGCCCGGTTGCCTACTCCAATTATTGTCGTGTTGATAGGAGAAGGATGTTCAGGAGGGGCGTTGGGGATGGGGATCGGGGACTCGGTTGCGATGCTCCAACATGCTTATTATTCGGTGATCTCTCCTGAAGGGTGCGCTTCCATTTTATGGAAAGATACTTCAAAAAAAGAAATTGCGGCTCAAGCCCTTAAAATGCAGTCGGAAGACCTACTTGAAAATGAGATTATTGATGCCATTATCGAAGAGCCTCTTGGTGGGGCCCATCATGATCCCGCTTTCATATATCAAAACGTCCGAGGCTATGTTCTTGAGCAGTGGCAGGCCCTAAAATCTATACCATTGGACGTTCTTCTCGAGTTAAGGTATCAAAAATTCCGCAAAATTGGTAAATTTGTAGAATTGAATACCGTTTAGATCTTAATTCAGTGTACTATTTCCTTATATGAAAACACTCTTACAAGCTGCCCTACGCAGCCGTAAACACTTATCACTACTCATCACAACGTTTATCACGTTGCTTTTGCTCACAATTGCAAGCCAAATGGAAATGTGCGCGCTAGGGGTGCTATCCAATAACGGCTCTGACTTTTTTGCACTATTTTCTTCCACCACCAACGAGCTAGGGCAGTCTCAAGAGTCGATCTCTCTTGCAGAAGTTCAAGAAAATTGGCACAAGGTTGACACGGACCACAAAGGAGTGATTACGAAGCAAGAAGCAGCCAATTATCTTGCGCAACATAAAGAAACAAATCCATTGATGTGGATTTTAAATGAAGCTAAAACGAGATTTGCTCTTGCAAATAGCATTAATGCCCTCGTCATAGTTCTAGTGTGTGTTGCTATATTCAAGGCGATTTGGCTTTTTGCTAGCCGTTATGCAACGCAAATTCTTGCGATCCGTGTCAGTAGAGACTTAAGACAGCAATACTTTGAACATATCCAGTCCCTTCCTATGAGCTTTTACCAGCAGCACAATATCGGTGGATTGTCATCGCGTGTTGTAGGCGATGCTGGACAAATTGCTACCTCCATTAACTCCTGGCTGACTAACTACTTGCAAACGCCATTTACAATCATCACCTGTTTGATGATGTGTTTTTATCTGTCTTGGCAGCTGTCCTTAGTCATTTTCTTTGGCGTACCCCTTATCATTTTGCCTATTGTCTTTTTGGCCCGCAGAGTGAAGCGCGTCTCTCGCCAGTTACAGTCCAACCAAGAGAGATTTGCCTCGGTTCTGATCGATTTTTTAGCTGGTATCCAAACTGTTAAAATATTTGCCATGGAAGCATTTTCCTTGCGCAAGTACAAAGAGCAAAACGACAGAATGGCTGTTTTAGAAAGCAAGACAGCAAAATACGGTCTTTTGACCCGTCCAATCTTGCATGCGATCACTACTCTTTGTTTAGCGAGCGTTGTCCTCTTTGGGCTTTACACCTTGCAGATGTCTGTTTCTCAATTGATTGTCTTCTGTGGCTTGTTGCAATTGATCTACGAGCCTGTCAAAAAATTTGCCGATGAGAACGCAAATATCCAAAGGGGGATTGTTGCTGCGGAAAGGATGTTTGAAGTTTTAAACTTGCGCTCATCTATAGAAGATCGTGATGGTGCAATCGAAATGATTGGGTTTAATGAGAAGATAGAGTTCGATCATGTATGGTTCCGTTACCAAGGTGAGTGGGTACTCCGCGATGTGAGCTTTACAGTACGCAAGGGGGAGACAGTTGCCATTGTTGGTCCTACAGGAGCCGGTAAGTCGACAATCGTTCAACTACTTCCTCGTCTTTATGAGGTACAGCAAGGAGAGATTCGCATTGATGGTAAGTCTATCCAGTCTTACAAGATGAAATCCTTGCGTGAACAACTTGCTTTTGTCTCTCAAAAGCCGTTTCTTTTCTATGATACTATTGGTGCTAACATTGCTTTTGGCAGGAACTTTACTAAAGAAGAAGTGGAAGGCGCTGCAAAAAGAGCATATGCAGATGAATTTATTTGTAGAATGCCTCAGAAATACGACACTCTTCTAGCTGAAGCAGGGCAGAACCTCTCTGGCGGCCAGCAACAGCGCTTAGCTATTGCTCGTGCTCTCGTGAAAAATGCACCTGTATTGATCCTTGATGAAGCGACATCAGCATTAGATGCGCTCAGCGAGAACCGTATTAAAAAAGCGATTACCAGCCTTCACGGACAAGTCACTCAGATTATTATTGCCCATCGTTTGGCGACAATTGAGCATGCTGATAGGATCATCTATCTAGATAGAGGACAGAAGATCGCTGAAGGATCAAAAGAAGAGCTGTTGGCGAATTGTGAGCCATTTCGCCTCATGTGGCAAGCACTCTATACCCATGACTTCAAAAACCAGCAAGAGCCTGAAATCGTCACTTCTTAAGTAGACCTCTTGCTTAATCTGGGTTCTATTGATTTTCGCTTTTTTTTTGATTAATATTCACGTGCTGGGTGTGTAAAGTGATAACCAGTTCGTGTGATCTTATCATTTGAGACGCGCTTGTTTTTTCCATGGACTGGGTTTTTGACACTGCCCCAAGTGATAGGAGGAATATTGTAAGTGGAGCAGATCTTTGCAAAAAGCTCTTTGCGAATGGGATGTTCGTCATCTGCGAGATTGAATACGCCTGTCAGTGAAGAATTGATGACATAACAAGCAGCATGTGCAATGTCATCAATATGGATCATATTAGTATAGTTCTCTCCGAAAAATGCTCCAGGATGCGCTAAATAATAGTGGGCTTTTTGCTGGAGGTCTCGTCCTGGGCCATAAATTTCTCCAAGTCTTAAGACAACAACTTGCCAACCTTCGTTCTTGCAATCGAGCAATGTGTTTTCTGTTTCGATCAAGATGTGTGCATGAGGATCATTTGCGTCGAGAGCAGATTCTTCATCTACCCAACGTCCTTCACTTTCTGCATACACTGACGTAGAGCTCAAATAAACGATAGTGCCGTGGTTCTGAGTTGTTGCAAGCGTTTTTCTGATTGCTTGGGCAGTATGCAGATATGTCTGTTCATATGACTGATTACTTTTAGGTGCAACACAGACATAAATAATGGAATTCTCTTCGAGCAATTGAGGAAGTGAGAAAGGAGAGTCAGGGCTGAAAATCAATGTTTGGTCGCAATAAGGCTTGATTAAAGGAAGATTATATTCTGAACGAGTTGTTGCTGTAACAAAAGCTCCGCGCTCATGCCAGAGTGCAGCTATTGCTTTCCCTGCATACCCACACCCGATGATCCCAATGTTCACAAACGTCCTAACTTTTCTAATTGAGCTTTTAAAGCTAGATTTTCTGGTTTATCGAGAGCTCCGCTTTTAAGAAGCCATTCTAAATAATCTTTCGGAACTTCTTCAAGTGCCTTCCCTTGATACTTGCCAAATGGCATTCTTGAAAGTGCGGGGCTGTTTTGAAGAAGCTCAAATACTGTATCAATGGGCAAATCATCGATCATCATTGAAAAGACGCGGTGGAGCACAATTACGTCATCGAGAGCACGGTGAGCTTGATTAGCTGGGATCCCATAGACTTCGCGCAAGGATTGTAAAGTATGGCGTGGCAAATCAGGACGGTATTTACGCGCCCATTTGAGTGTGCAGAGATATTTCCAATCTGGTAATGGGATGCCAGCGCGGCTAAACTCCGCAGCAAGAAACAATTTGTCAAAGGCATCATTATTGTGAGCAATTAAGACGGCATCGTCACCACAAAATTCACAGAACTCAAGGCCTACGGCTTCGAAATTAGGGCTGCCAGCAACCATGTCATCGGTAATTTTATGGATTGCACTGGCCTCAGGAGGGATTGCAATCCCCGGATTGATCAACCTAACGAAAGATGCATCTTTTACAGGATCGTAGGCAGCAATCTCAATGATGCGGTCTTTATCAGAACGAACACCAGTTGTCTCTGTATCGAAATATATCGCACGCATGATTGCCTTCTTAAGAATGATCCTTTCATGTTAGCATTCTTTCAAAATTAATGGAACGTTATGCGTTTGACTTTGTTGATCCTGATCATGAGTTTTTCTGCTCCACTTGTCGGAGCGAGCGCTAAAATCCAACCACACTCTGTTCAGGCATTTTTTTCTCCTTCTGATCGTTTAGCTGACAGACTATGTGATCTAATCGATATGGAGGAAAAGAGCATCCACGTTGCTATTTACTGTCTGACTCATCGTGATGTTGCAACCTCTTTGATCGAAGCAAAAAAAAGGGGAGTGGATGTCCAAGTCATCGTCGATCCATTCTCAGTGAAAATAAGAAGTCCTTTAAAAAAAATGATCGATGAAAAAATTCCAGTTTATGTTTGGGACCCTCAGATGAAAAAAAGGGTCACTAAGGACAGAAAATTTTCTAATCGGTATTTGATGCACGATAAATTCTGTGTGTTTAACGGACAAACTGTATGGACCGGATCGTTTAATTTTACATACGACGCACACTATCAACACCAAGAAAATGCTTTAGTTTTAGAGAGCGATGCATTGGCTAAAGTATACGAAGAAGAATTTGAATATATGAAGAACCATGGATGTCGTAGATATGAAGAATTCACGGCAATCCATCCAAAGAAAAAAATCCACAAGTCTAAAAAGAAATAATTTTAGATGTAATTTTCCGTCACTAAGATTAAAATCCTTGGATCTAATAAGATGGGTTTTTTTATGCGTATTTTAATCTTGATTGCATGCGTTGTGTCCTGTGTTTTAACGAGTTGCTACAAACTTGCTCCTGAAGATGGCGAGTTAAGCACAACTCCCACAACTAACAATCCACATATAATTCAAGATTCTAATCGCTCAGGGATGTTCTCAACAATGCGTTAGAGGTCTATAACGGAAAATTCAATTATTTGAGCCCCATTGAGTATAAATCCTGTATCCATTACGTTTATACCATACTCGGGCTTGAAATTGGTTTTTTTGCGCGTGTCTTTTTCCGTTTTGGCCGTAGCGTTCGTTAGCGCAAGCTAATGGGAAGATTAATTCGTGCTTCAAGCTTGTTATAACGAGAAAATAATAGGGTGTAACACCCAATGTTGTTTCCGAGTATGGTATAGATGAACTGATTAGAGCACATTCATGAAACGCACAGAACCTGTAAAATACCATTTTTTTCCTAGCGACTCTGCTAAAGTGATTGCTGCCCTAGGCAAGGACCGCTTACGTGATTACCTAAGACAGATGCTTTTGATCCGCAATTTTGAAATACGAGCAGAATCGGCTTATCAGCAGGGGTTCATAGGTGGCTTTTTCCATTCCTACATGGGACAAGAAGCTGTCCAAACTGCAGCGGTTGGAGTCATGGGAACAGACCAGTGGTGGACAACGACATATCGGTGTCACGCCCTCGCTTTGTTATTAAACGCAACTCCTAATGAGCTCATGGCTGAGCTTTACGGAAAAATTACAGGAAACGCTAAGGGTAGAGGTGGTTCTATGCACTTCTTTACTGATCGTCTATTAGGAGGCCATGGTATCGTAGGGGGGCAGATCCCCATCGCGACAGGTGCTGGATTTTCCTTGAAATATCTTGATAAAAAAGGTGTTTCTGTCTGTTTTTTAGGTGACGGCGCAGTGGCCCAGGGTTCTTTCCATGAATCGCTCAATTTAGCATCACTTTGGAACCTACCTTGTATCTACGTAATTGAAAATAATCAGTGGGGAATGGGGACCGCTGTTTCTCGGGCAATATGCAAAGAGCCGATTGCAGAATCACAAGCTCCAGCATATGGCATGAATTCATATACGCTTGACGGAATGGACTTTTTTAACTGCTATGCTGGGTTTGAGCAGATCTATCAAGAAGTCTTGCGGACCTCCCGACCAGTCTTAGTTGAGGTTATTACAGAAAGGTTCCGCGGTCATTCAATCTCTGATCCTGCTTTGTATCGTTCCAAAGAACAACTACAAAATTGCATGGAACGAGATCCTTTATTGATTATGTTAAAAGCTCTTGAATCAAACGGAATGATTACAGAAGAAGAATATCATGCCATGGACAAGAGCCAAAAAGAAATCGTGATGGCTGCGATGAAATTCGCTGATGAAAGCCCTTGGCCTGATCCAATCACGCTTGGCGATGATGTCCTGGCACCCTGAGGTATAATAAATGGCAATGCAATTAGTTGAAATGCGTGAGGCAATCCGTCAAGCTCTAGATGAAGAGATGGCGCGTGATCCCAATGTTTTTATCATTGGTGAAGAGGTCGCTGAATATAACGGAGCCTACAAGGTCACTAAAGGGATGCTCAATAAATGGGGACCAAAGCGTGTTGTTGACACTCCTATAGCAGAGCTTGGTTTTGCGGGCCTTGCTGTTGGTGCTGCGATGACTGGTTTGCGTCCTGTTGTCGAGTTTATGAGCTTTAATTTTTCGTTCGTTGGATGCGACCAGATTATCTCTAATGCGATCAAGATGTACTACATGTCAGGCAATCGTTACAAAGTACCAATTGTGTTTCGTGGACCCAATGGTGCAGCTGCCCAAGTATCTTCCCAACACTCTCATTGTGTAGAGGCTCTTTACGGAAACTTGCCTGGGCTTATTATTATTGCTCCCAACAATGCCTATGACGCTAAGGGATTGCTTAAATCGGCCATTCGCAACAACAACCCAGTCTTGTTCCTAGAATGCGAGCTCTCGTATAATGATAAGATGGAAATTCCGACCGAAGAATACCTTGTGCCAATTGGCAAGGCTAAAATTGTGAGAGAGGGGAAGCATGTAACATTAATTTCCCATAGCCGCATGGTCGATTTGTGCCGCAAGGCTGCTGATGAATATGCCAAAAAAGGGATCCTCGTAGAAGTTATTGATCTGCGCACTCTAAAACCCCTTGATATCACTACGATCACTGAGTCTGTACGTAAGACTCATCGCGTAGTGCTTGTAGAAGAGGGGCATACTTACGCAGGAATTTGTTCAGAGGTAGGGTTCATAATTCAAGAATATTGTTTTGATTCGTTAGACGCCCCTATTGTTCGTGTGACCCAAGGTGAAACGCCAATGCCCTATTCTAAAGGATTAGAAAGGGAAACGCTGCCTACAGTTGAAAAAATCCTAATCGCAATTGATGAAGTGATAGCTTAAAGAGACAAATAATATGCCGTTTACATTAAAAATGCCTAAACTTTCCCCCACAATGGAAGAAGGGACGATCTCAAAATGGCACAAAAAAGTCGGCGATCGCATCAAGGCCGGTGATGTACTCTTTGAAGTGGCGACAGACAAAGCAACTGTTGAATATAATTCTCTTGACGATGGGTTTTTACGCAAGATTATTGTAAATGATGGAGGAGAAGCTAAGGTCAATCAGCCGATTGCGGTCTTCACTGAAACCGAAAATGAAAGTATCGAAGGATATGTTCCTCAAGGACTCGCTGCAACCCCAAAAGAAACCCCAAAGGAAACGTCAGAAACTAAGCCCTCTGTAGCAACTACGCCGATTACCCAAGCTCCTACTGCAGGCAAAGGTCTTGAACAGCCTGCCTTTGTTCCAGCGCCCCCATTAGAAAGCTATACCTACCCTTTCCCTTCAGAATCTGATCGTGTCGCTGCTTCTCCGTTGGCACGCAAATTAGCCAAAGATAAAGGGATCGATTTGACTACTATAAAAGGTACTGGCCCACAAGGTCGGATTGTCAGCCGAGACTTAGAACTTGGTACGCCCTCTGGCAATGTTGCGTTTGGAAAAAGGGAAATTCCAGAACTTCCTCCAGGAACATACGAGGAAGAAACTTTGACGCCAATGCGCAAGATCATCGGTCAAAGATTGCAACAGTCTAAAACCTTTGTGCCCCATTTTTATGTATCTCAGGACATTCAGGCCGATGCGCTTCATTCCATTAGAGAACAGTTAAAAACCGATAAGGTAAAAGTTTCTATCAATGATTTTATTGTTCGTGCGTGCGCATTGTCTCTTCGCGAACATCCAGAAGTGAATAGTGGATTTAACACTGTCCAGGGGGCTCTTATTCGCTTTAAGACAATTGATATATCGATTGCTGTGAGCGTTCCAGCAGGACTTATTACGCCTATTGTGCGTCATGCAGATTACAAAAATCTTGGTCAAATTTCTGCAGAAGTCAAGCAGCTTGCGATAAAAGCGCGAGACGGGAAGCTCGCTCGCGAAGAATACATCGGTGGCTCATTCACGATTTCTAATTTGGGAATGTTTGGAGTCTCTGAATTTGCTGCGATCATCAATCCACCCCAAGCAGCAATTTTGGCTGTTAGCGGAATAGAAGAAAAACCTATTGTCAAAGATGGTGTGATTTGCATTGGAAAAGTGATGCGTGTTACATTGTCAGCTGACCACCGCGTCATTGACGGATCTGATGGAGCTAAATTCTTAAAGACAGTGCAAAAGTATCTTGAGAATCCAGCTCTCTTATTAATTTAATTTTAGTTCAGAAGATTACCACAGAGACAGAGAACACAGAGAAAAGAAGCTTTCTCCTGTTCTCTGTGGTGGAATTTTACAACTTAGACTGTAATAGATCTTCTAGCTTTTTTTCTAAGGCCTCGATTCTTTTCACATATTCGCCAATACTGCGGAGCTGTACTTCACGACGGTTAAATTCAGAAAGAGGGACAACAGGACCTCCAGCGTATTTTCCAGGCTTTGTTAAGGACTTGCTCACACCGCCGCGGGTTGCGATCATTGACCCCGATGCAATTTCTACATGTCCAATTACTCCAGCTTGACCACCAAAAATCACATGGCTGCCTGTTTTACAGGATCCTGAGAGGCCTGTTTGGGATACGATGAGGTTATGTGGCCCTATTTGAGCATTATGGCCTATTTGAACTAAATTATCGATTTTAGTCCCTTTGCTGATCCTTGTTTCTTTAAAACGTGCCCGATCAATAGCAGTGTGCGCACCTACTTCAACGTCATCTTCTAAAACGACGTTACCCACTTGCTCGAGCTTTTGATGATTACCTTGTTTGTCTGTAGTATACCCGAATCCACAAGAACCGATCACAGCACCTGGTTGCAGGATGACACGGTCGCCAAGCACGCATAGTTCGCGGACGACACTATGAGGATAAAACAGGCAATCTTTACCAATAGACACACCAGGACCGATAGCAACAAAAGCCATTAGTTGTGTGCCAGGGCCGATCGTTGAATCTTTGTCGATCACGACGTATGGGCCAATCGAGACTGTCTTGTCAATTTTTGCGCTAGGATGAATGACTGCAGTGGGATGGATCCCTTCAAATCCAGATTTTTGAGCTAAAGGGTCGAAAAATATTTCTACGATCTTTTGGAAGGTGCGAGAAGGGTTATCGGAAATGAGGAAATTTTTCCCTTCAGTAAGAGATGTTGTCGGATCCACACACACCACGCCTGCTTTAGATCGCAACATCGCTTCGCGGTAACGCATGTTTGAGAGGAAAGAAACATCTTGGTTAGATGCGCCTTCTAAGGGTTGGACTCCAGTCACTTCATGCAGGGGGTCGCCAGAATAGGCGGCCCCTGTGAGTTGTGCAAGTTCTGCGAGAGTAAGAACTTTTTTGCTCATATTGTTCCTAATACAACCTTATCTTGCTTGTGATGTTTCTGTAGCAGCTGGTTCTGCTTGTGCAGTTTTCTTAGAATCTTGATCAAAAGTTCTGTCCATTTCTGCAATGACTAAATTGGTAACTTCTAATTGAGGATTGTAGAAGAAGCATGCGTCTTTGTTCATGACCATTGCAAGCTTTTTGTCTTTAGCGACTTTCTCTGCAGCGAGGTTGATGTTTTGATTGAGAGTTTGGACCACGCGCATGTTTGCTTGATTCAATACTTGGTAGTACTGGTTTTGATAGCGATTCATCTCTTCGCTTAATGCGCGGAACTTTGTTTTTAGCTCTTCTTCAGCTTCAGGAGACATGCCATCTAAAGACTCAGGATCGCTGAGCTTTTGGCTGATCTCTGTGAGCTGCTTTTCTGTTTCTTGAAGAAGGCTTCCCATCTGATTCTTCAGCGACTCGAAAGATGCTTGCTCTTGCTTTCCCAGTTTTGAATCACTGATGCAAGATGCGAAGTTGACGATCCCGTATGAAGGAGCATCGGCGGCAAGAGTTCCAGTAAAGAGAGCGCAGATAGCTAATGAAGGTAATAAGAATTTTTTCAACATGAGAGTACTCCTAGTGTTGTAAATCTCCGCACATTTTCCTATAAAATGCGCAATCTTTGCACGGATTTTTTTATTAGGCATTTTTTAAGCTTATTTCAGTGAAAATATTTGTTGAAAGAGGGGAAGATCAGAGGTGTAGCTAGGGCAGATATTCTTTGCTTTTAAACAAGTTACGTAGGATCGCTTGCGCGATAGGATGTACAGGATAAAGAATGAAAATGTTCGGCAAATTTTTTTATTTTTCCTGAACAACCTAATGCGCAAGCGATCCTGCGCGTTATGTAATTTTCTTTTGAAAATGTTGAGTCTTAAAACCAATCATCGAAAAACTGGAAGTTGGGATTAGGAATATTAATCGTCCTATGTTGAACGTCAAATTCTTTTCCTAATTTTTGTAGCTCTTTTTCAGAATGGTTCATTAGGATATCGCAACAGTGCCGGGAGTGATTTACAGTTGATGAAGCTATATTTGAATCTGAAAGATCGCCAACTAAAACATCTAAAACTTGGTTCATGTGAGGTTTTTTATTTCCCAGAACAGAGGGATCTTTCGAGAGGAACATGCCTGTAATCTGGTTGCTTTGTAAATGGCAGTAAAAATGAATAAGCCCTTCGCTTATTGAAGATTGCGTTTCATCAGATTTACTGATTTTTATATTCGCGTTGAGTGCATCAATGATTTTCTCAACATTAACCTCAGACTTTTGCAAGATCACAAAGATTTTTTCCAGGGTGCCCAGAACATCCTTTTGTATCACTTTCATTCGAGAATGAATTTCATCGATGACGATGTTTCTATCTTTATCGTTGCAATAGCGATACATGTAGAGCCAGGCGTCGGATGTGCCATGCTTTGTAAGAAAATGCGATTTTCTCTTCTCGAAAATCTCATTGATTCTATTAAGCATTTGTTCGCGAAAGGCGTTTGGTATTATTTGAGCTTGTTGCGACGAATGCGTAAGCGCTGTTTGGACTGAGGGAGTTATAAAACTAAGTGTGCTCATCAAAATCTTTATAATTTCTTTTAGTTTAGAATTGGCCGCCCATAGAGAAAAAGAAGCGCTCTACTTGGCCCTTATGATCAGGATTGATTGGGAAACCTATACCAAAGATAAATGGCGATTGGCTTGAAAGCATGAGCCTTGTGCCAACGCCTGTACTCATATTAATTTTTCCCATCGAAAAACGACGAGATGAAACACTGCCTGCATCGAAAAAGGCAAAGAGATCGATTAGTGGGATCAGCTCATGGAGGTATTCTACAGAGAATAACAGAGAGGAGATGCCTCCTTTAGGTGCTCCGTCTTCGAATTGGGGGCCAAGGTCGAAAGGTTTGTAACCGCGGACAGAGTTTTCACCGCCTAGGAAGAAGCGTTCACTGACAGGGATTTTATCAAAGACATTTGTTTTCCATACGGGTTCGATAAAACGTCCTTCGTAACGAAACTTCAAGATGCCATGTTTCCACAGCTCGTTGTATTGCGCATTGATATAGCTAAATCTGAAGAAGGTATAGTTACCTCCTAATCCCGTGAAATCGGTTTCAAAAACAGAGCGGAGGCCTCTATGAGGTTTTATTGGGCTGTCCGTGGAGTCAAAAACAATCGAGCCTCCCATTCCTGAAAGATATCCATGCCCACCAAGTTCTCTAGCTTCCTGGCGCGAGAGATCATGTTCTCTTTCAGAGTCTGTATAGCGGACACGGTATTTTAAGCCTGCAGCCCAGAAACTGTTGAAAGGGTAAGAAGTGTAAACGGAACCGTTCGCTGTTTTGATGTCATAATCGCGAGATTGCAACTCGCTGAAATTAGTGCTGATCTCAAACCCCAGACGCCATTTAGAGTCACGAACGTAAGGATCGAGCCAAGAAAACGAAATTGAGCGGACCTTCGAGCCGGCACTGAAACGAATATGGGCATATTCACCGCCACCGCGAATTGCGCGCAGCCCATCAGAGAAGATATGACCCATTCCAGTAATATTGAAGTTAGTCTCTGTAAGATCTAGACCGCCAAAAATACTATCGGAAGAGCTGAACCCACCAAAGAGACTGATATTGCCAGTGTGATTTTCCTCAACTTCGATAAATACGTCGCGGTAATTATCACCAAGTAGGTCATCTTCCCTGGTCCGAACAGAGTAGACATTGACACTTTTAAAATATCCCATGTTCTCAAGCTTCTGCTGAGTCGTCTTGAGCTTTGTTGAATCAAATGTCTCGCCAGGAACTAGATGACATTCTCGTAAGATGACATTCGATTGCGTTGAGGTATTTCCAAAAATGTAGATCAATCCAATTTTATATTCTTGCCCTTCATCGATGCGAAAATGGACATCGTAAATTGGGGCGTCTTCTTCCAGATGGGTCTCATATTGCACCGTGGCATCGATGTACCCTTTGCGACCATACAAGTCCTTGATTGACTGGACGGTGTCGCGGATTTTCTCAGGAGAGTAAATGCCTTCAGGACGTGCAAGAAAACGGGACTCTATTTCACTGTCTTGGAAAAGTTGATTGCCTTCGAAAGAGATCGTGCCAAAATGATAAAGCTCTCCTTTATTGGCAACGATGACAATTGCGACTTTGCCTTTAGAATCACCATCGATGATATTAAAATCGACATTTGCATCTGCGTAACCTTCATTTTGAAGGAAGTTGATGATGGTTAATTTGTCTTGATCGATCGCTTCTTCGTTGAAAATTCCCGACCCGGTAAACCAGCTAATGAAGAAGTTGTATTTCTTCGTGTGGACCATGGCAAGGAGTTCGCTCTCTTCTTCCTTGGTGAATCCTTCAAAGGAAATTTTCTCAATATATCCAGATCGTCCCTCCTCTACAAAGATCTTAATGTCGACTTCGTTGGTCTTTGCATCTGGGGAAATAGTGTAATACAGCTGAGATTCAAAATACCCCTTTTTAAGGTAATATTCCTTAACCTTGTTAAAGGCCTTATTGAATGCTTGGCGATTGAAGGTCGACCCTGCTTTAATTTCAAGCTCGCTTTGGAGGCTTTTGGCTTTGATATGTTTGTTCCCTTCCCAATCAATCTTTCTGATTTTGGGGCGCGGCCAGACCTTTATTGTGATATAGACTTCTCCATTGATGATCTCAACACGCGGCTCCACTCGATCATAATCTTCTATGAGAGATTTCAGATCTTGGTCAAAAGTTGTTTGAGAAAAGGGATCCCCGCTTTTGGTCCTCAATCGTCCTTGGACAGTTTTAGGATCAAAGGAGATGTCGGGAGGAGGATTCTCCATGGATATGTCGATTTGGGCAATCCGTTTGCCTTCGATGGTCTCAAAGGGGGCAACATCGCAGTAAGCCTTCTCTTGAGGAAGGTTATAGAAGCACAGGACCAAGAGCCACAGAAGAAATTTTTTACTCATGAATTATTTGAGTATCAGTAAAATTTGGGGAAAGCGTGATGATAGCTTCGTTACCCAAATAATTCAAGAGAGTTACGTTTTAAGAGATTTTATCCGTTTTCTACACACCGAAGTTTTTTTGCAAAAAAACAAGAATAAACAATTAAAAAAAACTTAAGTTATTGGTATCTTTTTCTAGTTGTTGATATTTGCGTTTATATGTTTTATAATGTTTTTAATAATTTAATGGCGTAATTATGAAAACGCAAACTATTAGTGTTGATTTAATGCAGTTTAAATCTGTGTGGAATAGTAAAAATGAAAAATTAAAGAAAAATTTTTCTGACAAAGTGCGCAATATTGTATTTTTTCCTTTACAGGCGATTGTGCGCAGGATAATTCTTCCTTCGTCTATGTATTCCAATTCTCCAACGAACCCCTTAATGTTGGGTTTTAATACATTTTGGTTCGGTCCTATCACGGAAAGTAATCGTTTTTTTAGGTCGTATTATACCACTTCGAAGATCGAAGTGACGACGCCTGATGGTGTCAAACTGTCTGGCTATCATTTCAAACATAAGGATGCTCGGACAAATGATGAGACGATGATTTATTGCCAACCTAATGGCGCGTTATGCGAGATGCCCTCATATAGTTGGTTGCTCGCTTCAGCTGCTTTGAGACAAGCTCCATGTAATTTCGTTGTATTCAATCACCGGGGGTGTGGGCAGTCTCAAGGGACCGCACAAGGTGGAAAAGATCTCGTGTTGGACACAGATAGTATTTTGCAACACGTGACAACAAAGCTAAAAGTTCCATGCAACAAGGTCCATTTCTACGGTTATTCCTTGGGCGGTGGAGTGAGTGGTGAGTTAAAAGCAATGCACCCAGAAATCAATGGCAAGTATGTAAATGAACGTTCTTTTGCATCTATCCACAAGGTAATTAAGGCATTTTTTTCTTTTATTCTTGTTCGAAAGACTGCGAGCTTGATTGTCAAGAAGCTTGGCTGGAACTTACAGCCCAGCAAAACGTTTCAAAACATTCAAGGGGAAAAGCGGATCATTTTTGAAGGTTTAGACCAGGTAATACCTTCTAGAGCAAATTTAGCTACTTCTTTGCTTAAGAAGAATCTTGTTTCTGCTAGAGAGATCATAGAATTGAACTCTAAAGAACACAAAGTTCATAACCCTCATTGCGATCCTATTGAACAATATGCTTCTCATGCAGGTCTGATGCCAATGACACAGATCGCAGATTTTCTCTTTGGCAGTCAACGTCCTAGTCGATCGCACATGGAATCGTTTATTTCTCTTTTAACTGAAAGACGGAAAGAAATGTTTTTTGAATTTATCGCAAAGAGCTACCAAAATGGCGGACACTATTTTGGATCAGGTCAAGATGCATTTTATAATCGCAATGGACAATCTCTAACAGACGCGGAAGCTTTTGGTGCCATCGAACGCTTTTATAGTGTTTTAACTCAAGCCTAGTGATACCTTTAAGGCTTTATCCACTTTTTCATTGTGTCAAGGTCTAACATTGTGATTTTTCCATATAAGCGCTGTTTGTCAATGGCGCGTACTTGGTCGAGCAGCACTTTCCTTTTTCTTTCTTGAATCTCCACTTTGACTTCAAAAGGATATATTTCTTTAGCTGAAGAGATGATTGGAGCGACAATAACACGACGGCTAACTTCATTGCCTACGTCATTAGATATGATAAGGCAAGGACGCCGTTATTAATCTGTGTATGTATTGTGTATGTATATGAAGATGAAAGTGTTAGAATATAAGGTGTTTAATGGATAATTTTCGGAGTTGTTTTGGTCGATTTTTGGCTTGAAAGAACCTGAAAATCGAACGAAGATTGGCCTCTTAGGCTTCGCGGCGCCCCAAAAGCGCGCGTGTAAGAGTTCCGCCATCGACAAACTCAAGAGAGCTTCCAATGGGAAGACCGAAAGCTAGGCGAGAGGCTTTGACACCCCACTTCTCACATTCTTGCTTGAGGAACATCGCAGTTGTGTCCCCTTCAAGAGTGGAGTCTAAAGCTATAATTATTTCTTGAACCCGGTGCTGTTCAACCCGCTTTTTTAGCGATTCAATACGTAAATGCTCAGGCTGCTTTCCATCGATTGGTGAGAGGAGGCCTCCTATGACGTGATATAATCCTCGAAAAACTCCTGTTTCTTCGACGGAGAAGGCGTCTTTAGGATGGGCGATAACGCACAATAAATGGGTATTTCTCTCTAATTTTGCACAAAAGCTGCATACGCCTTGTTGGAGCATGCAAGAACACTCTTCGCAGTAACCAATATTTTTAGTTAGCGCGGAAAGATGAGATGCAAACGCTTGGAGCTGTGCTTCTGGCCAGCTCAAAAGATGAAATGCATAACGTTCGGCTGTCTTAGTGCCAACGCCAGGCAATTTTTTTAAAAATGCAATTAATTTGTTGAGGTCTTCAGGGTATTTAGCCATGAGATCAAGATAAACATTAAACTTAAGAATGTCAAGGGGGAGGAATGAGAACTATAAGAATGAAGTTTCTGCTTTAGTTTTTTCAAAAAATGGAGTAAAATTGTGGGTAATTTGAAATTATTTTTTATCTTTGGGTGTTTTTTTGAAGGCTAGAATAATTGGTACTGGCTCTTATTTACCTGAACGCATTCTATCGAACCAAGACCTCGAAAAGATCGTAGATACAAACGATGAGTGGATTGTAACCAGAACTGGAATGCGCGAGAGACGCATAGCAGGAGCGGAAGAGTTCACTTCAGACATGGGATTTGAGGCAGCAAAAAAAGCGTTGCTCGCAGCCAATATGCAACCAGAGCAAATTGATCTGATCCTTGTGGCAACTCTAACACCTGATTATGTTTTTCCTAGCACAGCATGCTTGTTGCAATCGCGGTTAAAGGCAGTCAATGCGGCGGCAGTTGATATTCAAGCTGCATGTACTGGCTACATCTATGGCTTATCGATGGCAAAGGCATTTATTGAATCAGGCCTTTATAAAAATATTCTTATTGTAGCTTCAGAAAAGCTATCGTCGATTGTTAACTACAAGGACCGTAACACCTGTGTGCTCTTTGGTGATGGTGCTTCTGCATGTGTCGTTAGTGATAGCGGAAAAGGCCTTTGGGTACGCAACGTGTGTTTGGGTGCTGATGGAGAACAAGCAGAACTACTGATCCTTCCTGCAGGAGGATCTCGCAACCCCGCTACGCAAGAAACTGTTGGGCAAAACCTCCATTTTCTACGGATGGAAGGGAAAGAAGTTTTTAAACATGCTGTGAGACGTATGGAAGCAGCGTCCAAAGAATGTGTCGATCGCGCTGGTCTTCGGGAAGGGCAGATCAATTGGCTCGTTCCCCATCAAGCAAACATACGGATCATCGAATCGCTAGCTAAACGTTTCCAAGTTCCTATGGAAAGGGTCTTTATGACTATCCAAAAATATGGCAATACCTCAGCCTCATCTATCGGCATCGCCCTTGACGAACTCCTTGTTGAACATCCTGTATCAGAAGGTGAAAATCTATTACTGTTTGCTTTTGGTGCAGGATTGACTTGGGGCGCAGCTGTTTTAACACACGAGGACACACATGAATAAGAAATTAGCTTTGCTTTTTCCAGGTCAAGGTGCCCAATATCCAGGGATGGGGAAAGATTTTTTTGATTCTTTTAGCTCCGCTAAAGATACATTTAAAGAAGCAGATGACCGTCTTAATCAGAATTTTTCTCGACTTATTTTTGAAGGACCAGCTGAAGAGTTGACCCTGACTAAAAATAGCCAGCTAGCCCTTTTTATTGTCAGTATTGCGATCTTACGCTCTATTGGACAACAAATAGGACCTCTTGTTCCTGTTGCTTGTGGAGGTTTGAGCCTTGGTGAATATACTGCATTAACGGCTGCAGGAAAAATTGATTTTGGTAGTTGCCTCGACTTAGTCCGCGTCCGGGCACAGTGGATGCATGAGGCATGTCTGATGAACCCAGGTTCAATGCAAGTTGTATTGGGTCTTGAAGCTGAGCAGGTAGAGAAAACAATTGGTGCCTTACATGGCACACACCCGATCTGGGTAGCGAACATTAACTGTCCTGGGCAAGTCGTCATTGCTGGTACAGAATCTGGACTTAAAATAGCTGCCGATGCACTGAAAGAACAAGGAGCAAAGCGTCTCCTTCCTCTTGAAGTTTCAGGGGCCTTTCACAGTGGATTAATGTCGCCCGCACAAGAAAAACTTGCTCCCTATATTCAAGCCGCTCCTTTCACAACAAGTTCTATCGACGTCGTCATGAACACTCCTGGTGGTTTTGTCGACTCAACCGCTGAAATGCGGCGTTACTTATTTGAACAAGTTGTGGCACCTGTGCGTTGGGAAAAATGCGTCCGCGCGATGGAAGCTCGGGGAATCGAAGCTTATATCGAGATCGGTGCTGGCAAAACATTGACCGGCATGAACAAGAGAATCGGCGTTATAAGCCCATCTTTGAATGTCGAAAAAGTTGCTGATCTAGATGCTCTTCATCAATTTATAACGAGGTAAGACATGCAATTGCTCCAGAAAAAGAAAGCTCTAGTCACTGGTGGAACTGCAGGTATTGGAAAAGAGATCGCGCTGATCTATGCGCAGAATGGTGCTGATGTTTGTATCTTTGGCACTAATTCGGAACGGGGGCAGCAAGTTGTTGCAGAGTTGACCCAGAACAAGATCCGAGATGATCAATTTTTTTCATTTGAAGCAGTGAATGTTTCGGATAAAGCCAATGTTGATGCCGCAATAGCGCATTTGCTCGAGCAGTGGGGGCAGATCGATATTCTTGTGAACAACGCTGGGATCACCCGCGATGGTCTTCTGATGAAAATGAGCGAAGAAGATTGGGACACAGTGATCGATGTCAATCTTAAATCAGTTTATAACTTGTCTCAGGCGCTTGTCCGCAGCATGATCAAAGCGAAAACAGGAAAGATTATCAATATTTCCTCAGTGGTTGGCTTGACAGGAAATGCGGGTCAAGTCAATTATGCTGCTTCTAAATCGGGAATTATAGGACTTACAAAGGCTCTAGCGCAAGAACTTGCTAAGAGAGGGATCTGTGTCAACTGCATTGCTCCCGGGTTCATCATGACTAAGATGACCGATGTCCTAAACGATAAGGTAAAAGAGGAAATCTTGCGTAAGATCCCTATGGAGAAGTTAGGATCAACGCGAGATATTGCGCACGCCGCATTATTTTTAGCGAGTGACATGTCTAATTATATCACCGGACAAGTCCTCACTGTTGATGGCGGAATGGTGATGTAAAGTCAGAGTAGATTTTTTAGTAATTTTTGTATTTTAGTAGGAGAAACATGACAACTTCATTAGATAAAGAAGTCATAGATATCGTCGTTGAACAGCTCGGTGTCGATGCCACTGATGTGACTTTAGAGAAGTCCTTTGTGGAAGATTTAAATGCTGATTCACTTGATCTTACAGAGCTCATCATGACGTTCGAAGAACGTTTTGGTTTCGAGATCTCTGAAGAAGATGCTGAAAAGCTGAAAACTGTCGGGGATGTAGTTACCTATATCCGTAAGAAAAAAGGCTAAGCGTTAATTCACGCTAGTTTTATTTAAGAGGCCTTACCGGCAACACCGGTAAGGCCTCTTATTTTTTTAGGAATAAAGAAGAAGGAGAGGATTTTAACCACAGAGAAGCAGAGCGCACAGAGAAGAGAAAATACCATAGCATAGCAAAATGTAATATCTTTCCTCAGTGCTCTCTGCTTCTCTGTGGTAAAATCTTCTTCTTACGAGCCGGTTTTGACGTCAACCCAAAGGTCGCGCGTTTTTTGATCAGGAAGTAAAAGCTGTGTGAAATGGTATTTTGCAAAATCACTCTCAGTTGACATGATCAAAGATTTGATTTTGGGATCGACATCAATTTGATCTAGAGCGTGCGTTGTAGAAGGGAAAAATCCATAAAGCTGGAAATGGTGGGCAACAGACTCTGGTTCGAAGAGGTAGTTAATGAACTTATAGACGAGGTCATCTTTTTTGGAAGCTTTAGGTAGGCATATGTTTTCAATTGTGATGAAGGTCCCTTCTTTAGGTACAACAAAACTGACGAAAGGAAACTTTTGCATAGTTCGCCATATGTAAGAGCTTGAAGCGATCACAACAGGGCAATTGCGCGTTGCCAAAAAATAATCTCCACGAAAGTTAGCGTATGCCTCGATCCAACGCTTTTGACGGATTAGAAGAGCTGTAATTCTGTCTACTTGTTCTGTATTCAACGTACTTAAAGGGCCGTAGAGGTAAAAAGACGCGAACATGATTGCTTCAATAGGATCATTGACCATCGTAATGTGGTAAGGATATTTCGGGTTAAATATCATTTCCCAACTTGGGTCCAGGGCTCGGTGTGCAAAGTAGTCTTTGTCTATTCCTAAGCAGAAAATTTCCCATTCGAATGGTATGGATACGCGATTTTCAGGGTCAAAAGAATGTCCAAGTAGCAGAGGATTGATGTGCTGCCAAAAGTTTAACTTGCTACGGTCAATTTCTTTCAAAAGCCCTTCTTTTTCAAGGATCTGCACCGCATAGTCTGAAGGAATGATCAAATCGTAGCCTTCACCTTTTGTCGCTTTCAATTTGACAAGCAGCTCTTCATTTGAAGAATAATAATTGACCCTCACTTTGATCCCTGTTTTCTGCTCAAAACGAGAGATCACTTCCGGATCGAGAATATCTCCCCACGAAAAAATATGGATGCGGTTTTTGGTAAATGGCAAGAATGAGAGATTAGGAAGATATAGGACACTGAAAATCAAAAGAACCCAAAAAGTGATGATCAGGAGTCTAACGGGAAAACGTGGCATTTCACAATATCCGGGTGCGGGTTTTGATAGAGAAGAAAATAAACACGAGTAAGCTGCTCAAAACTAGAAGCACAGCAGACAATGCATTGACGACAGGAGATACACCCGAACGGAGCATAGATAGAATATAGAGAGATAATGTTTGAGCGGAACTACCAGCACAGAAATAGGAAAGAATGAAGTCGTCAAAGGAAACAATAAATACTAGCAAGCCAGTGGCAATTAAGGACGGACGCAGCAGAGGCAAGGTTACTTTGAAGAATGTTTGAGTACTTGAAGCCCCTAACACAAGGGATGCTTCTGTCAGACGATAATCGAGCTCTAGGAAGCGTGCATATACTGTTGGTATGACAAAACCCAAGCCTAGGACAGTATGGGCCAGAACAAGCGTCGTCAATCCAAGCGGGATAGAAATTAAACTAAAAAATCCAAGTAGGCTTACTGCAAGTACAGTTTCTGGGATAATAATATTCCCATAAAATAAAACTAGATACTTTCCGACCCGTCCTCCTTGGGCGGCGTAGAAAATTAACAGCACGCCGGCTGTGAGGCTGATCGCTGTAGAGAAGAATGCGACAATTAAAGAATTGTTGAATGCATTCCACAGCTGTTCTGAGTGGAAAAGTTCGTGGTACCATTTAAGAGTAAAGCCCTTCCAAGGAGAAGGGAAGCCTTCTGTATTAAATGAAAAAACAAGCAGGACCACAATTGGTACATAAAGAAAAAGGTATGTCGCAGCAACCATGATCAAACTTAGAGTGGAGGAAGAACGTTTACTAGGTTTACTCATGGCGCTGCTTTGGTGTCAGGATTTTTTCAATGACAAAGTATAGCAAGAGTGCGCAAGCTAGAAGAACAATACAGCTCACAACTGTGAATGCTGCGCCAAGAGACCCAGTTTGCTCGCCAAGAATGTACTGTGCGACAACGCTTCCTACAAACATTCGCTTGTCTCCGCCCATGAGCTCTGGGATAGCGAACTCTCCAAATGATGGGATGAAAACAAGGAAAAATCCGGCTTTAAGACCCCCTTTGCTGATCGGAAGCAGGATCCTGCGGAAGGTCTGCAACCACCCAGCGCCCAGATCGTGAGATGCTTCGATTAAGCGGTAGTCGAACTTTTCAAGCGAGGCGTAAATAGGAAGGACCATAAATGGCAGATAATAATAGACCATCATGATCATGATTGCGAATAGGGAGTTTAAAATGAGGATAGGAGAGTCGATGATCCCAATGGCCTTTAATACTGTATTAAGAAATCCTTCTCTTTCAAGAACAAAATACCATGCGTAGACATGTAGTAGAAAATTTGTCCAAAACGGGACGATCAAGAGAAATAAAAGAAGATTTTTAAAGCGTTTGCCTGTGAACGCGATAAAATACGCCAATGGATATGCGATGACGAGGCATAGAAGGGCATTTCCTAAAGCCAAAAGCAAGGAGGAGAAAATCACTTTGATATAGGTCGGAGTAATGAACAGAGAAACTTTTTCTAAAGTAAAGCCATTGATGCTACCAGAGGATGAAAAATGAAGAAAGCTTGAGACAAGGGTGATCAATAGCGGGATGTAAAAAAAGAGCAGCTGCCAAATTAAAGCGGGGACTCCGATGGCGAAAGGGAGCTCCGAAGCGGGAGGTTTGCGAAAAAAATGGATCTTCATTTTTCCAGGATTACAGAGTTTTCTTTTTGCCAATACAGAAAGACTTCATTGTCATAGTCGATTACTTCCTGAGGGAAGTGTTCCTCATTTTGCTCAAACACTTGCAGGCGCGATTGGTTGTTTAGAGTGATATTGTATTGAGTGGATCTACCGTGGTAGACGATCGAGCGGACCGTTCCTTTCAAACAGTTGGAAAACTTTGATACTTCTTTTTTAGTGATAAAGATTTTTTCAGGACGGACACTCAAGAATATTTCTTTACCTTCTTGCATCCAAGGTTTTTTATGAGGGATGTAAATTTTGAAACTACCGAGGTCGGGAATTTCGATCTCTGGTTCTCCTTCAAGGTTCTTTAAGACCCCTTGAAAGATATTAGTAGTCCCTACGAACTTGGCGACAAAAGAAGAATGGGGAAATTCGTAAATCTCCTTAGGAGTTCCTATCTGCTCAATCTCGCCTCGGTGGTTCATGATAGCCATCTGGTCAGCAACAGTGAGGGCTTCAAATTGATCGTGGGTAACATAGACGAAAGTAGTCTTGAGCTTGTCTTGTAGCTCGATCAGCTCGATCAACATCTTTTCTCTAAGCTTAAAGTCGAGGGCAGCTAAGGGTTCATCCAGCAAAAGGACGTCTGGTTCATTGACGATCGCCCTGGCAATAGCAACCCTTTGCTGTTGTCCACCTGAGAGTTGGCTTGGAAGCTTGTAAATGTGGTTTTCTAAGTGGAAAGCTTCAAGGATTTTAAAGACTTTCTGCTCGATAACTATTTTAGGTAATTGCTTGAGCTTCAGGCTATAAGCGACATTTTCAAAGACGTTTAGATGAGGAAAAAGGGCATAGCTTTGGAAGACGATATTTATGGGTCTTTGGTTAATAGGCCTATGGGTGATCTCTTCATCTCCAAGAAATATTTTCCCCTCATCCGCTTTTTCTAATCCGCCGATCAGTCTAAGTAAGGTTGTCTTGCCACAGCCGCTAGGTCCGAGCAATGCAAAAAACTTCCCTGCAGGGATGTTTAAATCAACCCCATTGATGATAGGATTATTGTGTAGAGATTTTTTTAGTTTTTCTAATTTTATGCTTCGCATGTACCCAGGTCTATTTTCATGTCAAGTCAGAGAGAAAACGCTGCCGATGTTGACAAAGTCAAGCTCGTGACAATTTTACCCCCCAGAAAATATATTTCCACCCTTTTCATCGATTACTTAAACAAATAATGGACATAGCTTAAATCCCTCTTGGTCAAAGAGCCCCAAATCGCTCAATTTTAAGTGGGGAATGACCAGTAAAGCCATAAAAGAAAGGGTCATGAATGGGGAGCGCATTTTGCAGCCTGAATCTTTAAGGAGTTGCTCTAGATGTTTTAACTGCGAGGCCACCTCCTTGGCAGGTTTGTTAGACATGAGTCCCGCAATAGGAAGCGGTAGAAGTTCCACTTGGCCGTTCTGGGCCACGGCAATCCCACCTTTAGAGGCAATTACAGCATTAACAGCATCAGTAATGTCTTGATCATCAAGTCCAATTGCAATGATATTGTGAGAATCATGGGCGACAGAAGAGGCAAAAGCCCCTTTTTTGACACCAAATCCTTGAATGAAAGCCACAGAAGGGGGGGCATCCTTGTAGCGATTGATAACAGTGAGCTTTAATGTGTCGTTGGAAGGAGAGGCGACAACGATCCCATGCTCTACGACTGGTTCCACGAGGATTTTGTCGGTCAGGAGCTGTCCGTCGATGGCGCGGATCACCTTTATTTTGCCTTTTTGTACAGGGACCGTGAAGTCCTTGGAAGACTTCATAGATGTGTGGAAATTATTGATAAGAGAAGAGTCTTTAAAAGGAAAAGATGCTTGCCCATTTTCTGCCGCTAAAATTCCCTGAACGTAAGTCTTTCGATGCTTGAACTCCTTCAGATTATTTACGACAATGAAATCGGCTGGATCCCCAACTTTTAATGCTCCCACATCGAGACGGTAGTGACGGATTGGGTTAAGACAAGCGCAGCGTAACACTTTCATGACGTTGATCCCTTTCGAGACAGCTTTTTGCACGAGAGCATTAATATGGCCTCTTAACAAATCCCCTGGTAGAAGGTCATCTGTGCAGAGCATGCACTTATCGGGATACCGCTCTATTAGAGGATACAAGTCATCAAAATTGCGCGCAGCAGAGCCTTCACGGATGAGGATTTGCATCCCGAGCCTGATCTTTTCTTCTGCTTCGGAATACGATGAAGCCTCGTGATCTGTGGTTATGCCTGCATCGATATATTCTCGGAGTTCATTACCAGATAGTAGAGGAGCATGTCCATCGATTTGCTTGCCTAATTTTTTGGCGATTGCAATTTTTTCCATCATTTCTGGTTCTTTTGCAATAACGGCTGGATAGTTCATTACTTCTGTGAGAAATTTAATTTCGGGATTAGAGAGGAGCTCTGCTATTTCTTTGGGGGCTAGTTCAGCACCAGCAGTTTCAAAACGCGTTGCAGGAACGCAAGAAGATGCTCCAAAGTAGAACTTGAATGGAGCTTCATGTCCGTTTGCGACCATGTATTGGATCCCAGAAATACCTAAGACATTGGCAATCTCATGAGGGTCGCTGACTGTTGCAACCGTGCCGTGCCCTATTGCTATCCTGGCAAATTCAACTGGAGGGAGCATGGAACTTTCAATATGCACATGCGCATCAATGAACCCTGGAAGGATATATTGTTGTAATGTCGTTGTAGTTTTTTTGATTTCTGCAATAACACCATTCTCCAAGCTGATTTCAGCGGGATAAATGGTCTCATTGTGAATGTCGACTAAATTGCCTGATATCTTTTGCATATATAACCTTTGCGTTAAAATCTGTCCTTATACCGAACGTGACTCAAAAATCGGATTTGGGATTTGGCACACCCGAAATTCGATTTTTGAGTCACGTTCGGTATAGAACCGCACTTATAACTAAAAAATACCTACATACTCTTAGTCGCATATTGATCAAATCTTGTTTTCCATGTAAATTGGAATGATTATGGAAAAAAGAAAACTAGTCATTATTGGATCTGGACCAGCTGGATACACTGCTGCAATTTATGCTGCGCGTGCCAATTTGCATCCTCTTTTATTTGAAGGCTTTTTCTCAGGCCCTGCTGGCGGCCAGCTTATGACCACAACTGAAGTGGAAAACTATCCAGGATTTCCTGAAGGAATCACCGGACCAGAACTGATGGAGCGTTTCCGCAAGCAAGCTGAGCGATTTGGAACGACATTCATTACTGAAGACGTCTCTAAGGTCGAGCTTGGTTCACAACCCCTTAAGGTGTATGGTGCGACTTTTGCCGTTGAAGCAAATGCTGTCATTATTGCAACAGGAGCGACTGCAAGACGCCTAGACATTCCTGGTACACGAGACGGAGAGCTGTGGCAAAAAGGGGTTTCAGCATGTGCAGTATGCGATGGTGCCTCTCCGATATTCCGGAACAAAGATCTGTTTGTTGTCGGTGGTGGAGACACTGCAGTTGAGGAAGCAATATTTCTCACTAAATATGCGCGAAAAGTGTACCTCGTTCACAGAAGGGATGAGCTACGAGCCTCTAAGATCATGTGCGAAAGAGTGTTCAATCATCCCAAAGTCGAAGTGATATGGAACCATGTCTTGCAGAAAGTAGAAGGGGACCAGATAGTCCAAACTGTTATTTTAGAAGATGTTAACACCCATAAAACTCAAAAAATGGAAGCAGGTGGCGTTTTTTTTGCAATAGGACACGACCCCAATACTAAGTTTTTGGGCGACCAAATAGAAAAGACTGGGCATGGATACATAAAAGTTGTATCTGGTTCTACACGCACAAACATTGAAGGAGTTTTTGCAGCAGGAGACGTTCAAGACCCCACATATCGCCAAGCGGTCAGCGCTGCTGGATCTGGATGCATGGCAGCTTTGGATGCAGAACGATGGCTCTCAGAAAAAGGGCTGACACACTGATGTTTGTACGTTTAGTTTTTGCATTTTCAATACTATCTACCATTTCAGGGCATGCTTTAAAAATTGAGCCTTGGTTGGGCAATGTCTGGGAATTTGAGTTTGATGCTTCCTATACCTATAGCCGTTTTCACAAAGTCAACCATGGGGTGCCTCAACTCCATAACCCCTTCAATAGTAATTTTCTGATCTTTGATCTGGGCGTGACCCCTTTATTTTCGCTTAACAGTCTGCCAACGATGGATTTTCAAGCAGAGGTTGAGTTTGCAGCGACGACAAAGCAAGACTTCGGCTTTCAAAGCGGAGCTTTTCAAGCGCGCAACCAATGGCTTGATGATCTGACAGGAGACCCAATTAGCTTGATGACTGGCGTCATTGTAAGAGGAGTGTCCCATCAAAGTTTACGCGATGTTAGCTGCCCTTACCATTCCTATGCCAATTTCGAAATTAACAGCACAGTAGGGAAAGAGTGGGATTCCGGTCCAAATTGGGTGTTGCGCACCTTCGGATTGCTCGGAATTGGAAACGCAACTCGAGGATATCCTTGGATAAGAGCTCATCTTGCATTTCAAGGGAATACCAATGACACTTTCCAATATCACGCGTTCCTACGTGGGTATTTTGGATTGGGTCCTAAGCACGATGTCCATACCAATGCTTTCTTTGGATGGGCAAAGACACGTCATCAATCAATCGATCTTGGCGTAGCAGTGCGTTACATGTTCGATGTTTGGGGCTGGCTTGAGATCGATTATGCTTACCGCGTTTATGCGCGCTCATTTCCAGAGCGTGTTAATTTCTTTACAGTCACTTATCACTTGCCATTCTCATTATTTTAGTTAACGATTTAGAGAGCGGTGACAAGTCACCGCTCTCCAAATCGGTTTCTAAAGCCATATGGCAAATGCAGTTGCGTAATCCTGACTGTGACTCATGGTGACCATCAAAACAGGATTATTAAAATGTTTGCGCGCACGGTCAGAAAAATGGACGATAGGCTTCCCTTTGGAGTCGTTAAGGACTTGAAAATCGAGCCATGAGAGATGCTCGCCGAAGCCTGTTCCTAGGGCCTTAGAGATTGCTTCTTTTGCAGCAAAACGCGCAGCGAAGTGAGGAGCTGGGTCTTTATACTTAAGGCAGTAATTTTGTTCTTCTATTGAAAATAGGCGCGAGAGCAAGCGGTCTCCATGGCCTTCAATGCTATGGCGGATCCGCTCGATCTCTACAATGTCAGTGCCGATTCCTTTTATGGAAGATGTCTCATCTTTCTTCATCTGCATGCTCGTGGTCATAATCACTTTCATCGTCATCATGATCGAAATCATGTCCATAACCTTCTTCGTCAGAAGCGTTACAGAAGATCATCCTTCCTGATGTGGTATGTTTGACTGAGAGTACCTGAGCATCGATTATTTTGCCGATATAATTGCCACCTCCATTGACGACGACCATCGTGCCATCTTCAAGATAACCAACTCCTTGACGGGGTTCTTTTCCATAACGTTGGATCTTGATCTTTATGAACTCTCCTGCTTGCATCAGTGGTTTTAAAGCATTAGAGAGGGAATGCAAGTTGATGATACGCACCCCTTCAATAGATGCCATTTGTACGCGGCTAATATCTGCACTGAGAATGTTGGCGTCGAGAAGGCGGGCAAGGCGTATCATTTTGCTGACAGAGTCTTTGACTTCTGGGAAGTCAGTGTCGTTGAACCTTAAATCAAGGGAAGGGACTCCTTCTAGCTTTTTGATCACGTCCAAACAGCGACGCGCTTTTGCTTTTGTCATTTCATCACTTGTCTCAACTTGGGCGTAGAGTTCTTTAATGATAAAACGAGGGATGATGAGCTGATGGTCGAGTAACCCGGTGGCTGTAAGGTCGATGATGCGTGCGTCAGCAAGAACGGAGATGTCTACGATGAGGTCTTTTTTCTTTTGGCTTGTTGGGGAGAACTTAACAAATGGGATACTGACATAGAGCTCGTCAGCAGCACGCAGGGTCATAATAGTTCCCAAGTAAGTTCCAAAGAGGAAGATAGCGATCTTGATAACTTCCAAGGTTGTGGGTTGGAGAGTAATGGATATCGAGCTGATATCGAGGACAGCTTGAAAGCACAGTACTAATGCCTGACCCATCAAGTATCCGATGAATATTCCAATGACGGCAATGTTAAAGGACCGCAAATTGAAACGGCGGAATAAAATATCAAACCCGATCAGCATGCATCCAAGTGCAGCACCAAGTACCACTCCTAGAAGGGCGTTGCTTGCAATAGTCCCGGTGGGACGGGAGATTAAGTAGGTGGTTATGAAAAAAACGCTGAGGATGAAAAATAGTACCCGCATAAAAGCGAGAGAAACGTTCATAGTTGTACTCCTGTTTAGAGGGGCCCATAAACTGTTCTAGTGCGGGGTCTTTGTGATATTTTAATTAGATTTGATGTAGAAACCAAAGCCATCTTCGTAAAGTTAGCGCAGATTGAACATCAGACTTAATCAAAATAGTTTAAATACACCGGACGGAATGAGTTTGTGGACACCCTCTGAGTTGTTTTTGGCGGATTTTATGTGTGTAAGACTTTTTTGTCATCAATGATAAATAAATTCTATGCTACTTTGTTAGAAATTGGAGAAATTTTCATGTATTTAAGCCGATTTGCAGCTTTAGTCGTTATGGGAAGTATATGGGTTGTTATAGGCTCGATGCTTTTGGCAAAAGGGATAAAATGGTTAATTATGTCCATATATCTGCCATCTGCTGCACCAAGTTTATTTCTTTCTTATTTCAATAGTGAAGTCCTAGCTTTGATCATTGCGATTACTCTGAGTTTTGTAATTGGATTCGCTAAAGGGGTGACAGTTTTGAAGAAGGCGGCAGAGAAGATGATCTCAAGGGCTCACTCTTTTTCAGGACGTATCCCTTTAGCAAAAGTTTTTCCAGCGCGCTTTTATATTTTGGTTGTGGGAATGATGGGGCTTGGTTTTTTAATGAAAATGATGCCCTTTTTTGATATCCGAGGGATTATCGATGTCACTGTCGGTTCTGCTTTGATCCTAGGAAGCTCTTACTATTTTAAAGCCGCACTAGTTACAAATCATTTGTGATAAGACGAACCCTTTTCTATTTCGATTGCCCGGTATATTTGTTCTAAAAAAACTATACGGCAGAGTTGATGTGTAAGTGTCATGGGCGATAAGCTGATCATTTTGGTCGCCCTTGCCGAAATGCTGAGGGGAATCCCAAAAGCATCTCCAATTACAAAAGTCATGCGGAGCTTGTTTAGAGGAAATTCAGACAGTAACCATGCAGAAAATTTTTCGCTACTCATTAGTGAACCATTGGGATCTAACACATAAATCTTAGATTCTTTTTCCAAAAATTTTTCCAATGATTTTGTATCTTTTGCAAGCACCCATTCAATTTCCATCGAGTTCTTTAAGCGCTCAGTATACTCTTCGATTGCTTCAGAAAGCCATTTTTCCTTATGCTTCCCAACAGTTGCAATTTTAATTCTTAGCATCATGTTAACTTTTTTTTATTGGGACCCTAGTCCAGAAATGCTCCCATTTGACCTCCCTTTTTTAGGGAGGCCAGTACTGTGGTACGGTTTCCTTTTCGCCTTGGGTTTTTTCCTAGGTTACTTTGTCCTGGTACAGATGATTAAAAGGGTACTGAATGAAAAGAAATTAATCCATTTGAAAGCTCAAGAAATCGCGGAAAAGATCACACTTTACGTGGCATTAGGCGCATTGATTGGAGCTAGGCTTGGAGATGTTCTGTTTTATCAGGATTGGCACCAAATTGCTATAGACCCAGTTTCCATTATAGAATTTTGGAATGGAGGCTTAGCTAGCCATGGAGGAGCTGTTGGAATTTTAATTGCACTTTGGCTTTTACAGAGGAATCTCAATAAAAAATATTCCTGGCTGAATTGGAAGTTGCTGTTTGATCTGATTGTCATTCCTACGGCATTAGCAGCATCTTGTATCCGTATAGGAAACTTTATCAATCAAGAGATTTTAGGAACTCAGACAACCGTTTCATGGGCAATAGTATTTGGACATCCTGCAGATCATAGCCTCAGCGTGCCGCGTCATCCGGTACAGTTATATGAAGCCGGGTTCTATTTTGTAGTATTTGTTGTTTTATGGGGTTTATGGAACGCAAGAAAACTATGGCTTTTTCCAGGCTTAACAGCCGGACTTTTTCTAACCATCGTCTTCTTATTTCGATTTATTATAGAATTCTTCAAAATAGAACAGAGTGCTTGGCTGGTTCATTCGAGCGTATGTCTGAAAATGGGACAGCTTTTAAGCTTCCCCTTCATCTTTTTTGGAAGTTTCTTAATTCTCCACGCTGTTAATAACAAATTTAGAGCTTTCTGAGATAGATTTTTAAAAAAACTCGAAAATCGACGAACCCTTAGTTACGCAAGAGGTCTATTGGCGCTAGTGGTAGCATTCGCTTCAAGCGTTCTTCGATTGGACGTGAGCAATGGCCTGCGTCATAAGTTGTATGCCATTGAATGAATCTTTCAAGCGATGTTTGCTCGCGATCTTGATCTATAGCGTACCAGAAATACTTTTGTAAGGTCCAAAGGCGGTAAGTCAATTGCTGCGAATAAGGGGCAAGTTGAGGATAGGCTGCTAAATATTGTTGAGTAGCAATAGCTACAATTTGTCCATGCGATTGCTGTATTTTCATGCTTTGCTGCAGGCATCTGTAAAGGGGAGCATCCATATCAATGTGTATAAAGCGGCAGATCATATCTCCCTGTAAGGTCCATCGCCGGATTTTTTTTTCAACATCAGACCATTTCTTTTGCAGTGATAGCTCTTTAGTTTTCTTTAAGAAATCTACGGTAGACTGCACGATTCCAAAAAAACTATGATTGGGATTATCGATCATCGCGTAGGCGATCTCTTCATCTATCATTTGCCCTATGACATAGGGGAGTTTGAGGAGGAAACCTTCTTGTTCGCTTAGTATCTTCCAGATCAACAATTCTATTAGACCTGTATTTTCTGCTAAAAGAGACGGAAGAAGACGTGTTTCACTATAAGCTTGATAGATGGCATCGCAAACATAATCAACAGAATGGCAATATTGGTCATTTTTCATCAGTACGCTTTCAGCTGCAATAAAGGCATAAATCGATTGATCGACATCTGGACGATCTAGTTTTACTACAGGGTAACATGCAGCAACGGCAGCCTTAAATTCAGCTGGAGTTAGATCTTTTGGCATTCTGCTCGCTAGCATATAGAGCGCCTGAATGCGACGGATGCAATCTTGTAATGGAATAGCACTGTTGATCGAAGGTCCCGAGCTTTTGCAGAGAAGGCTTTGACGGCGAATAAAACTAATCAATGCCTGCTTCTGTTCAGGTAGAAATGCACTATGAAAATTCGATGAGGCGTAGAGTTTTTGAGCTAATAATGCCGATACATTCAATGTCATTAGCTCTAAGGACGCGAAATTAGGTAAATCTCTTAAAGAATTGACGATCTCTTGCACCCTACTTTCTAGTTGTGCGTGTTCAATACAAGGTTCTTTGGCTGTAACGCCGAGTACAATTTTTACAATCAGTTTGTCTGTCGTGTCGTACTCATCGTAGGGTGTTTTTAAATAAGAGACAGTCTTGGCTGGAAGCAAATGCCGCTGTTGGGCCCATATATCCTTAGCCAATGAATCCAGAGAGATTCGTTTTCCATCCAAAGATGCCACACATTCACTGATTTTAACAGAGAGTTGGTGTGCGTAATGATAGGGGTGCAGTTGATAGGGGGTTTTTAATAAACGGTATTGGTTTAAATTCTCTTTAATTAGAAAATCAATATCGACTTCACCATCTGCTTTAATAGCTCTTGGAGATTGTTCAATTTGTTGTGTAAAGTGGACAATTTTTTCCCAAGTCTTCTTCAAGGCAGCTACTGTAAGTCGATACTGGGTAAATGTCTTTTGGAATTCTTCAGATATTTCTTTTAGTAGGCGTTCTTGAAGCCTTTGAGACCATTTTTTTCCGTCGTCATCCTTGCGTAATGCCAATCGGATCTTTTGTGCAAGAAAAAGGTTAAGATCTGAATAGGGATCAAAAAATTCAGGGGCCTCATCTACAAAAGCATTAAGCTCTTGAGCCAGAGTATGCCTTTTTCTCTTTTCTTTAGAAAATACTGGAAGTCCGCCACCATTAAGAGAATTGAGAGTATGAGGATTTGGCCAAAAGTTATCAGAGAAAGGTTGGGGAGCAGTTGTTCCAGACATAATGTGAAAAATTTATTATTATATGTATTTCACATCTTTAGAGAATAAATGATATTTTAATCAATGTTTAATTTTTTAAAAATATTTTATTGGAACCTGTCTCAGTAAAAACTTTCAGTTAGATTGTTGGATTATTTTGGCTAAAATTCGGTTCTTTATAGACTTGATCTACAGAAGGTTGATGAATTTAAAAAATTATTTTAATTATTAGTAGTTTTGTTTTATTTTAAATTATTAATATTCAGTGGCAGCAATTGATGTTTTAATTAAATTGATTTAAAAATAAATTATATTTATTATGTATTAATATAAAATTTCGAAACAGGTGTAATATGACTCTAATGTCAATCGAACATTCTTCGCATTTTTCACCCTTAAGCCAGGGTGACTTTCCAAATTGTCAAAAAATTTCTTATGGCTATGGTAGTAAAATTTCTCTAAGCACTGATTTAACTAGCGAAATAAAGATAGCCAGGCTTTTTCCAGAGTTTACCTTTGATTCCAAGATGGTTTCACAGCCTTTGGAGAGTAAAATGGAGCTGAGGTATCCTTGCCAAGAAGATGACTCCACCCTTAATAAATATGCTCCTGAATTGTTTGCAAAAATCACAACAAATCTAAAGGAACTTAAACACTTAAAATTGAATGATCTTCAGTGTAAATCTAATCTTTTAGAATATGTGCGCATGCTAAATTCTGAGGATGTTATGATCTATATGCAATTAGATTCAGGCAATGGATGTTTTAGGGCAATGCCTCTAGATCTTTGCGAGTGTTGCTGTGAAAATGCAAAAAGGAAAGCGGGCTATGGGAATAAAAGTACAAGGATTCCTATTGAAAACCGACTTTTAAACAAAATAGTAACTGTCTTCGGTTCACTGAAATCTGATCGACTGAAGTTGATGTTCCTAGGATCAGGTGGATGTTTGTCTGAATGGAATATCGTTTCTCAACTAATGTTATTAGGATTCACAAATCTTGAAATTCACCTTGTCGATTTTATCTATAAAAAAGATCAATACGAAGCCTTGCGATTTCAGGAATTTTTCGAGGGGTTCCCCGACGTCAAAGTTTCAGTAAAAATTCATAGCAGTCTGGAAGATTTTTCAAAGTTCGAAGTTGAGTGTGACGTTGTAAGTGCAATAGATTTTATTGGTGATATCCCAAAAGTTATGCTTAATATTTCACCTAAAGGATTTGCATTTTCATCGCATGTGCAACCAAAATGGAATTGGATTCGTGGCGAAAAAGTCCAAGAAGTCCACATCAATCCGAGCAAATACTAAAAAACAGCTTTGTTCTTTAGTTGAATTTAGCAATGCAAGAAATCTCAATTTTTACATCAAGTGGCAATTTTGCGACTTGCATTGCTTGTCTTGCTGGCATGATTGGTCCGCGGAATTTTTCTGCGTAAAGTGCATTCATCGCCGCAAAATCTCCCATATCTTTCAGGTACACTTCCGTTTTGACTACATTCTCAAACTTAAGTCCTGCTGCTTTAAGTATTGCTTCAATATTAGCAAGGACTTGACGGGTCTGGTCTTCAATTGTGTCAGTAATGACTTTACCAACTTTAGGGTCGATGGGGATCTGCCCAGAGACAAATAAAAATGGATGTGCAACTACGGCTTGAGAATATGGGCCAATGGCTGCAGGAGCTTGATCAGTTTCAATTTTTTGCAACATAGTCAGAGATTCCTCTTGCTGAATTTGTTCGGCGTTATCAATAATCGAGGTAAGGGATTGCATACAAATTCGATTTCCGCGGTTTTAGCTTTAATTTTTGCGAATAATATCAACTTTCGTATATTAGACTTCTTGCGTAATTAAGGGTTCGTCGAAGTTCGAGATTATTTTGGCCGTGTTTCGATTCAAATTGCAGGGGTAATATACGCAAGTTGATATTAACCCTGCAATTTGAATCGAAAAACGGCGCAAAAGAACTCGAACTTCGACAGAACTTTAATTACGCAAGAGGTCTATTACTCACAAAAATTAAATCGAATTTTGATGAAGAATTTTAATGAATAGGTTCAAAGCCTTTTAAACTCAATAGGGGAAACGATGAACAAGATCACAATCGCTGGTCACTTAGGGGCAGACCCTGAAGTGCGCTTTACCTCCGGCGGACAGAAAGTCACTACATTACGCGTTGCTGCCCGTGTGCGTCGCGGGGGCAAAGACAAAGATGAGACGATCTGGTGGAGAGTCACTATATGGGGCGAGCAATTTGATAAGATGATCCCGCATCTTAAAAAAGGAAGTCCAACTATTGTAGATGGCGAATTGAACAAACCAGAGATTTTTACAGACCGTGACGGTCGTCCTCAAGTATCTATGAGCATGACTGCGACGAATTTGTATTTCAGCCCGTTTGGTAAGCCAGAAGGGCGTTCTGAAGGTGGTGCTGAACATCATGTAGAAAATACAGCTAGAGAGCCTGCTTATGCAGGAGAGTCGCTCGCATATGGCCAAGGTAAAGCGGCTTCTAATTTTGAAGATGATGAAATCCCATTTTAATTTTTAGGTGTTTATGCAGTTGAAAGCATCCGCACGGCTTGAGCAACGTCCTGTAGCTGATTGCCTTATTCTCCCTTGCTGGCAGGGTAAATCCAATGCCGAGCTTGCAGTGAATGGAAAAGCATTTGTAAGCGCTCTTGAAATGCTCTGGAGCACATCTGATTTTCTCGGAAAAGAAGGGGAAATTGTTTGCATCTATCCTGCTAAAGGAAAAGAAAAACGCATCGTGCTCATTGGGCTTGGAGAAAAAAAGAAAATTTCTCCAGAACTGCTCCGCCGTTCTTATGCTTCTGCAGCAAAGATGGCATTGAAAAAAAAATGGATGCGGGTAAACGCTGCAGTGCCAGATGAAGAGCCATCTATGGCTGTTGCGGCTTTAGAAGGGATATTTATTGCGAATTATCGCGTTGATCAGTGGAAGTCCACTCCTGAAGGAAAAGGCGCCGCTCTAATAACGCACGTATGTTTGGCTGGTGTTGAGAAAAAAGACTTTGAGAAATGCCAGCATTTGTTAGAGGTTTTTCAAGGGGTCAACCTCGTTCGCGATCTCGTAAATGGGAATGCCGATGATGTCAATCCCGATACACTCGCTAAAGCAGCTAAAGATGTGCATAAAGAGTTCTCTCAGGTCAAAGTGACGGTTCTTGATAAGGCGCAAATTACAAAAGAAAAGATGGGCCTTCTACTAGCAGTGGGACGCTGTGCAGTCCATGGACCAAACCTAATCATCATGGAATATCGCGGTGATCCCCACTCAAAAGACTTCACGGCGCTGGTTGGCAAAGGGATCACTTATGATACCGGCGGTCTTAATATCAAGCCTACAGGTAGCATGGAGACTATGAAGTGCGACATGGCTGGGGGAGGTGCTGTAATTGGAACAATGCGCACGCTTGCAGCTCTCAAGGTAAAACGGAATGTCGTTGGTGTGATTGCCGCTGCCGAAAATGCAATTGGTCCCGAGAGCTATAAGCCTGGGGATGTTTTCCGCGGCTTATCAGGAAAATCGGTGGAGATCACAAATACCGATGCAGAAGGGAGGCTTGTTCTCGCCGACGCCTTGACATACGTTCAAAGAGAGTATGCGCTTTCACAGATCATCGACCTAGGAACACTAACGGGAGGAGTTGTGATTGCTCTTGGAGAAGATGTAGCTGGTCTTTTTGCGAACAATGAAATCCTTGCGAAAAAGTTGTTCGAAGCAGGAGAGGCTACTGGAGAGAGAGTGTGGAGATTGCCTGTCTACCCAGCCTATCGCGACCTGCTCAAATCTTCAATTGCGGATATTAAAAATTCTGGTCCGCGAAAAGCAACTCCAATTCAAGGAGCAGTCTTTCTTCAAGAGTTTATTGACAATGTTCCCTGGGCCCATTTAGACATCGCAGGGACTGCTTTTCATGCCGAATCATTTGCTACTGGATTTGGTGTTCGTCTTCTTGTTCATGCCCTAACCGCTGTATGAAAATAACAGTTACAAAAAAAGACGATGGGTTAAAGCTCTTTGCTTTTTTAAGAGATCAGCTCAAAGACAAAATGTCGGTCAAAGCGATCAAACGCCTCATCGACGGTAAAGCAATACGGATCAATGGAAAAGTTGTGTTTTTAGCTTCTGATCTTTTGAAAAAAGGGGATGAAGTAGAAATATCCGCATTAGTAACTGACAAAGCTGAAAAGGTCATTTTCCCAATTCTCTATGAGGATGAACATCTTCTCATTGTTGATAAGTCTCCTGGCGTGGTCTGTACATTGGAAGAAATTAAAAAACACCTTCCTAAGGGAAAAAAACAGGTCCTTCTCGTCCATCGCTTAGATAAAGACACTTCTGGAGTTCTTATTCTTGCTAAAAACGGCAATGTCCAAAAAAGTATAGAAGGGTTATTCAAAGAGAAAAAGATATCCAAACGCTATCTCGCAATTGTGGCTGGCATCCCCAAGCTTGCCCAAGGTGTGATTGATTCAAGGTTAGGGGTCATAAAAAAATGGGAGGGGCAAACCCTTTATGGCTCAGGGAACCAATCTGAGGCAAAGCGGGCTATTACCCATTGGAAACTGCTTAAAAAAGGCTCTAAAACGGCTTTATTGCTCCTTATGCCCCTTACAGGGCGCACCCATCAACTAAGGGTTCATTTAAGCGAAATGGGCCACCCTATTATAGGAGATGCCTATTATGGACCATCTATTTCTCGTAAGCTCCATGCCTTAAGGCACTTGCTTCACGCATATCAAATTTCTTTTTTAAATCCATGGGATGGAGAAGAGCTTTTAGTCACAGCACCTCTTCCAACTGATTTTAAGGAGTTCTTGTCCGATACAAGTCTAAAGTAGTAACATGCATGTACTATGAAATCAGCGCTGATCGTTAAAACCTCGTCTATTGGAGATATCCTCCACACTTTCGATACTCTCTCTTATCTCAAAGAAAAGCATAAGGTAGAAAGGATCGACTGGGTGGTAGAGAAGCCTTTTGCAAGGCTTGTTTCCTCACATCCTTATGTTTCCAACACTATTATCGTCGACACAAAATCTTGGCGCCGAAGCCCGTTCTCAAGAGATTCTCTAAAGCAAATTCGCGATGTCCGCAATCTACTCCGTACTGTTTCTTATGATGCTGTCTTTGACCTTCAAGGTAACAGCAAGTCGGCACTCTTCACATTTTGGTCCCATAGCCGCTTTAAGGTAGGGTATAGTTGGAACTGTGTCCCTGAAAAGCCTAACTGGTTTGTTACTTACAAAAAAATCTCAGTGCCGCTCGGTGATAATGTTCGAAAACGTTACCTTTCTTTAGTTCAAGGATTTTTTGGTGATTTGCAGGAATTTTTTCCGGCCCCTACATCGCTCAACGTAGAACCTGTGTTCACATTGCCTATGAAAAAAGACGGTGTGGCGATTGCAGTGTGTTTTTCTTCTAATTGGACCAATAAACGCGTCGATGAGGATGCACTTGTCTATCTCTGCCATAGACTTCTAGAAATCCACTCATGTTCTTTCTACTTCATTTGGGGAAACGAAGTGGAAAAGAAAATCGCTGAAAGGCTTGCAGATAAAATACCTTCCGGGGCCCAAGCAGTTGGTGGTCTCGGTCTTCCAGAACTTCAAATGTTCTTAAGTTCTGTAGATGGAGTGATAGCCATGGACTCAGCGCCGCTGCACCTTGCAGCTTTGACCTCAACGCCAACCTTTAGTTTTTTTGGTCCTTCTAAGCTTTCTGTGTATAAGCCATTGGGAGATAATCATCACGGTGTGCAGGGCAATTGCCCTTACGGTGTTACCTTCACTTACCGTTGTCCAAAGTTGCGCAGTTGCGAGACGGGTGCATGCATACGTCCTGCCAATTTGAATCGGTTTGCTGATCCGTTAGTTGAGTGGTTTAAACATACAGTTTTAGAAAAATGAAAGAAGCGCCTTTTAGAGGCGCCCCAAGCAATTATCTAGTAGTTATTGTTCTTGTTTTGAAGAATTCTTATAAGTCATTCCGACTTTTTTCATTCTATCAATAGAGTTTTCAATTGTCGTCTTGAACACTGCGTAATTACCATTTGGATTATGTGCTTTACCAGTGTTATGGTCATCGATGATTGAAATGTGGATCTCTTTGAAAGAATTTGGGAATTCCTCTGTGATTAGATCCATTAACATTCCACTGACGTGCTTTGGCGGATTGTGAAATGCTCCACATCCAAGCGGCATCAGAACAATCGATTCATGTCCTTTTTGAACCGCCATGTGCAATACCGTGCGCAGTTTATTCTTTGTCTCAGTAGCTTGTGGCTCAGGGATATAATATTCGTTGGTCTGTTGATTGAAATTGAGTTTGAGCGGTGAATTGTGTTGTGCATTGAAGTTATAGGCAGCCATAACAGCAACAGCCGTTTCAAATGGGGTGTCGAGGTAAGGATACCCTTCAGCTTCTTCTCCGCGGAACACAGGCACATTGGAAACATACAGACCAGCATGTTCACCATGCTTGCTTAGAGGATAGAAATCTTTCTTTTGTTTACTTTGAGTAGGATCAACTGCGAAACAGAGTCCTGATCTTCTGCACATATTCTCTTCTTGCGCAGCAGCCCCAGTTTTGTATCCACCTCCGAAATGGTCGTCGCTTGCTGCATCAAGAACGATAGGATTGAGCCCACGTTCAGCTAAGTCGCGTGTTACAGTCAAACAATCCATGTTATCTAAAAAGAGCGTGGTCTGGAAATTCCCTTTACGCGCGCTATTGCCGCCATCATGTTTCTCTAATGAGAGAGAATCAATTGATGGTTGAAAATTAAGGGAGATCTTCTTGCCTTGAGAATTAATGTAATATCCTGCTTGAAGAGTCTGAAGGGTGTCCTGCATGATCCCTGCTAGATATTTTTTCTTTTCACTGTATGCTACGCTTTTTAGATCTGGAGCTAAAACTTTAGAGGGTTTTGGGACTCCTAAAGTAATCATCTGGCAATCTTCAAGCTTTTCATTGTCAAAAGTAAGAGAATTATCTAACTGCAGGAAGAAAGGCTTAAGACAAGGGTATTGTTCCACATAAGCTGCAGCGAGCGCAGTATGAGATTCTCGAGGTTTTTGGGTCTGCGGGTTAATAGGGGTCGGGATCTGAACCTTGAAGTTTTCTCCGAGGAAGCTAGGAACGATAGTTGCTGCAAGAGAGTTCAATGCATTTTTTTTTGCAATATTCTTTTGCTGCCCAGGTTGGGTTGAGATATCAATGTTCTTCCAGTTTGAAAGTGTTTGTTCGATCAGTTTTTGATGTTGATCAAACAATACAATCAAATGAGGGAGATATTCTTTAAGAGTTTCTGCTTTTTTTTCTGGACCAACATTGCAACGTTCTTCAAGACCAAGAAAAGAGACTTTTCCAAAATCAATATGAGCGATCTTTTGAAGAGAAGGGTCTTTACTGTCAGGAGTTGGCTTCCCGCAAGCTATCCAATGCATGCCGTAGATCTCATTCTGTATTTGCGGAGGGAGAGTGTGAAAAATTTTGATTGCATCTGTACTATTGTTTTGCTCAAAAAGCGCGATCATTTCACGGATAGAGGCCTGCGTTTTGAAAAGCTCTACAGCACATGCTTTTTGTTGTGGGGTCGAGTAGCAGCGCTTCTCTTGGTTTAAAAAAGAAACCTCGCCGAAATTGACGTGCGCAATGGGATTTTGGTCCATTGGTCTTCCTCGAACTACCCATAGAGCACCGTAGATGGCGCCTTTAACTTCTTTTGGTAGTTGGTTGAACTCACTGAGGGCATCTGCTTCTTTTTCGTGGCGCAAGAGAAAGGAGATGCGGTTTAACGTGGATGGGACTGATGGAACTGACTGTTCAGTTTTCGAAAGACTGGTGATTGAAAAGGATTTAATTTGACGGTTGCTAAGAGAAGAAGAAACTTTTTGGGATGACAAATTAAGGAATTCATCCTTCTTTGAAATGTGTGGAAATAATTTTTTTTCTAAACGTTGGATTTTTGTTGTAAAGTGTGAGTGTGTAGGTAAACAATATCTTTCGGGAAATGAGCCTATGTTGTTTTCATGGGAAAATTCTAGATGATTTGAGATCTGATTAAACTCATTAACTGCTTGATTGTACAATTGAGAGGTCTTTGTAATGATATCATTTGATGGATTGAGATTATCTTCGAGTTGCCATAAGGCATTGTCCAGGATTTGATGGAGTTCTAGGACCTTTGAAGTAAGCATATCTGGATTAAAAGATATTGTTGACATTGTAGCCGCCTTTATTAAAATTAGTGTTTTTTAGTTAATTTATTATATATTAAAGCATGTTTTTAACAAAGCAATTATTAAATATTAAAATATTAATTAGATGTAATGAACCTATCCCAGTATTCAAAAAACATGCTTTTTGCGTCTTTTCCCACATCTTTAAAAATCACTTCTTGGTCTACTTTTCCAAGTATGTCCTGCGAAGTGACTCTAAAAATTGTGAAAAAATTCATCAAAAATCAAAGTATTTTGAATACTGGGATAGGTTCATACCTGAATTGATCGAAGAAAGAGGTGTTTTAAAATAAATTATTTTGAGGGCTTTAAGCGAGATGAGCATTTCAGTGACAAAACTGTGCTCTTTACCGACCTAGACGGTCCAAAAGAGAATCTATAAATAGATTGTTTTCGACAACTTCAATTGCCTCACGCGTTTTTTCTATATCTTCTTTTTGCAATTTGGCTGTGAAAGATAGGATCTTTTGCATCGCATCGTAACTATTTAAAGGGACGTAGAGCATCGGGATGGCTGCTTTTTTTATTTGTTCGACTATAGATGCTTTTGGAGGATGGTCGCCTGTAAGGATCATCCCAGCCATTAAATCTTCCTCCGGATGGGTGATCTTAAGGTCCCAATGTTTTGTCAATGTAGCCAGGATAATATCTTCTCTGCCAGATGGTGTGATGATAAGTTGATTTTTCGCAATGAGGTCTCGGTAAATGTCGACAGATGTTGCTACCAAACGAGTATGGCGGTAATGGCGCAAACGATGCTCAGAGCCTGTTAAGAGCGTTGTTTCAAAAAGCGTTTCAAAATCTTTCATAGACGGATTGCTCAAAAAAGAATCAAAAGGGATGCACCCTAGGATGGGCAAGTTCACCGTTTGCAGCGCTTTTCCCATGTAGTGGAGGATGTCATCTCTTTTTTCCGGCAAGACGCGATTTAAGATTACTCCGATCACTTTAGCTCCGCGCTTTTCGCAGAGTGTCAAATTGAGCATCAAGGCATCAAATGAGGAACCTATTCCTCCTGAGGCGATCATCACTACAGGAGCGCCCAGCATGGCTGCGACCATGGCATTATCGAGCTTAAAGATGCTCCCCACTCCAACATGTCCTGTGCCCTCTAAGATCATGGCATCATGTCTTTCTGCCAGTTCACCGTAAGAGTAGGAAATTGCTTCCCGAAGTGATTCTGTCTCAATTTTTCCATCGAGGAAATCTTGGGTAAAGCCACGTGGAACGATGACAGGGCTCATTAAGGGATAGGGGGCTTGGATGTCAAAGTGTTCTCTGCAAAGGACGACGTCTTTATCGACAGCAATACCTTCTTCAAGCTCGACATGTTCTTGTCCAATTGGCTTGATATAACCAATATTTGCATGCTTTTTTTTCAGCATAGAGAGCAGTCCAAGAGAGACAGTAGTCTTTCCCATGTGCTGCCCAGTTGATGCGACAAAGAGCGAGATCGGCTTTTTCAATTACACTTTTTCTCCAATAAATGGAATGAACGCTAAATGGTGGAACAATCCATACCTTAGATTATACGGTTTGCGTAAGAAATCAAGCATATATTTACTGCGTTCTTTTACGATCGCCTTTGCGTTTCCTTTGATGAAGTCTGTCAGCCACTTCCATTGAGCAAAGTTTATGGAATGCGGATTGATCGCTTTTAAATCTTCACTTTGGAGCCATTGGTACAGATCGCCTTGGGCCCTGTTCAGTTGGTCGTGGAGGGCATTGACCTGGCTATCAAGATCGTTGATCTGTTCTCCTCTAAGAACGCGGTCTAATAGGCTTTGCATTGCTTCTAACGGCTGTTTTATTTTATTTAATGCTACAGCACCGTTATGAGAAGCTGTCTTGAGGTGATCTTTAATATATCCGGAGAGGTCTTGCTTTGCTGAAATGTCTGTAAAGAAGTTTTGGTGGAGATTTTCAGCGACCCTATTAAATTGAGTTAGAAGAGTGCGTATATGATTTGCTGCAGCGTTGCGGTCTCCGCGATGGTATGCATCCCGTGAAGCATTCTTTTGAGCTTCTACGACATCTTTTAGTCCTTGGATTTGATTGCGTACCCCAGAAGAAAAATCGTTAATATGCTTCACTTGATCTGTCATAGAGAATTCGAGCTTTTCTTTTAACGCACGCTCTAGTGTGATTTCTAAGATCTGGTCGAGCAGCAACTCAATTTTAACTTCAGTTGCTTTGACTGTGGCAGGCTCTACCTGCGTTGTGTCACGCAACGACGAATTGAGCATTGTCATGAAGTTCGCAAGTTGTTTTTCCATATGCTCGCGGTTCATAATAGTCGTGTACGCTGTATTGATCAATTCGACGACGGATTTTACGACCTGAGGGACTGCGATGTCTTCAATCGAACTCTCAATTTGGTTTTTAACTGATTTTTTTTCTATGAGCTCTTCAAGTTCCCTTGTTGTGCTGCATTTGGTCATTTTTACGACATCCAACAAGTTCTTGACCAATTCTTCGAGGTTTTTTCTCTTTCCTTCAGATTGAGGTGTACTGGACAGTGGTGTAGAATTAGGGTTGTTTAATTCACTTAAGACGTCCTGTAATTGATTGGCGATCACAACGTTGATGGCGTGGGTATACCCTCGTTTATCTTCAATCGCATTGGAAGAGATATCAATCAACTGTTCAATTTTATTGTTCGTTACTAGCCATTTTTGGAACCTGTCAACGAGGAAAAACTTCAAAGCTATTGAGGGAACAAAGACGAGAATGCTTGTTAGGCCACTTGCGACTGAAAGCGCAAAATTATAGGCGCGCTTTGGAAATGTATTAGAATTTGCTTTGCCCTTTTCAAAGAGATGTTTGAAGAAAGCAGACAAGGTTAAATCTGCCATGAATGTGCCAAGCGCTTTCTTTGCTACGCCTTGGTAGAGCCCAGAAACTGTGTGACCATGGTTATATTCCTTTTTGCTCATCTCTGCAGCAACTTCTTCATCGATTCGGCCATTCATTGGCGGCCTTTTAAGAATGTTCCTAAAAGCATTTCCGAGAGCGCCTAAATAAGATGAGAGACGTTTTGCTGTGCTATTCTGAAGTTCTTCAAATCCTGCCATATCTTTTTTTACGAGGACCTGACGGACGTGTTGTAGGATATTCTCGCTAAATTTGTTCACTACCCCTTGTAATTGAGAATTGAGGATAATAAACATCAGCTTGCCGGCCCAATAACTAAAAATATTGATCTTTCCTTGCTTTCTTGCTAGGTCTAATTCATGAAAGAAACGCTGTTTTGCCGCGGTTTCAAAGGTCAAACCTGATGCTGGGTTTGCTGAGGCAGTGTGTGCGGCATCAATGACTTGGTTCAATAGAAGAGGGTTGTCAAGTTTTATTCCCAACAATCTCTCGTAGATGAAATGCATGACAGTATAATTAGTGAAGTTGCGGACCATCTCATTCTTATGTAAATTTGTCGAAGCTTCGATGGCCTCGAAGTTCACAGGGGTGTTTGGCTTGATTTCTGGCTTTGGCAATATTGTGGCAAAGGGCATGTCAGGAGGCTTCACTGCATTTCCTTGGGGCTTAAATAGCCAATCGAGGGAGAGGAAGGAGTCTAAAGCGCTCATTGAAAAAATTGAGTTGTTGACTGAAACAAGAGGAAATTGCTGGACAGCAGCATTTTTAAAGCTGTTCATAGCAGACGCTAAATCTCTCCAGGACCCATTTGTTTTGACATTGTTCAAATTGCCGAGAAATTGATCGAGCATGGGAAGGATTGCTGCAGGGATGTTGGGTACGCTCCCTCCTTGCCCGTTAGGATTGCGGATGCGGTCTCCTGCAAGACTCAACATAGAATGTAGAGAGCTTGCGAGCTGTGTACAAGCAGTTTTTGCAACTGCCTCTCCGACTTTTGTAGTTGCTGTGGCAGCAAATGATTGGACCATATTTAAAATGTAATCCCATTTGCTGAAATGCTTGCTGAGAGGCCCTTTAATTTTTTGTGAAAGAGCATCTTTTACTGGCTGAGCGACTGTGAAAGGGTTTGTATTGACGATCCCTTGAAGGTCTGTTTTGATCCCATTCCAATCCCTTATTTCATCTGCATCCCATTGATTTTTTTGGATGTGCAGCACAGGTGGCGCATTTAAAATTTGGTCGATCTCGCCAATCAAAGCGGCACAGTCAGCATGCTGGGGATTTTGTCCTTCGATCAAAGCAAATAGGCGCGTTTTGATGCTGTCCAATGGGTTTTGCGCGTTTTGAGGGACAGGCTGGTTGGGGTTTGCTGGCGCAAGTCCCGGGATTAATGTGGAGATGCGATTAAATGCTGCTGAGAGCGTTTGAACGCTTTGATTAAAAGTTTCAACCGTTGACTGAATTCTCTCTACAGTGCTGGGATGTTGGACGGGAGCATCATTGACTTCTTTGGCAAAGTCGAACATCGGTTTGATTTTGTCAGCAGCCTCTTTGACGGCTGAGAGAATAGATTTGACTTCATGCAGAATGTTAGGGGATTGAACCTGTGGAGCGTTTGGTAGATTCTGATTACTTTGTTGGTTTGGCTGCGCTTGTCCCTGAAACAGACTTTGTAAAGTGCTGGCAATTTCGTTGACTTTATTCAAAGCATGATTAGCAGCATCCCATCCGATTGTTGGAGTGGTTATGGGGGGTGCTGGGTTATTTACAGGATTGTTTGTAGTAACCGAGACTGTAGGAGCGACGGTCTGACTTGGAGCGATTTGAGTTATTGCTGAGGTATTGCTATTGAACTTCTGGTATATTTGGTCAGCTTTTTGCGTCCACTCTTTCAATGAATTGATGGCGTTATGAAGCTGAAGCATTTTACCGAGCACAGTGTCTGCAAAGCTCTGAGATTGAGAATCCGGCATTGAACCAGGGAGCAATCCAGCATTAGTGTTGCTTGAAGGGGAAAGTGCATTATTTAAGCGTGCAATACCGTTTTGAGCGGATTCTAAACTGTTAACAAGGCTTGCAATTTTCGGAAAAGAGAAAGGAAGAGCTAAAGGCAAAGACGCGGTGCTACTTACAGATGCTACAGTCGAATTGTTAGTTGGAGGGTCAATTTCTTCTTTGAGCGAAGGATTAGATGAAGTAATTTCTTCGATTTTTTTAGTGTTGGATGAATCCTGGTGAGGTTTTTTGTTAGCATGCGGACTTGGAGCGATTTGAGGTATTGCTGAGGTATTGCTATTGAATCTCTGGTATATTTGGTCAGCTTTTTGCGTAAACTCTTTCAATGAATTGATCGCATGTTGCAACTGTTGCATTTTAATGAGCGCAGTTTCTGCAAAGCCCTGATGTGGCAAATCCGGCAGTGAATCAGAGAGCAATCCAGCGTTATTGTTGCTTAAGTTAGAAAGTGCACTATTTACGCTCCCAATACTCTTTTGAGCGAGATTTAAAGCGCCAACAAAGGTTGCAATTTTCGGAGACGAGGAAGGAGGAAATAAAGTCAAAGAAGCTGTGTTATTTACAGATGCAACAGTCGAATTTATAGTTGGAGGGCCAATTTCTTCTTTGAGTGAAGGTTGAGGAGGCGTAATTTCATCGGTTTTTTTTGGGTCAGCTAAGAACTGGGAAAGTTCTTTGTAAGTATTGCTAAGTGCAAGTTTTTCAGATGAGCTTTTACTTTCTTTAGCAAATTTTTCTGTCAATAGATCGACTGTGAAAATAACATCGAGCTGTTGTTGTTTAAAAGGTTGTCGGTCAAATATCTCAGTTACAGATTGCAGTGCTTGATAATGGTTGAAAATATCTTTAGGAAGAAAAGACTTTCCACCATTGTTATTATAGATTTCTAATAGTTCTTTTTTCGCTTCCTCAAAATCTTTATTGATGAGTATTGTGCTAATTTCTTGTGCACGTACGACCGCTTTTTGGCGCGTTGGATCGAGCCGTAGTTGATTATAGAGCCGGGTAAATAAAATGCTATTTGGGTATTTTGCGGCTAAGTCTGCAAGTCCTAGCATGATAAGCTTTCGTTCCTCATAGTTGAAGAGGAATTGCCCAGCGTTGATTTTAGTTTTTATCGTTTGGCGAGCTTCTAAGCCTGCAGTTGAATGTGCTGTATTAAAATACTCAGAAAATTTTTTCAGAATTTCTAGGATTGTGGTGCTAGATTTTTTTATGCCATCATTAATAATAGGTAGAATGGGAGCAATATTTCCTGGGCTTGAGTCTTTATTAAAATTTAGTATTTTTCCAATGTCGCCTGGAGATAGATCAAGTAATTTTAATTCCTCCATCTCAAGAGTGGCGATTTTATCTGAAATGAATTTAATTCTAGGATTATTTGTAGATAATTCATTTTGAATAGAAACGAGAGTTGATTGTAATGGGGAAAGGGAAGTTGTTAAAACATTGAATATTTGCTTCTCATTGGCATCGGATATGTCTTTGGGCGCAAAAAGATTTAAAGTGGGTATAGGAATATTTGGGAGAGAAGGAATAGATATACTTGGAAAATAGTTAGACCAACCACTAGTATTTTGAGTTGCCGATGATGAAGGCTGTTCCATTCCGCCAACGGACGCGTCGTCGTCGACCCTTTGACTACGCCATAAAAAATTGAAGAAGGAAGACATTCTGTACCTACGAACATTCTATTATGTATTGTGTTAAATTTTAACATCTTTACTATTCCTTTACAATTTAAGACATTCCTTTATCAATTAAATTTTAAAATAATTTGTTTGTGTGTTGATTTTTTCTATAAACAGAATAGGTGAAAATTTAATCAGAAGCGAATAAATAATTTTATCGTTAGCGGAATCTGCAATGACAAATCAATTATTTCTTCTCGGTGAAGGGGATAAATAAGAGATGATTTAACACTCCATATTTCATATTATAGCTCTGAGAGAGGAATCGGACGAGCCCTTCGATTCTCCCTTTAATATATTTTTTTGCGAAGCTTTTTGCGAAGTCTTTAAACCAATTCATATCACTTAAAGGAATGTTAAGAATAGGAAAGTCTTTTAATCCGGTTGTCCATTGTGATAATTGAGAAAACTCTCCTTCCAAAGTGTCAAGTTCCCCTTGGATTAGTCCCGCTCTTTCGAATATATATTGTCTGTTAAAAATATTATTGCGATTTATAAGGTCATTGATTTCGGTTGTTTTTTGATTGATTGATTTGGCTATGTGTTCTTTCTCTGCACAAAATGAATGCCAATATTGGGATATTTTAGGTTCGATTTCTTTAACATGCCCTTCTAATTCATTTGCATTAGAGCTGCTTTGAATTTTTTGAGTCAGTAAGAGAAGCTCTATGTTGGGATCAATTGACTTAAGGGTACTGGCCACAAGGAGTAGAGATTGTACTTTATTAGCTAGATCAGGCGATTCTATGCCTGTATTGAAGCTTTCCTCTTTAAGAGATTTAATCTCAGAAAGTACGCTGCGTGCATTGCCAGGTAGGTAAAAATTCCCAGTTAGCCTTTCCAGGACGCTCGATTTTACATGGTATTTTTTGAGCTCGCTTGCAATTTGTTCAGATAAGTTTTTTAGTGGAGCAACAAGCGTTTGTTTGACCGGTGATATGAGAGCAGTGTTTAAATCAGCCCTGTCTGTGATCTCGTCTAAAAACTTTTCATGTTCGATGATTTTAGTTCTCATTGTATCAAAAGCTTGAATAATTGCATTACGGTCGTCTAGCGAGAAGGCGATATTTTGAATTTTTGTATTTAAATTATCACATCCTGTTTGGGCTGAATGGAACATGTCAATCAACCTTTGCCGTATGTTGATCTCTAATTCTAACGTGAATGCTTTCAATACTCTGGCGCCAATTGTTTTCATTGAGTTTGCCAGCTGTGTAAACCAAGTATCAAAGTGTTTTTTTGTCTCTGAGTTATAATTGCTGCTTGCAAGGGCTTCGAATAACTCATTAATTTTTTTGTTCTGGAATTCTGTGATGTGGTGGATCCATTCCTTAAATACTCTTAATGATTTCCAATGGTCCCAGCTAATATCTCTTCGAACGTCAATGAGTGTTGCGACTGCTTTAGTATTGAATTCTTGATATGTTTTTTTGAACTGGTCTAAAAACTGATGCACTTGCTTTGTTTGGTTGTTAGTGGAAAAGTCGAGCTTGTCCTCAAGAGCTTTTTCAATAGAAAGCGACAAGATCTTATCACTTAGGTCCTGGATAGCCCTTTCCACTGCATGGAACTCCTCTGGAGTGACTTGCTTGCCTTCTTGAAAAGAGCGGTTGGCCCCTTTTAGAAAGTTCCAAATAAGCTTTTCGACTTGGTCCTCTTTTAACACCGATTCTAAGGCGAATTTGATCGTTCTCATCGAACCTTGAACTGCATCATCCACAAAGAGATCTTCGACAGCGATTTTTGCTTTTGTGGTTGGGGATTCTCCTAATACGGCTTCTCTTAATTCACCAACTGTATCGCATCGGCTTTTTCTGAGTACGGAGAAAAGGTTTTTTACAAGGGTCCTTAGTTCTTCTTTCCGCTGCTCTGAATCTACCCCTTTAAATGGAGCTGCCTCTTGTGCATTGGGATTTTCGAAAGCTGTTTTCATCAAATTGTGAATTTCAAGCAGCTGCTGGTAGATCACACAGTTCATTGCGTGGGTGTAGCCACCTGAGCTTGTTACAGATTTGGTGCTATTTTTAACGAGGTTGTCTACTATTTGATTTCTCACGACAATTTGCTGAATGATTCTCTTTAGGCTCCAATTCGTAAGAGATTGTGGAATGTAAATGACGAACCCAAATAGACCAGCGATTCCATCGATAATGAGGTTCCAGCCACGTTTTGGCAGTGAAGAAGGCGCTAGTTTCCACCACTGAAAAGAGCGTTGTATCCTCTGTGTCCAAGCAACTCTGGGCGCATATTCCTGAACCCCTTTTTTTGCGACAGACTTGTAAATTTCTGATGGTTTTCTATCGCGATTGCATTGAGGCTGCTCAAGCTCTTTTTCTAACATTTCGTTGAGCAAGATATCGTAATTGGCATGGGCAACCCTTCTATAAGCACTATCAAGGGTCGTTAAATATCTAGAGAAGTTCACGACGGCAGTATTGCCGATATCTTTTAAGTTCCCTTTGATCTTGGTTCGGACATCTTCGATGATCTTATCGGAAAACTGTGAGATAAAAAAACTGGCTAAAGGACGAACGATAAAAAAAGAGGTTTTGGCGATGATTTTTCTGGGAAAAGAGATATCTCCCTTTTGATATGCATTATCGATTTCTTCAAAAAATAAGGCGCGGACCTTCGACTCTGGCTTTTGGGGTGAAGTGCGATTGGCTTGTTCCAGAATCCGAAAATAGAAATTGTTATCTGGAAGGGGAAGGCCGCAAAAGTAACGCGATTCCCAAACGGTTGTCAAGGCCGTATAAGATGCTGTGTTCCTTGCAAATGATATCTTTTCAAGGGCAATGTTTTTTTCAATATCTTCCTTTTTCATTGGAGTTGCAGGAGCTTTATCCAGCATACGGACATTGTCAAACAATTTGGGAAGGGCGCTGTATTTTGTCTCTTCGTAACCACCAAATCGTGGGAGACGTAATCCATTTAAATAAATTTGATGCTCATTGATTCCTGTCATAGTACTACGGACAATGTTACCTAGCTCTGTCCAAGATCCGTTATCGATAGCTGTCTTGGCCCTGGGCAATATTCCACTGATCAGTTGGTTGATTTGGCGATAATCTTCTTTGCCTTCCGTCCATTGCAATCCATGTTCTAATCCCCATACAAGAGAATTCGCGCAGTTTTTTAGAGCGATCGCAGAAATTCCTCCAGCTAAGTTTGTGGAAAGGCCTTGGAGAGTTGTAAGACCGATAGAAAGGTAATTACCTAGTGTTTCATTAGGCTGTGAAGGGACGGAAGAAGGGCTAGGTTGGACTTGTGGCGGTTCCATGGAGTTGGTGCTCAAAGAAGGCCCATGAGGGGTTTTAAAATGATCGTACATATTTCGCGGCACTAATTCCAATCTTTCAATCAATGGGTTTAGTGTCCTATGGATGGCGCTCATGGTGCGCGCAATCACCCCTTGCTCTCTATTCAAGTGCTTAAAGAGCATGTTCCCAAATATTTTGAGATCTTGGGATAATTTGGCCTTCAAATTTGTCAAATCCTGCGCATCATGGACGGTTTTTAGATGTTTTAGCAATTCTTCCAGTAGTTTAAATTCCTCAGGTTGGAGAGGCTCGCGTTTAAACGCTTCTTGTTGCACTTTGACGAGGTCCTGGAGTTTTTCTTGAAGTTTCGTGGTTATATTTTTTAAGGCTTCATCTTTGGGATGATGGTCAAGTGTTCTTATTGTAGTGTCTACAAGGGCAAAAGCGTCTTCTAAAACAGGATGCGCCGTCCTATTGAGCTGTTCGTCAAGTGAACGTGCGCCCACTTCTGCTCCTTGAGTGCTTAAGTACTGCATCGCTTTGACTAATGCACCACTATTGCTTAGCACGAGTTTTTCGCAAATCCCCGCCAGATCTTTAGCGTCTTTTTGAACATCCAAGGGAATCTTATAATATTGAGGATCTCTATCTGAGGAACTGCATTTATCGAATTTACTTTTCACCGTGACAAAAAGGTCAATTGCTGATTGAGAGAGTTGGATGGGTTTACTGGTCTCATCCTTTAGATTGGCCCCTAATTTTTTTAATGTGTCTGTATCTAGAGAAGATAGGAGTTTTTTTGCGTTTGTTAGGAGCGAATCATGTACTTCATTTGTGTTTGAAATTGTCAGGAGAATTTCTTTTAAGTCGTGGACTGTTTTAGGCGGATTGCCAATTAAAGCTAAAGTAACAATTGTATCCATGGTCTTGGCGTACTCTTCACCATGCTTCTTGATATTTTCAAGAAGCTTACCTTCTACTCCATCAGCGATATTGCTCCCTGTTGATTTTACATAGCTGCCAGGGTTGAGGTAGCTCCAATAACTACTTGTTGTGTTTGTGCTGTTTGTTGGAGGGGTAGGAGTAATGGGGGCGTGAACGTAAAAATTGTCTGTTGACATAACAAATTTAAAATAATATTTTAATAATCAAGCATTAATTTTGTTTTTATAAATTATTAATAACAAGGAAAATTTTTATGTCGTCATTTGATGACCTATTGAAAGTCGCAAAAGTGCTCAATAGCCCAGAAGGGTGTGCTTGGGACCGCAAGCAGACGTTCAAGTCTTTACAGCCATACGTGCTTGAGGAAGCACATGAAGTTGTTGATGCCGTAGATGCGGGAGATGATCAAAAGATTGTAGAGGAGCTAGGGGATTTGCTCTACCAGGTGGTTTTTTATGCGGAGATTGCTGAAAAGGAAGGGCGTTTCACATTTGATGACATTGCTAAGACGCTTCGAGAAAAGCTAATCCGTCGCCATCCTCATGTCTTTACTGAAAAAAAGACGCAAAATATCGAAGAGATCACGCAAAAGTGGCAGGAGATCAAACAGTCTGAGTCCATGTATCAGGATCGGAGAAGCTCCTTAGATGGTATCCCTAAAGGGATTCCCTCTTTGATGCGTGCACAGAAAATTATTAAAATGATCCTTCGGACCAATCCGGACTTCTTTTCAAAGAATAAACGACATCTAACTCCGCTCTCAGAAAATGTATTAGGACAACACATGATCGATATTGTGTTAAGCGCAGAAGAATCAGGGATTGATGCAGAAGGCGCCCTCCGTCGTTCTCTACAGAATATGGAAGAAAGTTATCGAAGCAGCGAGAGATAGTTTTTTTTCTTAGAAACTTATTGTCTTCACTTGCTATTTTGTTTTTCAAACAAGGACTTTCATGAGAATTTCCAGACGCCTTCTATTTGCAACAGGATTTATTACAAGTTGCCTTGGGATCGAGAAAGGATGGGCCCATGATCCTCACCTCTATCTTTATGGAGATTTTCTCTACATCTTAAGACAGGCTCTCCATAGCAAGCCTATTGTTGTGAAGGTAGATACTGAAAAAAGCGGTTCTAGCACTGCCGTACCTAATCCCACGAACCCAAATTTGCTCAACTTAAAACAAGCGAGAAAGTTGGGATATGTGGACAGGAAGATGAAAACAGAGAACCTGATCAACCAGTTTGAGTTTGAACCGGGATATCGAGTAGGTGGCTGGCTTTCACCCAACCACCATTGGTCCTTAGAAGGAAATTATTTTTGGATCCATGAGTGGAAAGGATCAAAATATAAAAAGGGGAATAACAATTTGATTTTCCCTTTTAGAAACTTGACCTACACTCATGACTTTTTCGATGCTGATCGCGCTAAAGGGAGTTATAAATCAAATCTTTGGGGGGCGGAAGCAAATATATGGTGCCATTTGACAGCTCGCCGTGCTGATTATTTTTCTTTTTCAGTAATTGGAGGGTTTCGGTATTTCAACCTCGACGAAAGATTTAAGTTAAACATGACCCGGCAACATTCTACTAGCTCTTACAAAATTAAAACTGAGAATCATTTAGGGGGGGCTCAACTTGGTTTTAACCTTCAAGTGAATCCGACTAAAGTGCTTGTTTGGGAAGCTATCCTCAAAGGGGGCCTTTATGCAATCAAGGGAGAGCAAAAGACTTTTCTCGGAGATTTTGGGAATACCGTGGTTCTTAGGGATCAGAAAAACTCGGCCTGGAATCTTGCTACTAACTTAGAAGGGATTGGAACTGTTGGTCTGCAACTAGCTTCATGGTTTAACATTCATTTTGGGTATGAAGTTCTTTATCTTAGCGGATTGGCACTTGCACCTGAGCAAATCGATACGCACACTGGTCCAAAGAGTGGGCATCACATGCGTATGAATGGCAACGCACTTTATCAGGGGATCATAGCAGGGGTAGTGCTTAGCTTTTAAGACAAAACTCAGCATGTTCGTCTGTCATCTATGTCAGTCATGATGAGCTCAGTTACGATATCAACGCAAAGACGCCGGGACACAAAGACGCGGAAAAAATGATTGATAGAAATCTTTGTGTCTTCGCGACTTGCGCGTCTTTGCGTTAAATATTTATAGCCGCTGAGTTTCGAAAGAAGTCTAAATAATTAGTGTGTGGAAAATTATCGACAAAAAAGAGCCGGAGATCGCCCCGAGCATCTGCGTTGTCCTTAAGACTGCTACCTTCCGGTCCTGATCTGGTTCGGACTGCTAGATTCCCGAGAACCCCCGGCAAAAATCAAACAACAGTATACCCCTTCTTAAAAAAAAGGGGTAGTCAAAATATTTTATATGTCTTTTTGCACCGTTCTTGAGAAAAGGTCTTGTGGGTTGCGGATGCTCTCTATCTTTGAACCCGGGAAGAATGTGGGAAGGATTCTGCCTGCTTTTTCACCAAGTACAGCCATTTTTTGAGCAGAATAGAGGCAAAGCCCAACTCCTGGACCTTCTCCGAACCCTTTGAATGTCACCCAGTCTCCCTGCTGCTGAATAGAAAAATCATTGCTGCGGAGCTTGTCCATGCCAAAGATTTTTTGCATTTGGAAAAAATCTAATGTCTTAGTTTGTGAGCCATCACTGATCTTCATCCCATAGACTTTTTGGGATTTTTCATCGATATATAGCTCGCATTTTTTTAATGCAGATAGTCCAGAAAGGCGAGCGATATGAGCTTTGGTCATGCGGAAGTTCCATGAAGAACCCTCTCTGTCTTTTGCAGCAATTGTCGCGATAATACCAGGAGGTACAAGTGCTTTTTTGCGGAACACGGTGCTGAAATCAGCCGTCTTGCCAGCAGAATTTTTTGTCCATGCTGCCGCAAAAGGGGCGTTTTGATAAAGCATGACCACATGGCGGGTATTTTCAATAGCGCGATCTACGTGGGGATTTAATAAGGCCACCGCATTGCCATGGTATTGGATTTCATCTGCGTCCACATGCCAGTAGGATTGAGGAGAGCGGAAGACTCTAGCATAGGCATTCGTGCGTGCAACGATCGCCAATGCTTCCATCACTTCCGGATGCATCTCATCAGAGAATTGAGAGCTCAAAACTGATTTCAAATAGCTGTCAATATCGATCTCATTGACGACGTTAAACTTTCCGTCTACGACGTGCACTTCAATACAACCGCGATATTGTGTTCCATTTACGAGAATAGTAGTTTGAGAATCTCCGGGGACGATCCTCATCTGAAAGATGCCAGGGTAGTTTTCGCCCCAATAGATTCCAGTCTCTCTGACAGTCATCCTATCTTGCTTAGCAAGAGCTCCGGACACAAGAAGGAGATCGTCAACAGGGCTATATATTTGATAGCGTCCTTTGACTTCGAGATAGAGGTTGTCTTTTTGTTTAGTTAGCAAGACTTTGATTGTGACTGGTTTTACTTTTTGAGCATGATCAGTCTGCAGCTGCGATCCTTGAACATTTTGCGGAACAGCAAAAGCAGAAAGGCCGAGCATGCAACTTATTAGTAAAGTAGATGCAATTTTCATGATGGACTCCCGAGATTCAAAAAATTGGATGGAGGGGTACGCCCGATGTGTTCATACGCTTGAAGGGTTGCTTCCCTGCCGCGCGGCGTACGTTTAATAAATCCCTCTTGGATTAAATAAGGTTCATATACTTCTGATAGAGTATGCGGTTCGTCGCCTATCGCAACAGCAAGAGTATTGATGCCGACGGGCCCGCCCTGATAAAAGTCGATCAAGACTTTAAGGATTTTAATATCCATTTCGTCTAGCCCTCGATGGTCGATGCTTAAAAGCTCTAACGCGGCATTTGCTGCAGTGCGATCAACTACAGCAATTCTTTTTGTTTGGGCAAAATCACGCACCCAGCGGAGCAGGTTATTTGCGATACGAGGAGTGCCCCTAGAACGAAGGGCGAGCTCTTCGGCACCGGATGGTTCTAGTTTGATTCCGAGAATAAGGGAGGAGCGGATGATAATATCTTGTAAAATATCTCTTGGATAATAATCGAGCCTGCACACAAAAGGGAAACGTGAGCGCATAGGGCTACTGAGCAATCCATAGCGAGTAGTGGCCCCTACGAGTGTGAATTTATTAAGCTTAACTTGTACGCTGCGTGCGCTAGGGCCACTATCAATAAGCAAGTCTAAAGAAAAGTCTTCCATCGCAGGATAAAGATATTCCTCAATGGTGCGGTTCAAACGGTGGATCTCATCAATAAATAAAACATCCCCATCTTTCAGTGTGGTCAAGATCCCTGCAAGATCGCCGGCTTTTTCTAAGACGGGACCCGATGTGACAACAAGGTTGGAGCCCATGCTTTTTGCGATGATATGGGCCAATGTGGTCTTGCCAAGCCCTGGAGGTCCATAAAATAGGCAATGGTTTAATGCTTCTTTACGCGATTGTGCGGCGCCTATAATTATTTCCAAACGCTCTTTAAGTAAAGGCTGACCGACAAACTCTTTAAGAGATTGCGGGCGCAATGGCGTTTCAAAAGTTTCATCTGGCTTGATCCAAGTGGATTCGACGAAAGGTTGTGTCATTAGCTCTGCCCCATTGACAAGAATGTAACAGGAAGAGGAATTCAGACGCTAGATCAATACTCAAGAAAACTCGAAAATTGCTAATTTTTGAATCCAATTGTATATGTTCAAGTAAATTCCGGTTTTGTATAATGGTCCTCTTTTCAAACAGAGCAAAGTTCGTAAAAGGTCTCATCACATCCAAAAACAAGGGATACAATCATGGGCTTACAATCAGATCGTTGGATTCGTGAAATGGCTCTTAAACATGGTATGATTGAGCCATTTGTCGATAGACAAGTGCGAGACGCTGACGGAGATAAAGTCATCAGCTATGGGTTATCGAGCTATGGTTATGACCTACGCGTCGCAAGAGAGTTCAAAGTATTCACAAATATCAACAGTTCTATTGTCGATCCAAAAAATTTCAATGAAAATGCCTTTGTACATATTGAATCTGATGTATGCATTGTCCCTCCGAATTCGTTCGCTTTGGCGCGTAGTGTCGAATATTTCCGTATCCCAAGGAATGTATTGACCTTATGTATTGGGAAATCTACCTATGCTAGATGCGGCATTATCGTGAATGTGACGCCATTTGAGCCGGAATGGGAAGGGTTTGTGACATTAGAAATTTCTAATACAACGCCGCTCCCTGCAAAAATTTATGCCAATGAAGGATTGGCACAAGTGCTTTTTTACCAAGGAGCAGAGGATTGCGAAGTCTCTTACGCAGACCGAGGTGGAAAATATATGGGACAGATTCATATCACACTCCCTGTGGCGTAAATTCATTCCTTTAGTTACAATGAGCATTGAGAGGGTGCTCCATTAGGGATTCTTCGTTAATAAGTTGGCGCCCTCAATAGGTGTTTAGTTATGAATTCAAAATACTCAAAAGTTCAAGGGCCAACACCCCTATTCGTGTTAGTAAAAAGGTGGTGGTGGGTTGTGTCCGTCCTTTTAGTGAGCTTTTCAATTTTCACCTTAGCTTCCAAAAAGAAATTTTCAGAGATTAAAATGCTCACATCACGCGTTGCAGCGTTGGAAGCTCAAAAAGTTACAGCTTCACACGAGCGAGAGGATTTATTACGTCAGATCGATAGCCAATCGGACCCTGCATGGATCGAGCTCATTTTGATGAAAGGACTAGGATTAGTTCCAGAAGGGCATAAAAAAATCTATTTTCACAAGGAGGATTAATCCTTATCTCCGTTTTAACGGGATAGGTTTTTTTTATGCTAATTGTCCTGTTAGTCCTGGTATTACTTTTTTTTCTACTCTGTTCAGGGATATTTTCCGCCTCTGAAACTGCGCTATTCTCCCTTTCCTCAATGAAGGTTAAAGCTCTTTCAGGTGATGTAGACCCTCGAAAACGCATCATCGCTAGGCTTGTATCTCGTCCAAGAGATCTTCTTGTCACGATCATCATGTTAAACGTGTTGATGAACATTTTAATTCAGAACGTCATTTCTAGTTTATTTGGTGACTTTTCAGGATGGGCACTCAATGTTGGCGTTCCTTTGGGGCTAACTTTGATTTTTGGAGAGGTTATACCTAAATCAGTAGGCTTTGCGAACAATGAAAAAATAGCGTATTTGACCGCACCTTTGCTTGACAAAGCTCAAAAAGCTACGTTCCCATTTCGAAAAGTATTGATAGAAATGACAAATGGCATTTCTCGAGTGCTTTTTTTCTTTTTACGAAAAGAAGAAGAAATTTCAGTAGAAGAGTTACAACATGCACTCGCTACATCTCGCCAATACGGTGTTCTGAATGCTGAAGAAGCAGATCTTATTAGAGGGTATCTCTACCTTGAAGAAGCAACAGTCAAAGAACTAATGCGTCCAAGAGAAGAAGTGATTTTCTACGATCTGGAAGACCCATTGTCTAAGCTTATTCATCTATTTGTGGACCGTGAATGTACGCGGATCCCTGTCTGTAAAGGAGACTTGGACCATATCCAAGGGATCATGTCGAGCCGAATTTTTTTTCTCCATAAGACCCGTCTTCATAATCCTGAAGACATTCTTCCTGTCTTAAAAAAGACCTTTTTCTTCCCTGAGTCTTCTTCTGCAAAGGCACTATTTAGGCAAATGTATGAGCGAAAAGAATCTTTAGCTGTTGTGGTCGACGAATACGGTTCTGTTTCGGGACTAATCACTTTAGAGGACTTGGTTGAAGAGGTCGTTGGGGAGATATCTGACCGTCGAGACCAAAAAAGTTATTATACTCGGTCGGGCGAGGATGTGATCATCGCAAGTGGTAAACTAGAGCTTGATGCCATTGATGAGATTTTTGGTGTGCAATTAGAGAGCACAAATAACCTAGTTACAATTGGTGGCTGGTTGACAGAACAAATAGGAGATATCCCTAAAACTGGTGATACATTTAGGACCGAAGCTCTTTTCTTTCATGTTCTCTCCGCAGATCCGCAACGAGTTAGACGTGTGTATATCCGCCGCATAAAACCTCCATTGAAGCGAGGTCACACGTGAATTTTTCTTGGAAATTTTTCTTGTTGATGGTGGTTGTGTGCTTGGTTGTCCAAGGATTTTTTGCTATGGCAGAGATGGCGTGCGTCTCGTTCAATAAGGTACGTCTTCAATATTTCGTCAGCAAAAAAAATAAAAGGGCGATCTGGTTAAGTTACCTTCTCAATCATCCCACGCAGCTGTTTGGCACTACTTTAATTTTAGTAAACCTCGCGCTACAACTCGGATCTGAATGTTCCCGCCGTTTTTATGACTCCATTGGATTAAGCGCTGATCTAGCTCCTTTGACACAGGTGTTGCTAGTCATCATTTTTGCAGAAATCGCTCCGATGGCAGCAGGAAGGCGCTACGCAGAACATGCAGCGATGATCTGTGTTCCCATCGTATATTGCATTTCATTTCTCCTAAAACCTGTAATCTGGTTGTTTAATGCATTATGTATCATCACTCAACGTTTTTTAGGTGGAAAGGCAATTTCGCAACTGTATTTATCACGTGAAGAGCTGCAAAAGATGCTAGAAGAGAGAGAAGAAGTAAAAAAGCCAACGAATGAACAAGAAGAGTTTAATAATATTGTGGCTAACATCTTTTCACTGCGCAGCAAAACGGCAATTGAGCTGATGCAGCCGCTAAAATCGATCCAAATGATCCCATCTGGTTTCAATGTGGCAGAAATGCGCAATCTTTTAAAAGCAGGTTATACCCCCTATTTGCCAATTTATCATCGCAATGTAGAAAATATTGTTGCGATTGCCTATCCGAGGGATTTGCTTCGCCTTAGTGAAAATAAACGTGTCCGCGAGCATGCTCGCCCTCCTTGGTTTATCACGACCAATGAATATATTTTAGAAATTCTACGCCAGTTTCGTGGCAACAACCAAACAGTAGCCGTAGTGCTCGATGAAAAAGGAGCTGCTGTCGGTATTTTGACCCTAGATGAAATCATCGATGAAATTTTTGGCCAAACAGACACTTGGATGGCCTTTGGTGATACAAGTCCAAACATCCAAAAAGTGTTCGTGGATAGAAGTTTTTCAGGAGACATGAAGATCAAAGAGTTTAACCAGAGGTTTCATGTCTTTCTCGATCCAGACGGAGAAGAAACTTTGGAAGAACTAATGGAGAAACACCTAGGTCATCGACCTGCAAAAGGAGAGTCGGTCCGTATAGGGCGTTTTGAGCTTACGGTAGAAGAATCCCCACTCATCGGAGCTCTTGTTGTGGCCGTACGAACGGAAATGTGATCCACAGGCCTGATAGCAACGCGCATATTAACGTAAACTGCGGGTAATAGATCACGCCCCAGTACAATAACATCAATCCTGCAAGCACTATTACAGTGTGTACCCATTTTCGAACCCAACTAGTATTTCTTTTCAAGGTTTTTTTCTCATTGATCACCAGACCAACTGCAACCCCTACAGACACCCATAAAAAATAGGAAGTGAGCGACTTTACGAGTAATAACACAAATACTGGAAAGGCAAAGACAAACATTTTCCACTTTTTTTCAGCCAGTGGAAAGAGCTTCCAATAGATTGTGAGCAGCCCTAACCCGATGATCCAACCGAGTAGAATATCTGTAAAATAATGTAAGCCCAAATAAATGCGAGAAAAGCTCAATAATAGCCCAAAAAAAATTCCCAAATACCAATACATGCGCTCTCGAAATTCGAGCATGATAATCCCGGCTATGATGACAGATGTCTGTCCAGCACCACTTGGCAATCCAAAAGTCTGAGAGCACAACACCGCAACAGTTGAATCCACTTGACATGGCCGAGGGAGGCTAAAGAAAATTTTTAAGAATTTATTTATCACCGCACTCAAGATAAAAATGTAAAAAAGTTTGATGCCAATGCGACGGCTTACCAAATGCCATGTTATACAAACCAAAGCCATGGCAAAGCCAATGGAATCAAGATGATTCATTTCGATAAAGAATGCATCCATTCCAGGAGAGCGTAACGCATCCTGTAAACTATGAATCCAATTTAGTTCCGACTGATATAATGACATTTGTTTGCATGCAATTGGTCTACGATACCCAACGTATAGTCGATATCATCTTTTGTAGTCCATCTGCTTAAAGAGAAGCGAATTGAATTCCGCGCTTCAGAGTAAGTAAGGCCCATGCTAAGAAGCACGCGGGAAGGCTCTAATGCCCCAGCACTACATGCCGAACCATGACTGGCAGCTATACCATGCATGTCTAAAGACAGTAGCAAGGTCTCTCCATCGATTAGGGGAAAAGTGACGTTACAAGTATTGGCAACGCGTTCTTTCGAGCCATTAACAATGACCCCTGCGCGTCTTTGCAGTTCCGATTCTAGGTAATCACGTAACCGTCGCATGCGTTCAGTAGCTTCTGGAAGATAATCGTCTAGCAATGCAACAGCTTTGGCGCAGCCGAGAATGCCCGCTAAGTTCTCCGTTCCAGCGCGTTTTGCATATTCCTGATGTCCACCAACTAACAGAGGAGATAACTTAATATGAGGTCTAACAATCGCAAATCCAATCCCTTTTGGCCCATGAAATTTATGGGCAGAAAAAGCAATGCCGCTGACTCCAGAAGGGATCAAAAAAGTTTCCTTCCCTATCAATGCCACACCATCGATTAACAAGGGAATACCATGTCTTTCTGAGATAGAGGAAATTTCTTGTAGGGGAGCTTTAACACCTGTTTCGCCATTGGCGGCGCTAAGTACAATAAAGCGTGTCGTCGCTTGAATTGCGTCTTCAAGCTGAGAAGGCTCGATTGCACCGCTATGATCAACAGGTAGATAAGTAACTTTCCAACCGCTTTGTTCTAGTTTCTTCATTGTCAGATAGACGGACGCATGTTCGATTTCTGTCGTGATGCAATGTGCAGGAGCTGTGGTAGAACTTACCCCTTTGATCAGCATGTTTATTGCTTCTGTCCCGCCGGAGGTAAAAATAATTTCATGGGCACGCACTTTTAATGAGTGGGCTATAGACTCACGGGCTTTTGTCAATAAATCTTTAGCTTGTTGACCGAAAAAATGCACGGAGGAAGGGTTAAGAGGAATGTCAGATAATGCAGGAAGCATAGCTTCCAAGACTAAAGGGTCTAATCCGGTGGTGGCGTTGTTATCTAAATAAATACGTCGCATAGCTACATAATTTTCATCATGACTACAGTGATATTATCAGTTCCTCCTTTTTCTTTCGCTTTATCGATGAGTTTTTGAGTTGCATCTTGAATATTTGGAGATTTTAAAAGAATGTTTTCCATTTCTTGATGGCTCACAGCATCAGAAAGCCCATCAGAACATAAAAAATAAATTTCTTCTGGCATTACTTTAAGGCATCCCATTTCCGCCCTGACTTCGGGAGAAGTTCCAATTGCCCTTGTTAATATATTTTTTGAAATCGCAGATGCTCCCTCTATATCAAACATTCCAATCTCATTTCTCAAAGAATGATCCTGGGTCAAAAGCTCTAAACGGTCTTTAAAACGGTAGATTCGACTATCACCGACATGAGCATAAATAAGGGTGTCTTCAAATAAAAGGCTGATGCATAACGTGGTCCCCATTCCAGCAAAAGTCAGGTTTGAATGGGATTGGGCGTAGACGTTTTGGTTGGCCTTGATTATAGCTTTTTTGATGGCAGTTGTAGCGGTTTCTAAAGTTTTTTTGGAAGAATCATGGCTATAACTGTTGACTGCCGCACACACTGTGTCAACAGCGATGCGTGCAGCAATCTCACCTGCCTGATGACCACCCATACCATCAGCTAAAACACAAAATTGTTCAATATCTAGAATTGCCCAGACATCTTCATTGTTATCTCGTTTGAGACCAATATCTGAAATTCCAACACTCTCAAAATCTAATCGCATTATTCGCATGGCTGATCTTGAGGTGTTTCTAGACGTCCCATAAAGAGGATACTGTGCGACACATCATCAGCAATAAAGAACAGGAACGGGCGATTGGCTTGGAATATTTTAGGAGGAATCGACTCCCTTACCGATTTTAAACCGATAGAGCCCCTTGTTGCCGCAGCTGCTATAACCCCAGATTCATCCACCTCCACAACGACTTTTTGAACTACGTCATTTAGCATCAAGTTCTGAGACCCGTCAATTCCAGAAAAATCTGCTGCCGAAGAATAGGCTGTGTGTATACCAAGTTGCTTCAGTTGTTCATTTACGTTTGTTTCAAAACACAAAGTAAATTTTGGCATTGAGATCTGTACAAGTTCCAGTTTTGACTCTTTCATCCATGTGTACAATTGATCAGATGTTAGCGAAGTTTGTAGAGAGTTCAATTGTTCCGCTGTTTTAGGAAGGACAATGTAAAAATCTAGGGATTTTGTTGATTGCGGGGATCGAAAGGGGAGGGCAGCGCATTGGACCGATTCGTCCTCATAATAGTAAAACCAATCGGAATTGTTCATCATGGGAGCCGTCACAGAAGGTCCAACCGTCGGGAAAAAATTACTCGTTCTTGTTAATTTTTGATCAAAAGGGTTAAGCCATTGAGCTTTTAAAAATGTTGTATTCGTGATAATCATTTGCGTATTTGGATAAATATCACGCGGCTGCATGAAATTCTTGATCTTACCTTCAGTTTTCAAAGCGGCCCAATCATTTATAATATTTGCAGAAGTTTGTTGATCAGCAAAATTTAGAGTGTGCACTGAGGCACTATAGTCATAAACGATGAGTTTTTGGAAGTTGGGTAAAATTGTAGCATTTGACCTTATCCATAGAGCATTTGCGATCACAAAAGAATCTTTTCCTATCAACTGGTGGCTGATCTCCTTTTGAATCTGAGCAAAATCTATAGCTGCCGAAGGACCCGAAGAAGAGAGGTTCATGGCCTTTGAAATTTCATCCGCCGTTTCCCCTCTTGCGCCATCTCTAAGGACGCTCAATACGACATAAAGAGAATAAGGAGAATATGCAAAATTTCCAGTTTGTTGAGCGGAATTTAAAAGCGCACAAGAGAAAGAACGCTCTCCTTCCGCTGTGTTACTTTTTGCAATATTTTTCTCCCATTGCCCATGCTGCTGATTAGCAAAAAGACCTATAGAGGAGCTCGTCCACAAGCAGCACAAGGTATAAAGCAACAGTTTCATTTTTACAGCTCCGAATGTACAAATACGAAATTTACTATTGTTCGTGGAAGTCAAAAAAAACTCACTAAGAAAGAGCGCGCGTACAGACTTTTTTTTGAAGGAAAACTCATTTTTCTGCAAGGAGTTTGGCTATACTGTTTTCGATTTGCATTTGGAATCAAAGCTAATGCAATAAATGAAAAAGATATGGGATGTTTAATATTTGAAAAAAATCGCTACATGCGTTTCTTTGTAAATTCAAATTGAATTTCGTTGAGATAAACCTCTATTTCCATCTAGATGGACTAATAGTATAGACAAACAGTGTCAAAATTAAATTAATTTTTAGCATTGCCGGAAGTTGTCGCATTTATTATAATTAATTGAATTTGTTAGTTTATTAACCAAAAAACAGAGGTAATATGTCAAGTATAGATTTTAATTTTAGCAGTTCTTTCCAAGTCTTAAGTGCACAAATGCTTAAGCCTAAAATGCTTCTATCTCCATGCAGCCATATGGTTGAGACAGATGAAGTTATAAAGATACTTAGTTCTCAATCTTTAAAAAAGGAATGCAATGTTTGCAAAACTGAGATTAAGGAATACCGAACAATCGATATGTCAGATTTTGCAGCTAAAGTAAAAACCGAAATCGACAAGGTTCAAGGATTAGTTTCCAAGCAAGCCAATGAGGCTTTTTCAAAGCAATCCTCTGATTTAAATCTTATAATAGAAAAATTGCGTTCTGAAAAACAGGAAATTGGAAGTCAACTGAGCCAACGAGATCTTGCGGCTATAGATTTAAAAGACGAAATTGAAAAAACTAAATCTAAAGTTGCAGAATTAGAAGGCGAAAAACAACAGCTTAATAGCGCAATGTCTCAAAAATTGGAAGAAATCCAAAAGAATGGATCTCAAATTCTGGAATTGCAAACCAATAATCAAAAACTAACTTCTGAAGTATCTCAAAGACAAAGCGAAATTGAAACTTTGAAATTACAGTTGTCGGACATGACTAAGAAAATGGAGTCTTTACAAGAAAAAGTGACTTCAAATGTTCCAAGTCAAGAGAGCAAGCAAGAAGTAGAAAGCCAGGAACAAGCTCAAAATCAGCAAGTTGAACAACAAGTTCTTACTACCTATTGGCCAGTATCGCTGACCAAAGAGTTACCTGAGGGATATTACTTAGGGTATCGCAGTGAGCTGGATTGGAGTAAAACTAATGTTGCTGAATGCATGGATGGCCAACACGCTTTTTATGGATTTCCATTAAACAAAGAATTTAAGTTTGTTCTTACGAAAGGTTGGAACGATAGTGATTTTGTTGAATGGGAGCAATTGAAAGGTAACCGTAGTTTAGTAGATCCTCAATATAGGGCCACATTCGATGTATTTTTCCCAAGCTTGAAGAAATAAGCATTTTTCTGATTTAAACCGTTTGGGCGGCCCGCAAATACTATTTGTGTGCCGCCCTTTTGCGTAGGCAAAGGATATGTTACTGAAAAATTATAAAGACGCTATGAGCCTCAAAGCGCTTAATGCGTTAAATGCCACATGAAGGCCAATGGGGGCAAATAAGGAACCCTGCCGTTCATAAAGAAATCCAAGAAAGAGACCTAATACAAGCAAAGAGATGAAAAGGGGAATATTGCCAGCCCCTTGAGAAGCTGACATATGAAATAAGGCAAATGACAAGGCAGTGAGGATCAGCCCCGCGGTGAAACCTAACCTCTTTTTCAACCAATTCTGCAAGCAGCCTCGGAAGAGGAACTCTTCAATGAGAGGAGCTGCTATCATTACAGAAAATAAGATCAAATATAAATATCCTGGATAGGGAGCGACTTTTTTTATGAAGCGAACGGCTACTTGTTCATATTCTTGGACATTGAAGAAATAAGCGATCGCAGCATCTCCTAATGTCCCGACTAAGGCGACTACTGGAAAGCTGACAAGCCAAGATAAAACACCTATTCCAAGATCTTTGTGCCACGCTTTTTTTTCTGCTAGAGGGCTTCGCCAAATACTGGACATGAGTTCATGCGGTTGTCTTAAGCAATAAATTGCAAGCAAGGCAGCAATTAAAGCCATAGAAAAGAACTGTGTCCAAGAAAGGACAAGGACCTCGATTCTTTCGTCTGAAGAAGAATTTAGCCCTGTAACAAATACGAGACACTTTAAAAATAGAGGGGCAACTAGGAGCAAAGTTCCCAAATAAATAGCAAAACAGATAAGGACTTGACGGCCATGGATACGAACAGGCGGTTTAAAGCCATTGGGTAAGTGAAAAAAATTGAGCTTGTAGGCCGCCCAAAGGGATAATGCGCTTAAAGGGATTAGAAAATATATTAGGGCTGCAAAATCTGGTTCTAACAGAGCAGTTACCGTTGCAAATTGGCTTGGATGTAATCACCGATCCTGTGAGCCACAATATTTGACAACTGGGCATGGGCCATTCCAACCGGAGAAATGCTATAGTCATTTTCACCCCAGGATACTTGGGTGAAGTTGTAACGATTGAATGGGCGGGCGATGCGATGTGTTTCATGGACTAGTTCTTGAAGAACGATTTGTGGTTGTTCTCCACGTAGGTCGATAACACGCAGGCGCAACGACATGTTAAGGTCTGCAGGTGCATCAGCAGCAGATGGAGTTTTATTGCTGGTGAGAGGGATCTCATCATGACGGATCAACTCCATGAATACAACAAAATCATCCTGACTAAAGGTTTTTTTTACCCAGCTTAAGTCATTGCCAAAAGGGTTTTGAGTGTCGTTAAGCCTTTTTGTGAGGGCGAAGACTTTCTGAGGTTCGAGTAAATGGTACTTGTCTGTTTGTGAGAGTCTCGAACAGACGGATATAGTGAGTTCTTCGGAAAGGTTCCAGGAAATTTCGCTTTCAGAGTGGTCGATCAAGGGAACAACTGTCACGACAGGTTTTTTTAATACTGCAGCAGTTTGGGTTGTTTGATTTTCGCTATTTGAATTGGAATAGCAACCTGATGCTAAAAAAGCACAGCAAGACAACATTAGAAAGCGAGACATGGGTAACCTTTATTATCTATTTCACTAACAGTCAATCTAGCAAACACTGTGGTTATTCACAAGAGCCAACACAGTTAATAGATCTCTTGAAAATCGACGAACCCTTAATTATGCAAGAGTTCTATTCATGTGCTTCCAAGATTAACGCCGCGTGAGAGGGTAGATTATAGGTGTGTCGAATCGGAGGGTGAGTAAAAGGCTGCTCTTGGAAATCTTCCGGGGAGTGTTTGGAGGTGTTCACGACAAGGTACCAGTTTTTATGTTCAGGTGGAGGAGGGAGTGTAAGATGGAGAGTTTCAAAATGAGAATTGAATGCGACATAAAGAAAAGTGTTTTGACCAAGATCTTTGAGTGTATATGCAATAAATCGAGATTTTTCACCCCAATCTGGCTTAAATGGCTCTATCCCATGCCAATCTATATCTTCGGTTTTCAAAAACTCGCATCGCCGTAGTGTTTGGTGTTTTTTTCTGAAATTGATCATGGATTTGCTGAATCGAAAAAGATCTTTATGTTTTTCGAGCTCGTCCCAGAAATACCAGTTCAGAATGTTGTCTTGGCACCATGTATTGTTGTTACCTTGGTGTGTTTCCCCATATTCATCGCCCATCAAAATCATTGGCACGCCTAAAGAGACCATCAAAGCGACTAGAAAATTTTTCATTTGTCTTTCGCGCATTTCATTGATGCTGTGATTTTTTGTGGGCCCTTCCTGCCCGCAGTTCCAGCTATCATTTTCATTTATCCCATCGCGATTATCTTCTCCATTTTGTTCATTGTGTTTGCCTTGGTAGGATACGAGGTCTCTCAAAGTAAAACCATCATGGGCGATTACAAAGTTGATGCTTGTACAAGGTTGTCCTGTCCCGCCATAGAGATCATCTGATCCACATAACGATCTAGCAAAAAAAGTGACTTGAGCATCTGTTCCTTTGATAAAACGACGCACAATATCGCGATAACGTCCGTTCCATTCAGACCATTTTCCTTCTCCAGGAAAATGTCCGACTTGATAAAGTCCTCCTGCGTCCCAAGCTTCTGCGATCAATTTCACATTAGCCAGCACAGGATCTTGACAAATTGCTTTGATAACCGGAGGCTCGCTCAAGGGCGCTCCATTGGGATCTCTTGTGAGGATTGAAGCTAAATCGAAGCGGAATCCATCGACGTGCATTTCTGTGACCCAATACCGCAGAGAATCAAGTATGAGTTTTTCTACAATAGGGTTGTTGCAATTAAATGTATTGCCTGTGCCCGAAAAGTTCATGTAGCTTCCATCGGGATTGAGCATGTAGTAGGTTGGGTTGTCTATCCCACGAAATGAGTACCAGGGGCCTTTTTCATTCCCTTCAGCGGTATGGTTGTAGACCACGTCGAGTATGACTTCAATTCCATTCTTATGAAGCTCTTTGACCATTGTTTTAAACTCGTCAATAGCGCCCTGGTAGGAAGAATCAGAGGAATATCTCGGCATGGGGGCGAAGAAATTCACGGTAGAATAACCCCAATAATTATAAAGCTGTTCATTAGTTTTTGGGTTTTTTTTGAGGTTTTCTTTTTCGTTGAACTCGAAAATAGGCAAAAGTTCAACAGCGTTGACTCCTAAGCTGAGTAGATGAGGAATTTTTTCGATAACACCCCGATAGGTTCCTGGGTGTTGAACTTTGCTTGATTGATGCTGAGTAAAGCCTCTAACATGCATTTCATAAATGATCAAGTCTTGCATTGGGATTCTTGGAGCTGGAGTGCAACCCCAATCGAACGGACGGGAACAGATTGCTTTAGATAAGACCTTTCCTTCAACTATGCCTTGGCCCCAAACTGAAGATGAATTAAGACCAAAAGAGTAAGGGTCTGTCAAAAGTCGCGCAGAGTCGAAATGAAAGCCTTTACCAGGATCATGGGGGCCGTCTACAGAATATGCATAGAGGACTTCATGGTGCAAAGAGCCTATCCAGACATGCCATATCCAACCAGTCTTATGAAATTTTGGGTCAAGAGTAACAGAAAGAAACGGTTTATCGTTTTGTGGATGGAAAAGATGTAACGTCACTTGCGTAGCAGCTTTTGAATAAAGAGCGAAATTCATTCCTGAGCCAACTCTATGGCATCCTAAAGGTCCTGCTGAGCCTCGTTCAATCTGATTTTCCAACGTATTCACTCCTTGTAGTAAAAAAAGGCATATGAACCTCATTTCACTCAATTTTTTCGTCGATTTTCGGGATTATTTTGGTTGATTGGCAACTCAAAAAAAAACCTAAACTCGACTGAGACTTTTAAGTGAGATAGATTCTTTGGATCAATTCACGGTTTCTTACACTACTTCTTGAGGTTCTTAATTACTTAAATTTTTTTTTGATGCAATCAAATTGAGTTTTTTGTTGCGCTTTTTCGCGCTTTTGAGGAAACTCTTTTACAAAAGGTTAATAGCTTTTTAGGTGTTGCTTCCTGCTAAACTGAACTCGGGCAAATTTAGACTTTGAACCCTAGATCTTTCGTTTGACAAAACGTGGAAGTAGCTGCACAATAGAAAAGCGCATCAAAAATTCTAAGGAGGAATGATTCATGTCTCTAGAAAATGCAAAGGCTAATTTAAAAGAATTCGGCAAAGAACTCAATTTAGAGCTAGCCTTTGATGAAAACAATACCTGTATTTTAGGCATTGATAACTCATTCTCTTTGCACCTTACTTACGAGCCTAACTCTGATCGTCTTTATTTATACTCACCAGTTCTTGATGGTCTCCCAAAAGATGAAAAGACAAAACTGCGTTTATATGAGTCTCTTTTAGAGGGATCTATGCTTGGTGGACAAATGGCTGGTGGCGGCGTGGGAGTTGCAGTACCAGAAGAGTTGATCCTGATGCACTCTGTTTTAGAAATGGGTGTAGGGACAGATCCTTCTGCTCTCCGTAGATTCGCTCCTGTATTTGTTGAAGCAGTTGAGAAATGGAGAGAGAAAGTGAAGAAAATAGTTGAGGGAAGAGAAGAGCCTCCAGAAGAGAGAGAAGGCCGTCAATCGCCTATGCTTCCAGGTGGAAAGCCAGGCGATCGTTTTATCAAGATCTAATCTCAATAGACCAAGAAAGATTCTTTTCTTGGTCTTTTTTCAATTCAACAGATATTTTTTATCAGATATTGCTTTCTTTACCCTCTTTTCAACTTCTGGCAGGGTAATTTCCTTCTGTAAGTATTTTTCTCTTAGCTCTTTTTCAATGATCTTAAAATCCTGATGCTGCTCCCTAAACATTCGCCAAATGATGGTTCCAATCAAATTTCGCTCTAATATTAGCTCTTTGCAGATAAATTGATTGGTTGCTTTGCATTGTTCCAGCAACTCGTTTTTTTTCAAGATATCGGCTAATTTTTCAAATTCAGGAGATTGATGGTTTTGAAATTGATAATAGGACGATACAAGATGGCTATCTACCCACTTAGCATAACGAGTTATGTAAGCTTCCTTACCAAATAGTTCTCGAGCTATATTATAGTACGGCTCCCATGATTTTTCTTTATGCACGGGAATTTCTTGAAATGGGAGTTTTCCTATGAACAACAGTTCTGCAAATGAGTTATCTCCAGTCGAACCTGTTAATGGTTCGGATAGATTGACTAAAAGATCTTTATCTTTTCTGCTTACGTAAGGTAGAAATAGAAGACGGATTTCTTTTGAAGAATTTGATAATATTTTGACATTTTCTTCATTAACTTCTTGTAAGCTAGGAAATCCGATAAATCTAATTTTTCCAAATCCCTTTTTCTTTAAGTATTCATAATCAATTGACTTTTCAAACAGCTCTACGGACCCTTTGTCTTGCCAATGAAGGGTGCTTTCCCAATTCTTGCCACCGAATTTGCAGATATCAATAGAGTGGTTAGTATTTTCGTATAGGGCTGCCAATGTGTACATGAAACGAAAGAGGGTGGTGGGATGATGGGAGTAGCAGCTATGGAGTTGATAAGAGCTGGAATATTTTAATAAATCTAATTGGGAGGGCTCTGAGGTATCGAAGAGCGCTTTTTTTAATCCTACACATTCAAGCTGAAGTAAAGTTATATTACTTTGTTTACATGCTTTCTGAGAATAGATGCCTTCAGAAAAAAGTCCGATCCCCATTCTTTTTTTCCAAACACCTGGATCGGTTATGGACTTACTATATTCACCAAAATCGAACTCTCTTAATTGGATAAACTTGTGTGGCATCGTCTCTTTTAGTTTTGCAATTTCTCCATCTTGAATGGGGTATGAAACATCAATTACTAGAGTTGCATTTTTAATTTTTTCAATAGTTTCTTGTGAAAAATGGTTGTTTGTACACCAGCCAGAATGGTTGTCGTCTTTGGTGATGTACACTAGCTCAGAAGGAAATTGTGTCTGTAAAGACAGTTTCCCTGTGTGTACGTGAGCTGCAAGTACAATGATTTGAATTTTTACTGTAGGGAATAAGTCCTTTAACTTATTTGCTGTTGTGTAAATATGCGATAGATCGCCTATTCCGTCGCAGACAACTTCTCCTGTGACCGCAATATAGGAATGGGGAGGGAGGTCAGCACATTGACTAAACGCATGCTTGATGGGTATTTCTAGAAGAGTTTCCTTAGCTGACATATCTTGTGCTAGTCGATGAATCCGATAGACTGAAGGCATTTGTGGAAAATTAGACAAAGAGCTTTTCTTACAGATCTTTTTTAAAGACTTTAATAAAAGTAGAGATAGAGCTTTATTTTCAAAACAAGCTTTGATTAATTGTTGGTCCGTCAAATTGCTAAAAGCAGCATTTCCGTTCCTGAGACACATCTTTTGGAACGTATTCTCAATGAGCAGACGATCATTTTCAGATATATTCGTAAAAATAAAAAGCGCATTGTCCATTTGATTATGATTTATTGCGTCGCTGAGAGAATGGATTAATTCCGAGCGTTGATATTCGTCGATTGCAATGGAAGTTATAAGGGATGAAGGATGCTTTTCAAGAAAGTGTTTGCCGAATTCTGGATCGTTTGTAGTGTCATAATGATTTTCAGACCATACTTTCCAAATTCTCTGATGGAATGCTGGGACGTTCTCAGAGGACAGATTTTTCACAAAGGCTTCTGTAAATTTACCGCGAATGAATCCTGAGTCTAACGAAGATTGATTGTGAGTGATTGAAAAAATATCTTTAAACTCAGCCGGGACGTCGGAAGAATTTATTTTTGAATGATTTTCTTCTCTTATTAAAACTTGGCTGAATTTTAAAAAATCACTACTTGTTTTTACGTTATTAATAGCCATAACAATCCATTTATAATATCTAATAATTATATATTATAAATGAAAATAATACTATAGAATAATTGCGCGAGTTAATTAGTTAATTATTTATTTTAATTTAGTTAATTGCAAACAAACGAGGAGCTTCTGCCAAAGCGGAGAGGATCTCTTGATCTTTGGCATCTAGTCGTTTTTGAACCTGTTTTAAGCTCGAGAGAACCGTAGAATGGTCTCTATTGAAAAACTTACCAATCGCGTTTAATGAAAGATTTAAGTCCTTGCGACATATCCACATAGCTGTTTGCCGTGCAAAAGAGCATTCTTGTGTCTGTGCTTTGCCAAGGATGTCTTCTGTCTTAATGCCAAAATGCTCTGCGACGGCTTTTACAATCTTTATAGGGCTTAAAGCTTGCTGAGATTCGTCTTGTAAAAATGAGCTCAGCAACTTTTGGACAAGGGGAAGCGGCATCGGGGAGCCGTTGTATCTTAACATGAGAAGTTGGAGTGCTTTTTGGAGGGTGTTTGGATGGGGAGGGACGTTTATGCTCAGCCATGAGAGAACCTCATCGGAAAGGGAGAAATTCAGCTGCTCAGAACGTTTACGTAAGAAAGAAGGCAATGCCTCCATTGGAATTTTTTCCATTGAAAAACAAACTCCCCACTCAAAGCGGCTGACCAAGCGTTCTTCAATTTCGCTAAGGATGCGAGGAGCAGCATCTGAGGAAAACAGCATGAACTTTCCCATAGAGAATAGGGCATTAAAAGTATGGAATAGCTCTTCTTGAGTGGCATTTCTTTTTGAGAGAATGTGGATATCATCGATGATGAGAGCATCGACAGTGCGGTAGACTTTTCGAAAGCGGTCCATGCTGGCTGTTCGGATTGCTTGCACTACATGTTGTGTAAAGCTCTCTGCAGAGATAAACAAAACATTTTTACCAGCTTGTTTTAAACAATGGGAAAACGCCATGAGTAAATGAGTTTTTCCACTCCCTTCTGGGCCATGAAGATAAATGGGATTGAATGGCAATGGAGAGGAAGTAGTGGGACTGTGTATATATGAATCTGCAGTTTCTATTAGAAATTGTGCTGGGATCAGGACTTTTTCATGAAAAATGAAATTGTCAAAAGTTGCAATGGGGTCAAGGGGATCATCTACAAATGAGATGATTGGCTGTCCATCATTTTGAAAAGGACGTTTTTTTCTAACTTGTCTAAACCCTTCTTGTGATGAGCTCAGATGGATTTTTATTGGGCGATTATTGTTGTTTGTGAGGAGCGTACGCGCTTTAGGGCGGATATGCTCCTCAAACCACAATATTTGTAGTGGATCGCTGGCTTCAAGATAGAGGTTCCCGGCATCAAAATGGACAATTTTTAAGCTGGTGAGCCATTTATCAGTTGTTTCTTTGCCGATCTCAGCTTCTTGAAGCTTAAGAAAACGATTCCACGCTTCCATTTACCGTCCATTAGACCCTTTGGATCTCGATATTTTTTGCTTTCTTGGTTGTATACCACTGTTGGAAAATTCCGAGAAGCATAGAAGATAGCCAATAGATGTTTAATCCAGACGGAAAGTGGTAGAACATCACAGTGAAGACGATTGTTAAAACATTGCCCATCATTTTTTGTTGTTTTTGCTGGTCTGTTAGCAATTTTGGATCCCTGGGAAGCTTTGCGCTCATTTTTTGCTGGAAGTACATGACAGCGCCTAAGAGGATAGGCAATAGATGAAGGGATGTTCCAAAGAAGATGATTGGGTAGCTCCAACGGAAAACCACATCTGGTGCTGCAAGATCGTTGATCCAACCTGGAATAAATGGTGCTCCTCGTAATTCAAAAGTCGACTTAAGCAAGTCAAACATACCAATTAAAAAAGGCATTTGGATTAACAAAGGCAAACAACCAGTAAATGGATTGACCTTTTTCTCTCTATAGAGATTCATGATCTCTATTTGCGCGCGTTTTGGGTCTTTTTTATATTTTTCCTGAAGGATTTTTACTTGGGGAGAGATTTCTTGCATCCGCGCTGTTGACTTTATAGACCATGCGTTTAATGGGTATAGCATGATTCTAAGAGCTACTGTAAGTAAGATGATCGACAATCCCCAGGAATGTGTGATCAAATGGAAAAATTGCATCAGCAAAAAGAGGAATTTAGCGAATGGTTCAGAGATAAAGGCAAACCAACCATGAAAACTGATACTGCCGGCATAATCAGGATTATAACCGCTTGTGGGATCTGAATACGTCTTATCAACCACCTGCAGGATATCTTTTTCTAAAGGGCCTGCATATATGCGGAAATTTGTAGTTTGGCTGTTGTTCGGGAGCGGGATGAGGAGTTCATAGCCAGGATATTTAATTGCTGGATAAAGGTCATACTGGGAATCGATTACACTTAAGCGTGTAGGTGCAATATCTCCCGGAATTTTCAACGAGCTAAACCCTTGAGATTGTTTTTGTGGATCGATAATTATTCCAAAATATCCATTGGAGTTACAGAGCCAATCGAGCTGAATAGAACTGAAAACTGAGGTTGTCTTAGGCAAGTCGATTTGTTCAACAACCCCCTTATTTTGCTTGGTAGTCCTATATTTCAAGGCAGGGGTCCAGTTACCTGAAATCAATTCAACTTCCGGGATGCCACTTGTAAGAAAAAGCCCTCGACTATCACCTTCAACCCTAATGGACAAATCGAAGCAATAAGGTGCTTTTGTTGGATCGGTTGGCAAGGTGTATGTTTTCACGATTCTGCGACTTTTTTGAGAGGACTCGAATTCTATGACCTTGTTATCGAATTTTTTTAAGACGTAAGGTGCCAACGCAACTGATGGATCATCGGAAACGACGTTGCAGGCATAGTAGTTTGGAGGAATTTGGATGTTGGCATGGCGAACATCATTAAAAATATTGCGACGGATCAAAGGATAATATCCTCCGACTTTTCCAGAAGCAACTTCAGTGATTTTATTAGAAGATGGATCAAAATAGCGATAGCCAGACGCCGGAAAGTAATCATAAGAAGAGTAGTCTTCAGCAAGAATATTGTCGAACTCTACAGGACGGACTTGGCTGGCTGTATTTGTCTTTGAAGTGAACGGAAGGTTTATCTCAGCAAGAGCTCCCCCAATGTTAGAGAATACGAGCTGAACTAAATCGTTCTGCAAAACATAAAACTGTTCAGAGGAAGGAACGCTTACGGGAGAATTTCGCATTTGCTGCGCGTAAATGATGGGGGAGAAGTCCTTAATATCATCAAGACGAATTAAGGAAGACGAGCTTGGCTCATAAACTCCGTAGGGGAGATACTCACCTTTAGCTTCATATAGTGCAATAGCTGTAGAGGTAGGGGCGTTTAAGGGAAAATACATCCGTCCGCTGTCAAAGATTCCAACTGTATTGGTAGCAGAACCATTTGGAAAATAAACCATTTGAAAAATGTTCTTCGTATCAGCAGGAGGAAAGCTCGCATGTAATTCTTCTTGAAAATTGGTCGTATATAGTGCAAGGGGTGAACCTTTGGTCATGGGAATACGAACTTCTAACGGAGTTTTCCCATCTATTGATGGTGCATATAGCGTAGGAGGTAGTGTGCTTCCTTGGTTGACGATCAAATATTGGTTATGAACTTTTATGGCATTAGCTGCTGGTTGAGAACCTTTAGGGTCGTTGAACAATTGGACGATTGGAAGCTGGGAAAGGGCAATCAGATTTTCTTCGTAATTCTGTGTTTGTGTGGATTGAGTAGTGGGCGCTTCATAAGGTTTGGTAAAGAACCAATTATTGATAAAGTAGAATGCTACGGTGAGTAAAAGAATGAAAAAAATCGAACGCTTGTTCATGGAACCTCAAAGTCTGTAAAAGTGATTATCCTATCAAGAAAGGAATTATCAACATATCCCAATAAGAGCCATTCGTTGATTTTTTTAGTTTGGAAAGATTTTTGGTTTTGATTCAAGCGATTATTTAGGGCATGAAAAGGATTAATTGCTGCATCTAAAACGACGCTAAAGCCTCAAAAATTCGCCGAAAACCCCTATCTGATATCTCCACTTGCATAAAGCCACTTTCCAGATACATGGACAAAAGTGCTTTTCTCTGTGAAGGAAGTGTTATGATTTCCTTGTTTGAAGAAGGCTGTGAACGTCACAAATGCTGATTCACCTTCAGTGACATATTCAAGAATCTTTAAATTAACAAATTTTGTGGAGTGAGTAAAGTTAAGAATTTCTTTTCTCCAGGCCCCTTTATCTGAAGAAAAAGCAGAATTGCTCGGATGGGTTGTCTCCATAATGTAATCTGCAAGATGGAGAGCATATGCAGAGTAACGCGAGCGCATCAGTATGAGTGCGTTTTCTGGAAGTTTTTGCTTAATGTGATAAGGATAACAACAATTTTTATACGGTTTAAGACTATGGCAAGGACAATTCATATGTGTTCATTTTTAAGAGAAAGAAGTTGAAATTACAACAAAGGCTTATTAATTTCACCCTCCAAAACTATTAGAGACTGTTAACGAATCCTGTATCCATTAACAGTCTCTTAAGTGTTTTTAAGTTAGTAGATTAATTATACTATTGTTGAGCTGCTATCATTATTTTTTGGCAATTCTGAGGGCTTAAATTGTTTTCTTTAGCGCCCAATAAAATATGATTTAGATATTCCTGAGAAGGTTTGATTGAATGAGAGGTTGTCTGATCGGGGTTAGCTATATACGTAATTGCTTGAATAAACCCTTTTTGTGGGTGTTCAACTTGTATGTTTTTTCTTACATAGTGTTTTGGGCTTCCTTCGAAGCGGTCCAGTTTGTCTAGTTGTGCATCGGTAATTCTATAAACAACTCCTTCTACTGATGCATTTGCATCTGCAATAATATTAGCCTTACCTGTTCCATCAGAACCTCTCTTATTAAATGCAAAGCGGTACTGATCCAGTTTAGCTAGCCCTAAAGACGCGACGTTGCCAACTCTTTGTTGTAAACGCTGTTGAGACATGTTAGATCCATAGGCAAAGTAATATTTCTCAAGGGAAGAAGTTGATGAAAACAATCCTCGGAAGTAATTAAGCAATCTTCTGAAAACAGAAGTAATACAAGAAGAAGTAATTAATGAAGTGATTTTTTCATTAATTGCTTGATTATGATTTGTTATAAATGGTGTTTGAGAGTGAGTGTAATTAATTTTAGTCATAAATTATCCTGAATGACGTTCTTAACATGTAATTATCTTTATTTATAAGATATAAAACAATATTAAACTGGAAATTTTTTAAATATAATTAATTGTGTATGGTGTAAATTTTTTGTTAATAATTTTTAACGATCTCTATGTTTGCGATAGCACCAGCTTTGCATGCTGCCAATAACGGTCATGGTGGTCATTCTGGAGGTAGCGGGGGCAATGGAGGGAACGGAGGAGATAGCAAGTGAGGGGGCTTTTTTTAAAACTTTTCTAATTCTTTCAGTGCTATTAACATCAAATATTTCAGTTAAAGCTAATGCTGGAAATGGCGGTCGCGGTGGTAATGGTGGAAATAGATCTGAAGGTGGAGGTAAAGGAGAGCTCGGTGGAAAAGGCCTTTTAGGAAATGGTAGTGATGGACAAGATGGGATTAAGAAATAAAGGATTGAAAATGAAAAGTAAGCTTGTTTCCGCATTAGCATTTGGATTGACGCTTATACCTTCTATTTCTATTACAGCATTTGACTCAAATGCGTGTGATTCAGGAAAATTAAATGGTTGTGAATCTGCTCGAGCTAAAACTGATGGGCAAGGAATTACTGTTTATCAGGATGGTCAAAACGGTCAAGATGGTCAAAAAGGCTTGCTTGGTCTAGATGGAGGCGATGGAGGGAATGGTGGTAATAGCGAATGGGGCAAGGGGGGGATGGCGGTCATGGTGGAGATGCCGATTAGTGAAGTATAGCTAACCCAATATGCAAATAAGAGACTTATAGCTGTTTTTGCCAAAGTGCCTTTTAAAATTTAACGATCTTCTTGAAAGTGGGACTTTTTCTCGAGCTCAGCAAGGAAGTTGCGGAACTCTTCTGTTCCTCTTAACCCTTCAAGCCATTCGTCCTGTTGTAGCTCTTCTAAGCCGGGCAAAGCAGCAGACTCTTCAGCTTTACAGATGAAGAACATTGCTTTGTCATTGTCTCCAAGGAGAGAATATAGGCATCCGAGGTGATAATATGCTTGGACGTTACCAAGTTTAGCGGATGAAATTAATTTATGTTCGGCATCTCGGAAGAATGGTTCGGCATCTTGGATACCACGTACATGCTCTGCAATACTTGTTAACGTAATAGCCCAATCAAGGATGATTTGATCATCATCTTCATCATGTTTTGCAGCTAGGCGCAAATGGTGGACTGCTCGGTAAAAATTTTCGACTTCACAATTAAGTTCCCCGAGGTGTGAATAAGCTAAGGCTAAGCGGTGATGGATCTTAGGATAATCAGGGTCGATCATCATTACGTGGGAAAATATCTCTATTGCTCTTTGGTAATATGAAGTCTCTTCGAAGAAATCGCCAAGAGAATCTAATGCGCACGCATAATGAAAAAGCCAATCTGGGTGGGTGTAGATGGCATTTTTCTGCATGCTGAGAGCTCTTTCCATCAACTGGGTAGAGAGCTCTAACCAACGTTGTTGATGCACGAGTTCGCCATATTTTTCTAAGCAAACGCCGTAATCAAATATGTAGTAACTGCATGGATACAAGTCGATCGCTTTTTCAAAAAAGCGGCAAGCGAGCTGCAGAGCTTCTTCATCGCCGTAACAAGTAGCAATTAAGCTATAGCAAATAGCAATTTGGTGCCACGAACGGTAGTCGGAGCGGTCTGTTGACACGCTTTTTTGAAGGTTCTCAATGGCTTGGTAATAAAAGTCGATATCGCCAAAATAGAGGCCCAGGCATTTTAAACTGATCCCTAATGAATGCCACAACTCGGGTGAGTCAGGGCTTATTTGCATTGCTTCGGAGATCTTGTTTTGACCTTCTACAATTAGATCCAGACGTTCTGTCAAATGTCCAAGCAGGCAAAGAGATTTGCCCCAAAGACCCATGACTTCGGGATCCTCAGGGTTACAAGCAAAAGCGCGTAGGCATTTTTCGACAGAGCTTCGAATTTTTTTTATGTCATCAGTACGAGATCCTGAATCAAAAAGGGATTGAGCCCATTTGAACCATATTTGAGGGTTATGCGGTTGGATTTGTGCGGCTGATGAATAGCACTCATTTGCCTGAGAAAAATGATCTTCGTCATGCGTGATCTCATGGAGATTAAAAAGGGCATTGGCTAATGCAGACCATCCTTCAAAAAATGCTGGAGCAATCGAGATTGCTTGTTTGAAGCAATTGATCGCTTTGATACGTAAGGGATTATCGTTGATTTTTTTTGCAAGTTCTACACAAGCGATTCCGTATTCTTTCCAAAAATCAGCAGGTGGCGAATCCAGGACTTGTGCTGCCTTTTGAAATGATTCTAAAGCTTTATGGAGGTCTATAGCCTCCCCTGAGCTTTGTGCGACAAAGTACTGGGCAGAAGCTAAGTCCCAAGCAATATCGCCCGATGGTTCGCCTGAAGATTTTTCAGAAAGGGCTAAAGCTTTCTCGAGCTTTTCTACTGCTTGAGCAAAATATTGATTATTTACTTTTTTACCTAATTGTAAAAGTGAGTTTCCCCACAGATGCCAGGTTGCGCAGTGATCAGGGGCTAAAATTGCAGAAGTCTTAAATTTACGGCAGGCAATAAATAAAGCTTTTTCTTTGCCTTCTTGACTGCCAAACTCCATAAGAGAAAGGGCCTGGCGGAAAAAAGAAAACGAATCCTCTGGAGCAATTAAAGCAACTTTTTCAAATAAGGCCATACCTCCGGAAAAATCACCTCTTATCAAGCATTTTTCCCCTTCATTTAATAGAGAAGAGGTCTCTACTTGAAAGGAAGGTAGAGGGTCTAAATGCTGCTTGGAGACAGTATCAAAGAGTGTAAAATCCATAGGGATGGCTCGTCCATACTGAGTTGCTGATAAGGTTGGGATTATAGGGTAGCGCTGTTTTTTTGCACAACGTAACGCCATCTTTTAAAATGATAATCAAGCATTTTATTTAATTTTTGATAATCTCAAACGTCTAATGCAGAGTTTGATAAATTCTGATCGATCTGATAATCTTATTAAAAAATTAATTTTATTTTATCCATTTTGGAGGGATTGATGCCGTTTGTTGTCAAAAAAAATATTTACTTGCGAGATACTGATGCAACTGGCGTTCTCTATTTTAATCAATTGCTGAGATTGGCTTTAGAAGCATTTGAAGATTTTCTCATTTCAAAGCAGCTTTCATTGAGAGAAATCTTTGATCGGAAGGATTTTCTTTTGCCTATTGTGCATACGGAGGCGGATTTTTCTGCACCATTGCGCGTCAGTGATCAAATATCGATAGAAGTCTCTGTAGAAAAGATTGGGGAGTCTTCTTTGTCGATGAGGTATACTTTTTATGATACAAAAAGCAGAAGTGCTGTAGGCAGTGTGCTTATTGTCCATGTTGCAGTGGAGCGGAATTCGTTTCAAAAAATCTCTTTTCCTCAAGAATTTAGAGAAATACTGTAACGAAAAATGCTCTAGTATTTGATAGCTCCCAAGGTGTCATTTTCGACTCATTAGGATGTCTATCCTGCGGTATTACTTTTAGAGCTCTAGTTGGGCAAGTTGTTTGAAATAAGCTCTAGATGGTTTTATTCCATGAAATTGGGTGGGATCCAAAGGTAAGATCCTAGCTGGTATTTTTAACGAGGGAAGAAATTGCCGCAATTCTTCTCTTAGTGTTTCTAAAGGGTAATTCTTTTCTGTATGCTGCACAAACGCGACTGGTTTTGTGCCCCATTCTGTATCTGTTAGACCGACGACGCAAGCATCAATTACTCCAGGTAATTTTAACAGTGCGCGTTCTATTTCTTCAGGATAGAGGTTTTCCCCTCCGCAAATGAACATGGAATCTTTGCGTCCGATAACACTCCAAGTGCCATTTGGATGTATTTGCGCTAAATCGCCAGTTGCAAACCAACCATCTTGATCTAATGGCAATGAAAGAATGCCATTTTTCCAATAGCCCTTAAAGAGGGTGTGCCCACGTACATAAATTTCTTTTTCTGAGTTAATAACAAGTTCTCTATTTGGTAAGGGACAATGAAAATATGCGTCTTTAGAAAGACACACTGTTGAGCCCATTTCTGTCAGAGCGTACGTGGCAAAAATGGGGATCCCTGCCTGGGTTGCTTCTTTTAAGAGTTCTTCACAAAATGTGCTTCCACCAACAAGCACTGCTTTTAATTTGGAGGGTATCAACGTTTTATGTTTCAAAATTCGATAGAGCTGTGTGGGGACTAATGAGATCAAGTTAGACCGGGTGTCTAAAGGAGCTGAGGAAATCACAACAGCTGCACGCGCAAGGAAGCTTCTAAAGAGTATGCCCATTCCTGCTGTGTGGTGCAAGGGAAGGGAGAGTTGATAACGGTCTTGCTCGTTGATACTGAGATAGGCGTTTACCCCCAAAGCATTGGTAATCAATCCTTCTATTGTGTGAAATGCAATTTTTGGCATTCCCGTTGTACCTGAACTGAAGAAGAAAATTCCAGTTCCCAATGATATGGGGGGGATTGAATCTGGTCTTGCAAAACGGGCATTGAAAAGACAAACGCTGAGACCAAGACGCAGTCCAGCGAAGATGTGTAGAATTGTTTCAACTGAGGATTTAGCGGAAATGGCCCAAAATTCTGGTTTTGAGTTCTTGGTTTTGTCACATAAAATATCAACTTCGCGGTCTAATGCTGCATAAGTCCATTCTTTTTCATCCGTGATAATAGCGCAATTTTTAGGATGGGATAGTGCACTCTTTTTTAATATGCACGTGTTTGGGTATTTGCAGATGTCCATGTACGATAGCCATCCTTTTTTGAAGAAGATCATTTTCAGTATAACGATAAGTGTCTAGACCTGCAGGGATATCTGCAATATTTAACATGTGAGCGAGTTGTGCAATGTGCCATATTCCTACTCCGCTTTCATATGAACTGCTGAGGACAATCGGAATTTTCCATGTGTTTAGACGGCTTAATCCTCCGCACATACTGGGCTTAAGAATGACTTTTTTTAAATTTAAAAAACTAGGGAGCAAAGATAGGTTCTGTGGTTCTCTGAGGGATTCGTCTAAGGCAAAGGGGAAGGGAAACGTGGGAAGATCTGTCCAATCTGGTAGGGGCTCTTCAATATATTCGAAGTCATCTATGGAGAAGTGCTCAAGCAGTCGATATACTTCTCTTTTGGTCCACTTGCGATTTATATCGACGCGGAGGTGAAATGTCGATTTTAATTCTTTTAAAGTTCTTATGGCCTCGCTCAGTGACAATGAAGAAATTTTGATTTTTGCTGTCGTAATCCCATCTTGTATCAAAGATTGCGCTGATGCGGCAATCTCTGTCTCTGAACCTGTGAGAAGCCCGCTTAATGGGAGTTGTAAGGAGATAAAATTATTTGAATGTCTTAAATGACGAAAAGCGCAATCAAAGCCGAAGTGTACGGAAGGAAACAGGTCATTCTCTGCAATTTTTCCTTGTACAAATTTTTGGGCTTGCGAGAATGCGTCTGTAAAAGACTCATTGCTCCATCCGTCTAATGGTGCGATATCTCCATAGCTAGACTTTCCTTCTGCGTCTGTAATATGAACCAAGATCCCCTTGCGGTCACAGTTGTTGATCTGTATTGTATAAGGTCTAAGTTCTATAACATCCAGCCGATGCAAAAAAGAGTTGTATACCATAATAATAGACGCCCAAGTCTTCCAAGTAATGAGTTCCAATCTTCGGCCTTGTGCACACGGAGAAGAGTGAAGGCAAGTGTGCTCGCAGGGATAATTGCAGATAAGCTCATAAGTGCAAATGGATGGGTGCTTCCTAAATAGATAGGTGGAATAAACATTACAACAAGTAGTGTGATTGCCAAGATTTTGCCAAAAGCCGTACCAAAACGGACACACAATGTGCGTTTATCGCTTCTTGAGTCTTCATCGACATCTCTCAAATTGTTAACTAACATGAGAACTGCCGCGCACGCTCCAATGGAGAGACTCGCAATGGATGCAGCTGTGGAAAAACTATGAGCTTGTAAGTAATACGTTCCACAGACTGCAATAGGCCCGCAAAATGCAAAGGCCAGTAATTCTCCAAGGCCAATATATGCAAAAGGGAATGGACCAGCAGTGTATAAGAAGCTTGCAAGAATGCAAGCAGCAGCAAGAGCGGCAACTACGACACCTCCTTTTACTATCAAAAATAGACATAAAAGGATGATTGAACTGCTTAATAGTATAATAGCCCTCTTCATAGCCGCAGGAGTTACAAGTCCTGATTTACACACTCTTGTAGGACCTTTTCGATAATTGGTGTCTGCACCTTTAATATAATCAAAGAAGTCATTGCAATAATTGGCAAAAATTTGCAAAAGCACAGAAGTTATTAGAGTTATGGAAAAAATCTGCGGATCGAAAAAACCATCGCTCATTGCAATTGCTTGTCCCATTAAGACTGGACAAATACTGACAGCTAATGTTTTAGGCCTGGCTGCTGTGACCCAAACCTTTATATTTGATAGCATAATTAAGGCCGCTTAGGAAATTTTGAAAAGTTTGGCTGGCGTTTTTCAATGAACGCTTTATGTCCTTCTTGTGCTTCTTCTGTCATGTAATAGAGAAGGGTTGCATTTCCAGCGAGTTCTTGGATTCCTGCTTGTCCATCGCAGTCTGCATTTAATGAAGATTTTAAGCAGCGTATAGCAAGAGGGGAATGTTGCAAGATCTCTCGACACCATTCAATGGTTGTCTCTTCTAATTTTTCATAAGGAACAACGCAGTTCACAAGTCCCATTTGCAGAGCTTCTTGAGCGTTGTACCTTCTGCAGAGATACCAAATCTCACGAGCTTTCTTCTGTCCGACTGAGCGCGCGAGATAGCTTGCTCCAAATCCTCCATCAAATGAACCCACTTTTGGTCCCACTTGGCCAAAAATTGCATTGTCAGCAGCTATTGTTAGGTCACAAACAACATGGAGTACATGACCACCGCCGATGGCATATCCTGCCACCATCGCGATCACTGGCTTGGGGATTGCACGGATCTCTTTTTGTAGATCAAGGACATTTAAGCGGGCAACTCCTTCATCGTCATGGTACCCTGCATCACCGCGGATTCTTTGATCTCCACCAGAACAAAAAGCTTCTTTACCTTCTCCAGTAAAGATAATGACACCAATTGTATGGTCATCGCGTGCATCTCGGAGAGCAGTTGACATTTCGCTGACTGTCAAAGGACGAAATGCGTTGCGTACCTCTGGTCGATTAATGGTAATTTTGGCAATTCCATTACTTTTATGGTATTTGATGTCAGAGAAGTCTCCAAAGGCAGTCCATTCGAAATTAAGCATTTGCTACCTCAGAACATATTTCTGTAATTTGGGCACAAGCATAAGGGTTTTCTAAATGAAGGACATGCCCACATTGAGCTAGTGAGACAAATTGCTTGCGTTTCAAGGTTTTTAAATAGAGATCGGAATATTTTTTATCCATTTCGCCACATAGAAACAGAATATCTTTTGCTGGTAATGTTGGAGCAGGGTGTAAACTAGGAGAATTTGCTTTAAAAAAGCTGAGCATTTTCTTGGGATCGTTTTGTAAACGTTTCTCAAACATTGTTTTAAAAAGTTGCTCTTTGTTTTTAATAGACTCAAACATTGGCTGCTTATACCACGCATTAAGAAAATCTGACATGGAACCTTTTTCCAGGAGTTCTACCCACTTTGCATCTTCTATTTTTCGCTTTTCTATCTCACTTGCTGTTGGAGCGCTTGGGTGTGCTGATAAGATCAGAAGAAAAGGACGCCACTCAGTAGATGGAAATTTTAATCTTAATGCAATCCTGCCGCCGACTGAATACCCTACGACCATCATAGGATGGATTTTGAGTTTTGCCAATGTGTGCATAACAGCTTCTGCTGCATCTTCCTCGAAAGCTGAAGATCCATGCCCTGGTAGATCCATAGTGAGGCAACTGAACCGTGCTTTTAAAAATGCTATCATAGGATTCCAGTCTTCCTTGCAGCCTAAGAATCCATGAAGAAAAAGAATTGTTGGGGCGGGTGCGACACCTTCTAGTGAATAAGAGAGCATAATCCATCCAATATTTGAGAAGAGAGCTCTTCATGTGTTTTTGCAGTATCTTGCCTTGCACAAAGAATTTCTACCAAACAGTTTTGAGGATTTTTTAAAAGTTCATCAATCGAAGCTGTCCATTCGTCTTTGGTGCGAATTGTAAGCGTTTTGATGCCGAAAGCTTCTGCATGCTTTGATAACAGTAGTCCATGAGGTGTAGCAAAGTACTCTTCGCAGATTTCTTTTTTTCCTGATATTGGAAGGAAAGAAAATATTCCTCCTCCATCGTTATTGATCACGACTGCTATGATTGGTACAGTGGATTTCTTTAATAGGGAGAAAGAGTTTACATCATGGAGCATCGCAAGATCGCCCAAGATTGCAATAAGAGGAGTTTTTAACCCTTCTGCCACACCTACTGCAGTTGCAAGATTTCCATCGATCCCTGACTGCCCCCTATTGGCATAGACCCCATTCATTTTTGATTCTGGGAAATAATAACGCTGAGCATGACGGATAGGGAGGCTATTAGATAAGAACATAGCCCAATGTGATGGTAGATCTAACTGATAAAATGGTTCTTGCTCGCAAAGCGTCTCTCGGTCTTCAAAATAGTCCGAATATAGTTTTGCAATACCCTCTGAAAGCTCTTTTAACCTTTGCGTCCAAGCATTTTCAAGAATAGGAGCAATGAAATCTTGGCATGCAGAAAAAAATTCATTTAAATTAGAAGTAACTCGCTGTGTTGCTGCATATTCAGGGTCAGCACGCAAGGGGTGTTCAACGACCTGCCAGCATTCTTGTTTGCTCTGTGAAAGCCATTGAGATAGTGTTTTAGACACAATTCGATCTCCAATGCGTAATATGAAATCAGGAGCCTCTATTTTTCCAGATTCGATCAATGTATCATGAAATGAGACGACTTCTTCTCTTCTTCCTAAGCAGCGTAATGGAGAAAGAATATCTGCAAAAATAGGCCAGTTCAGAGTCTTAGCAAAGTGCAAGATGGCCTCATTTTCATAGTGTGAATGAGCGCCTGCTACAATCACTCCTTTTTCTACTTGAGCAATCCTTTGCAAGAAATCCACGATTGTTTCAGGAGAGCTCACGACTTGCGGTACAGTGTAAATAGGAGCAGTCAAATTGGGGACTTCCCACGGCTCTTTTGTAAAAAGCGGTTCGCGGAACATGCAGTTTACATGGACAGGCCCACTTGGGACTAGCATTGATTGTTGGAACGCATAGGCAATAGATGAAGATAAAAAGGATCCTGACAAATTGGGGGCAGGGGTAGGCAATGTAGTCTTCCAACGGACAAAATCGGTGAAGATAGCTGATTGTTTAGAGGTCTGGTTCGCTGAGCATTCTAGTAATTCTGGAGGCCGATCGGCCGTTAGAAGCAACATCGGTATATTTGAATGGTACCCTTCCATCACAGAAGGAAGTAAATTTCCAACAGCTGTACCCGAAGTAACGATTATGGGACAGGGAATTTGCTTGGCCTTAGCATAGCCTAGGGCATAAAATCCAAGAGCCCGTTCGTCGTAGTGTATCTGTACAGTTGTATCTGGATGTCGTGCAATTGCAAGAGCCAGAGGGGTTGATCGAGAACCGGGGGATAATGCAAAATGTCTAACTCCTAACTGAACAAGACAATCGATGATCGCATATGCCCAAGATTCATTGTGCCACATAGAATTATTTGCCCATTTGAATAAATAATCGAATTTTGGATTCAAGTTCTTGCCATTCTTTTTCTGGATCTGAGCCTTCCACGATGCCAGCTCCTGCGTATAAGTGCAGAAGATTATTTTCAATCACAGCGCTGCGTATCGCGACAGATAAGAAGGATTCCTCTTGGCTTAACATTCCCAACGGAGCCCCATACCAACCACGATCAAAAGGTTCAACGCTTTCGATAAAACGCATTGCTTCATCTCTGGGGGTTCCTCCTAAAGCTGGAGTTGGATGGAGGACTGTCAAGATTTGTTGATCATCAATCTCAAGGGGTATTTGGGCCTTATACTTTCGATAAAGGTGTTGTACATGGGGAGTCTTGATAATTTGTCTAGACGAAGCAATCGCATTCGATGCTTTTAATTTGCTCAGGCTTTCTTGAATAAATGACTCGACGTAACGAAATTCACGGAGTTCTTTTTTCCCAGAAAGTAGATTTTTCTCTAAAAAAAGTTCTTCCCTTCTGTCTTTTCCAATCGGCGCAGTTGATGCCAAGGCCTCAAAGTTCACAATCCGTCCTTTTCTTGAAAATAGGATCTCAGGTGTGGCTCCAATAAAAGCTTGATGAGGATCAATCTGAATAGCAAAGATGCTCGCGCTGCTAGCGGCTTGGAATAAATGTGCCACACAACGCCATGGGTCGATAGTCGTAGGGGTTTCTATTGTTGTTTTGCGGGCAAGGACAACCTTATCTAATTTCTTAGATTCTATGAGAGTGCATGCTTTAGATACATTTTTTTTCCAATCCGCGAGACTGGGATAATCCGTTCGATTTGAAAAGTCAAGAAATGGGGATGGAGGAGAAACACTGTCAAGAGACTCACTTTTCCACATTTTTGGTAAACAAAAAAGGCGTTTAGGAAAATGGTGCCAGGGAGCACCTAGTTTATTTTCTGAGAATCTCATTGCCGAAAAACAAAATGGGCCATCAATTGGAAACGTAGGATAATTATCCGATTGCCATTGAGCACCACTTGCAAAAGTGACTAGGTTAGATCCTTTTGGTTTCCAAAGGAACTTAGGATATTCACTTGAATTGCTAAGCCATTGGAGACTACTGAACAGCATTGCCATCGCAACCTGCTTCGTACAACGTGACTGCGCCAAAAGTCATAGGGTGAGCAGTTGCTTTAGAAAATCCTGCAGATTTGAGAAGGCTACAAAAAGCATCACCGCATGGAAAAGTTTCTGCAGTACGGTTCAAATAAACATACGCATTTTTATTCCCAGACATCCACCCTCCAAGAACAGGTAAAAGATGGCGGATATGGAGATAGTAGATTCTTTTCAGTAATGGTTGTGTTGGAACGCTGCATTCTAAGATTAGAGCCTTACCATGAGGTCTTAAGACGCGTTTAATTTCGTTTAAACACTTAGAGACATCAAGCACATTACGAATGCCAAAAGCCATGGTGACACAATCAAAGCTATGGTCAGGAAATGGCAAAGAGAGAGCATCACCTTTTATTAGTTGGACTTTGTCGTTCAAGCCGTTCTCGGTCATTTTTTTTCGTGCAAGATAGAGCATTTCTTCTGCAAAATCAACTCCAATAATTGAGCGTATATTTCGAGAATTGCGCAGAATGGCAAGGATTTGGTCTGCGGTCCCTGTCGCTAAGTCGAGAAGATCTATTTCAGAATTAATAGGTAGATGATGCGAAACAGCTTTGCGCCAGTATTGGTCCAGTCCAAAAGTCATTAAGCGATTGACTCTGTCATATGTTGGCGAGATGTCATTGAACATTGTATCGACATGTTCACGTGAGGGTTCTTCAAGCTGATTTGTCATAAATTCTCATAGCCAATACAATTCTAAAAAATGCCATTTAAACACATGAGCAAATCCCATGCAAGAGACTATATTTCCACTAGGATTAGTAAGAAGGTTTTGCGCTTATATTGTCGATCTAATTGTGGTCACTGCGCTTCTTGTTGTCTTTTCAATTGCATTTAGTTTTTCATGGTCTTTGGCTTTCTTTGTATCAATTGCTTTCGTCACTCAAGTGCTTTTTTGGTGTTATAGTGCAGTATGTGAAAGCTCACGCTGGCAGGCGACATTAGGTAAAAGACTATTGGGAATGAAGGTGATTGATCAAAGGGGGGGGAGGATTAGTTTTTTACGTGCTTCAGTGCGCTTCTGGTCAAAGCTTCTTTCCGCAGCGTCCTTGTGGTGGGGATTTTTTATGATTGCTTGGACAGAGAATAAGCAAGGATTACACGATAAAATTTCGGATACTTTGGTAGTGAAGAGAGTGTCTAAGAAGTAACACCATTTCTGATATATAAATGCACATTGCAGCTGAGCGAAGGCTCCCGCGGTTTGACGTTCGTAATGTATCCCAATATTAGCCCTCTTGGACAACTAAGGGATAGTCGATTTTCGAGAATATTTTTGCCGCTTTTTGCTTCAAATTTCTGTGGTAATATACAGGTTGATATTATCGCTGCAAAAGTGATGCAAGAGGTTTATTAGAAATAGAGGAGCGACTTACAGCGGTTGCTCCCTAGAACTGTGACTCAACTGAAATGTGCATTAATTTTTTAGACTTGCAGAAAAAATGCGAGCGCAAAGAAATCCTGTTCTCTGCGCTCTCTTATGCTTACGATTTTCGCTTGCGATCGTTTTCAGATAAAAAGCGCTTGCGAAGGCGTATAAAATGAGGGGTGACCTCGACAAGTTCGTCATCTTGAATGAAGTCAATCGCTTGCTCTAAGGTAAATGTACGTGGAGGTGTCAAAATGATGTTCTCATCGCTTCCAGCTGCACGTACGTTTGTGAGTTGCTTGCCCTTGGTCACGTTGACAATAAGGTCGTTGTCTCTATTGTGTTCACCCACAACCATTCCTTCATAAACCTCATCGCCTGGCCCAACAAAAAGCGTGCCACGTTCTTGGATATTAAAGCATGCATACCCTGTGACTTTGCCAGAACTGATAGAAATAAGCGCACCTTTTGTTCGTGCAGGGATTGCACCTCTCCATGGAGCGTAACTCTCAAATATAGAAGTCAAAATTCCAAGACCTCGCGTGACTGTCATAAATTCATTGCGGTAACCCATTAAACCACGGGTCGGCAACAAGAACTCAATTGTCGTAATGTTATGTTCGTTTGTGTTAAGAGTGCGCATTTCACCTTTTCGTCTGGAAAGCTCCTCAATGACAGAACCAGAATATTCTTGAGGTACTTCAATATGGACAGCTTCCATCGGCTCATGGTCTACACCATCAACCTTTTTTAAGATAACTTGAGGCTTTGAAATGACAAATTCATAATCTTCGCGACGCATTGCTTCCAAAAGAACGGCAAGGTGCAACTCTCCGCGTCCACAGACTCGGATAGCATCATCTCGTCCTTCAACTTCTTCAATTTTTAATGATATGTTGGCCCTTCTTTCTTGCATCAAACGGTCGCGGATCTTATTCATCGTCACGTGTTTGCCGTCTTTGCCCACAAATGGTCCATTGTTGACAGAAAGCTCAATAGAAAGAGTCGGTTCAGCAAGATTTATTGGAGGGAGTTGGACGATATGATTAGGATCACATAGGGTATCGCCGATCATCACGTCAGGGATTCCAGATAAGCTGACGATATCGCCAACGCCTGCTTCATCCATTTCGATTTTTTTTAGACCAAAATAGCCTTCGACACGCACGATACGGTGGTTTGTGACACGACCGGTGGAGTCTATTCGAGCAATTGTTTGACCTTTTTGAATTTTGCCTTCAAGTATCCTTCCGCAAGCTTGACGGCCGATGAAATCATCGTAAGACAATGTTGTGGACTGCATTAAGAACGGAAGGTCCAAATTGCCAGGAGGCGCCGGAACTTTCTCAATAATCAATTCGAACAATGGGCGCATATCGACTCTAGGATCGTTGAGGTTGGCTACAGCAAAACCAGATAATCCGGAAGCATAAGCGATTGGGAAGTCTAATTGTTCGTCAGTAGCACCGAGTTCGACGAATAGGTCGAAAGTTAGGTTCAGTGCACGGTCTGGGTCCGCATGTGGACGGTCGATTTTGTTGAGGACAACCAACGGTTTGAGGCCCATTTTCAAGGCTTGCGAGAGGACAAAACGGGTTTGCGGCATTGGGCCTTCTTGGGCATCAACGAGGAGTAATACAGAGTTTACTAGGCCAAGTACCCTTTCAACTTCTCCAGAGAAGTCTGCATGGCCTGGAGTGTCGATAATATTGATCTTGAAATCTTCAAAGAAAATTGAGGTGTGTTTTGCGAAAATGGTGATCCCACGCTCTTTTTCTTGATCATAGCTGTCCATGACTCTCTCAGGGACTTTCTCATGGTCACGGAAGATATTTGATTGTTTGAGCAAACTATCGAGCATGGTTGTTTTTCCATGGTCGATGTGGGCGATAATCGCAATGTTACGGATTTTCTTTGGCTTATACATTTATCTGTCTATTTTAAAATTGGATAATTCATTGGAGGATACCATTCATACCAATTAAGGGCTAGAGCTTACTCACCTAATTGGGCAATTACGGTAACGTTCAAGTAATTTCTAAGAAGTTCGATCCATTCTGGAATGGTAAGTTTATCAGGACTACGGCAGATTTCTTTCTGTAAGGCTGTAGGGAGTCTATTGTAAAGGGAAAGGGCTAATGATTTTCTATTTGCTTTGAAAAGTCCGATCATCTCCCATAATAAAAAATTATGAAGGATATTGGATTTGGAATTTGAATTGTGAGACACTGCTGGCTTTAAAAAGTCATCAAACGCGATCGAGTATTTTATGAGAATAAATTTAGAGAAACGGTCCTTTACATCATTGGGCAAAGTTGTTAGCAGAGTGACTGCGTCTAGATAGGAATGCATGTCCCAACATTCAGCCTGTCGTAATAGCTTGTCATACTCAGTGGACGCCAAATCGATGCTCTTTCCAAAATTGTGCTCTGTTGATGTTCGTTTTGATTGAGCATAATAACCAATAAATGATCCAGATTTTATGAAATGCGTGATTCGGTAATCTTTAATTGTTGAAATCATTTTTCCACTCTCAATATCAAAGACATGGATCTGGGAATCACATAGAGCGTAAAGTGTGTGTCCATCAACTTGAAAAATTGGAATAGATTGAATAGAAGTATCAACAGGGATGCTTCTGATTTTATTAGGTGCATTAAAATCAATAACAGTTATCGATGATACTGGGGTAGCATCTATTGCACATAAGTACCGACCATTCGTATCGATAGTATTCACTTGTAGTTCAAGAGCGGTTGAAAAAATACTTTCAGGTGATTTGCCTTTTTGGAGTTTCCACTTCTGTACATTGCCCAATTCATCGGTTGTGAATAAGACGCTATGGATTATTTTCATAAATACTAATGGTTTTTGCAGAGAAATAGTTACAAAATGACGGTTAGTCTCAATGTCCCATATGTGAATTTCTCTACTTTTATCAGGATTTGAACACAAGAAATTCGCTGAAACTTGAAGTTGGCATGTGTCTTTGATTTCGAATGTATTTAAAATGGTAAGAGATGAAGCGGTTTGATTTTTAAGGTTGCTTAAGGCAATTTCAACGACTTTGTCAGTATAAGCTACAAAAATCGAGTTCCCATGTTTGCAGATTGCAGTGATTTCAACGCCTTCAAATGACTTAAACGTTGTCGTTTTTTTTATCAAATCGATGAGGATAATGTCGTTTGTGTTCATTACAAAGAGCATTGTTCCTTTGGCTAAGGGTAGTCGAAGCTTGACCAAAGAACGTTGGCTAATAGATGCCCCTTCAATTTTAGAGCTCAAGAAGGCATTTGTGTTGAGGGTTTTCAGAGCGGTGTGGTATTCGACAAGTCCCTGCTTTCCTAATCCGTAAAATGTTGGATCTAAAGCAAATTCTCTACACTTGACTTCCCATAGACGTTTCCACAAAACAGCCATATTGGCAAGGTCCTGCCATTTTTTGCATGTCTGAGAGAAATTAAGAAGATCTCTTGGTTGCAAAAAATATAGAACTTCTAATTGAATCTCCTGAGGTAATAAATTAAACCAATTTATCGGAGCAGAACTAGTCGTACTTATTGATGATGGGGGTGTTTGTGAGCCTTCTAAGTTATTGAGAGTTTCTTGTATTACTTCAATTTTTCTGTGATTTGTCAGCACGGTGTTTTGTAAACAATGCTTCATTAATTGCGGGGTCAGATATGTTATTTTCAGTAAGGATGTTGCGATTATTTTCCTAAATGGTTCTGGTAGCGTGTTAAAACAGTCTTGAGCAGAATCGACGTTTCCCTCTCTTAGATACTTAATAAGTGTATTGCAGTCATTGATCTTTTTCTTTTTGCTTGCGATTTCATTTTGAATTTTTTTTTGGGTGTTTTTAAGTTTAATATCTAGTTCTAAAAGTAATGAAAAATTCGAATCTTCAACATTGATTCTATTATCTGTGTACTTTTTGTCGAATTTTTGCTTCTGAATTTCATATTTGCTTGCTTTAATGTTGAGCTTGTTTTGCTTCATATATAGTTCTGAAAGCGAACAGTTTTCTTGGGGGATTAACTCGTCTAACTTTGATAATTGCAAGCACACTTTACGTTCTAAACAATGGTTGAAGACTTCTTCCCAGGTTCTGTTTAGTTTGTCGATTGTTCGTTGTAATCCGCTAGATAGCTCTTTTTTAGAACTTGATGTCACAATAAGAAATTTTTCTCGCAGGTCAAGTAAGTCTTTTATTTTTTTCGATTTTATTTTGTCTGTAAGGTTTGGAGAAGAGGAGTTGATCTGTGACTTCAGGGTCTCAACGTCTGTCGAAAATGCAGTTAAAGTAATCCCTAATTGTATTACAGTGCTAAAATTAATATTGGCTGACACAATCCCTCTTTGCAATTAAAATATTTATATTAGTAGAGTTTTTAGTTGATTTAAATGTTTGATGATATAAAAAAAACCGAATTATTTTCTTTGATTTTGTGCAAATCGTTTACACATTGAATTCTTGAATTATACTAGTATGGTAAGTATCTTGGATAACCTATCCTGATGAGCAGTTTCAGTCAATTTTTAGCCTCTTTTAGACAGGTTTTGAGTAAATTCCATTTAAAACTGAGGAAAAATGCCATCGGTTTAGGTTCAAATGGTGGAACTAGCATACAGTCGCATTTTATTTAAGGGGATTCTCTATGAAGTCAGAATCAGAAGAAAAAATCCATGAACTTCATGAAGATGATGTCCCTCAAGCTGCTGGCAATTTAATGGAATCCAAAACGAGCCATCTTGACGATATTCTTAGTGAAAAGCTTGAGCAGGCATTGCATAAGCAGACATATCAAGTGGTTACCCATGATGTTGCAAAAATCGCTGCTGAACATTCCCCGATTGACTTAGCATATGCTGCTGCACGACTCCCTCCTGAGGCCCGCCCCATTATATATGACAATCTCTCTGATTTAGACGCCAAAACCGAATTTTTGATCAATACAGATACTAGTACGCAATCTGCTGTCTTGAATCATATCTCAGATGAAGAAATAAAGAATTTAATTGAAAATATGCCTCCTGACGATGCTGTTGCCGTATTAGAAGTGATGTCAGAGCGGAGATTCCGCAGAGTGATCGAAATCGTCGACTCTAAAAAAGCGTCTCTTATCAAGGAAATCAAAAAGCACCAGCGGAATACTGCGGGTCGTTTAATGACAAACGAGTTTTTTGCATTTGCCATGGACAAGACGATTGGTCAGGCTGCTGTGTTTATCAGAGATAATCCGGGAATCGACCTCACTCGACGTGTTTTTGTCCTAAATGAAGATGGGATATTACAGGGATATGTTCCTGCGCGTAATTTAATCGTGAACCCTCCACACCTTCCTTTAAGGCAAGTAATGCGCCCTGTGATGCATAAGGTTACCGTAGAAGCGAGTCGAGAAGAAGTTGTTGATATTGTGGAGCGATATAAAGACTCTGCTTTGCCTGTAGTAGATGAAAATGACAAGCTACTCGGAGTTATAACTCAAGATGATGCCATCGAAGCGGTGGAGGATATCGCGGATGAAACCATTGCTCGCATGGCTGGTACTGCTGAAAATGTCAGTGAGCATGAAACCACGCTAAAGCGCTTTTTCTCTCGCTCTCCTTGGCTTGTCGTCACTTTATTTGCTGGTCTGATCAATGGGGGGGTCATGTCATGGTTCCAATCCTATGAAGGAGGTGTCTTGACTTTCGTGCTCTTTTTTGTGCCGTTGATCACGGGGATGTCTGGAAATATTGGTATTCAATGCAGTACGGTGTTAGTGCGTAGTATGGCAATTGGTGTGTTGTCAATAGGTAGTAAGCGAGAAGCTGTGTTCAAAGAGCTTATTATTGGGTCAATGACAGGTCTTGTTTTTGGCTTAATATGTGGTTTTTTGGTGTACGCTCTAGATCTAGCTGGGATCGCTTCAATAGGAGTAAGTCCAGCAGCGGTTGGATTTTTGGTTGGGGTAGGTCTTTTGGGAGCATGTTGTGCTGGGTCTTTACTTGGTGTATGTTCACCGTTGTTTTTTGCTAGAATGGGTGTGGATCCTGCTATAGCATCAGGACCAATTATCACAGCTTTTAATGACTTTCTTTCGATGACAATTTATTTCTTGATTACCATCGGCTTAAGCGCTTTCTTATTTGGCTGAAGTACATGCGGTTGATGATCTTAAAGACTTCCGATAAACAATGGCATTCTGTTTTTTTAGATTATTTTGAACCTGTGACCTTATCCCAGTAAAACGTTTCAGTCGATTTTCGAGTTCTTTTGGGTCGATTTACGCTTCTTTTTGTGGATAGTTGAAGATCGATATAGTGTTCAAAAAAAGAAGCGTAAATCGGCTCAAATAATCATGAAAATCGACGAAAAATTTTACTAGGATAGATTCGTCTAGATTTTAAAGAAAAAAAGCATCCTGAGATCTTGTTGATTATTACTTTTTTAACGCTAGAATGCCTTACTTTGTCCCAATTTCTAAGTGAAAAATTATTGAGTTCGAGTGGGTTCGCAATTGTGTTGCTATTTTGAAAATGGTAAAATATAGTCGTGAAGAAGGGTTAAAGAAACCATGGATCGTAGAAAGCGAATTCCCAAATATTATGATGGTGTGCGACCAACTGGAAAGCACATTTCTGACTTGCTGCCGGCAATTTTAGATCGCGTTGGGCAACAAATGCAGATGCGGCCAGAAGAGGTGCTTGCTGCCTGGCCTGTTGTGATCGGAGAGAAGCTTGCTTCTATGACCAAAGCTGTTTCTTTTCATAATGGGGTTTTGACGGTTAAGGTGAACAATTCCACTTTGTATAGCTTGCTCTCAGGACAAGAAAAAATGCGCCTACTTGCCAAACTTCGCGGAATGTTTCCGCAAGTTCCTATTCAGAGTATTTACTTTTGCATATAACGAGATAAGGTATGACGACGATGACTAAAGAAAATCAATATGATGCCAGTTCGATTACCGTCTTGGAAGGCCTTCAAGCGGTGCGCGAACGTCCAGGGATGTATATCGGCGATACGCATAGCAATGGCTTGCATCAGCTCGTCTACGAAGTTGTCGACAATTGCATTGACGAAGCGCTTGCAGGATTTTGCTCAGAAATTTCTGTAGTATTGCACAAAGACAACTCTGTTTCTGTTGAAGATAATGGGCGTGGTATCCCCATAGGAAAGCATGAAAAAGAATCTCTTAAACAGGGCCGCGAAGTCACCGCTCTCGAAGTTGTCATGACTATCTTGCATGCTGGCGGTAAGTTCGACAAGAATACTTATAAAGTTTCTGGAGGTTTGCATGGCGTCGGCGTTTCATGCGTCAACGCGCTTTCCAAGCACTTGCATGTCGAAGTCTTCAACAATGGCACGATGTATACGATGGACTTCTCGCGTGGCAAGCCTCTCCATCCTCTTAAGACATTAGGAGAGACGACAAAAAGGGGAACGAAAGTCTCTTTTGTTCCTGATGACACTATTTTTTCAGTGACTGTGTTTGATTATGATATTCTCCTGAAACGCCTTCGAGAGCTCGCATTCCTCAACCGCGGGATCAAGATCACCTACCGTGATGAAAGAGATACTGGCCATGATGATGTGGTTTTCCATTATGAAGGTGGGATTGTCTCATTTGTCAGCTACCTCAATGAAAATAAAACACCACTGTTTCCAACACCGATCTATATTCATGGCGCTAGGGAAACCCCAAACGGCCCGATGGAGTTTGAGGTTTCAATGCAGTGGAACGACACGTATATTGAAAATCTCTACTCGTATGTCAATAATATATCGACAAAACAGGGCGGTACCCACGTTTCTGGATTTTCATCTGCTTTGACTCGCGTACTCAATCAGTACATCAAGAATCACCAGTTAATCAAAACAGATAAGATTTCTGTGTCAGGCGATGATATGCGCGAAGGCCTGACTGCTGTTCTCTCTTTAAAAGTGGCCAACCCCCAATTTGAAGGTCAGACTAAGCAGCGCCTGGGTAATAACGAGGTCGCTTCGATTGTCCAACAAATTGTTGGTGAAGAACTTGCTGTTTTTTTAGAAGAGAATCCTCATATCGCTCGTTTAATCTCTGAAAAAGCGATTGTTGCTGCTCAAGCACGTGAAGCAGCGCGCAAGGCGCGAGAATTGACATTGCGCAAAACGGCACTCGACTCTTCTCGACTTCCTGGTAAGTTGACAGACTGTCAAGAAAAAGATCCTGCACTCTGTGAAATCTTTATCGTTGAGGGAGACTCTGCGGGTGGATCTGCAAAAGGGGGGCGCGATCGAAGGTTTCAAGCTGTTCTGCCAATCCGTGGTAAGATCTTGAATGTTGAAAAAGCACGTTTAGAAAAAATTCTCCAAAACCAAGAGGTCGGCGCTATGGTTGCTGCGTTTGGTTGTGGTATAGGCGCAGACAACTTCAATCTTGAGAAGCTTCGTTACCATAAAATCATCATTATGACCGATGCTGACGTGGATGGCTCGCACATCCGCACACTGCTACTCACATTCTTCTATCGTCATATGCCAGCCTTGATAGAGAACAATTTTGTCTACATCGCACAACCGCCTCTTTTCCGCGTTACACGCAAAAAAGTCAGCCGTTATATTCATAGCGAAAAAGAGATGGATGAATATTTACTTAAGCTCGGTACAAGTGATGTATCGATCCGCTTAGTTGGTCATACAGAACTTCTCACAAAAGAACAGATTGAAGCTTTACTACAAGCAATCCGAGAGATTGAACAGTTTATGGTTTCTATCGAGCGCAAAGGGATTCCTTTCCGCGAGTTTCTTTCCTCTAGAGATGTTGAAGGTCGGATGCCTCGCTTTGAAGTGAAAATTGGCGATCAAAGCCGTTTTGTTTACTCCGAGCAAGAATTCCAAAAACTGAAAGAAGAAGATGAAGAGATCCAACGTCAGCAGCATGAACAGAGGATCAGTGCGATTCCTGAAAACGAGGTTACTGACGAAATGCGCGTCTTTAAGCTTAGAGCATTATCATTTGTCGAACTTTATGAGGAGAAAGTGCTCAATTCTTTGAAAGACGTTCTTTCTTCATATGGCTTTTCTCTCGATCAATATCTCATTGTCAATGGAAAATTATTCGATGTGATCGATGAGCATGGCACAGAAACTCCGATCCATTCTTTGAGAGAAGGGATTGAGTACTTCCGTGTCAACGGCCGCAAAGGGATCGAAGTGCAACGTTATAAAGGTTTGGGCGAAATGAACGCCGACCAGCTGGCTGAAACGACTATGGACCCTAATGTTAGAACATTGCTGCAGGTAACACTTCCAGATGCTGTTGCTGCCGACCACATGTTTACCATGTTAATGGGTGAGGATGTTCCTCCTCGCCGTGCTTTCATTGAGCATCATGCTTTGTCAGTGAAGAATTTGGACATTTAAGGAGAAGGAGACTATCCCCCTATGACGCACCCAAAAGATCAATCGATCCTTCCGAGAAATGTGGAGGAGGAAGTCAAGGAGAGCTACTTACGCTACTCCATGTCCGTCATCATCTCACGTGCACTTCCAGATGTACGCGATGGAATGAAACCTTCCCAACGCCGCATTCTGTATGCGATGCGACAGCTTAACTTGTCTCCAGGAGGAAAACACAGAAAATGCGCGAAGATCTCGGGCGACACCTCTGGTGATTACCATCCTCACGGTGAATCTGTAATTTACCCCACATTGGTGCGTATGGCCCAGAATTGGGCGATGCGTTATACGCTTGTCGATGGTCAGGGTAACTTTGGCTCTGTCGATGGAGACCCCCCAGCTGCAATGCGTTATACCGAAGCGCGTCTAACTCACGCTTCAATGGCCTTGATGGAAGACTTGGAAAAAGACACAGTGGATCTCGTCCCAAACTACGATGAGACGAAGACTGAGCCCACTGTATTTCCTGCGAAATTTCCAAATTTGCTCGCTAACGGTTCTTCGGGCATTGCCGTAGGTATGGCGACAAACATCCCTCCTCATAATTTAGGAGAGCTGATCTCTGCTACAATGCTCGTTGTAGACGATCCATCGACCACGATTGATCAAATTATGGAAGTGATGCCTGCTCCCGACTTTCCAACTGGTGGCGTGATTTGTGGCTACCGAGGGATTAAAGAAGCTTTTCATACAGGAAGAGGCAAACTGATCTTGCGCGCAGTCATGCATGTCGAAGATCAAGACGGTGGAGATAGACAAAGAATTGTTGTCGATGAGATCCCTTATAACGTCAGTAAGGCAGGGCTCATCCAAAAGATTGCCGATCTCATCAACGAAAAGACGATTGGTGGAGTTTCCGATCTCCGTGACGAATCAGACAAAGATGGGATGCGTATTGTTCTCGAGCTCAAACGAGGTGAGATTCCTGATGTCACCATCAATCAGCTGTTTAAGTTCACCGATATGCAGGTGACGTTCGGTTGCAATATGTTGGCTCTTGATAAGGGGCTTCCTCGTACGATGAACATCAAGTTGATGATCAGTGCTTGGATTGAGCACCGTATTGAAGTGGTCCGTCGCCGCACGCGATTTGAACTTGCAAAAGCAGAGGCCAGAGCGCACATCCTCGAAGGTTATCTCAAAGCTCTTGATCACTTAGACGCTGTCGTCCGTTTAATCCGAGAAAGTGAAAGTCGCGATCAAGCAAAACAGCAGTTAATGGCGCGCTATTCTTTATCGGAAAGACAGGCCAATGCTGTCCTTGAATTAAGACTGTACCAATTGACTGGCCTTGAAAGAGAGAGGATTGAAGGAGAATATCAAGATCTCCAACAGAAGATCCAGCATTATCGCGCTGTGCTTGCAAGCGAGCTACTTGTCCGAGGTATTATCAAAGACGAGCTCCTCGAGCTTAAAAAACACCATTCTTCTGACCGCAAGACCAAGATCATTGCTGCAGAGGGGGAATTCAACATGGAAGACCTGATCGCCGACGAGCCTGTGATCATCACAATATCTGAAGATGATTACATAAAACGTATGCCGATCGATACCTTCCGTGAGCAGCGTCGTGGCGGCCAGGGTGTGATCGGTATAGAACAGAAGAAAGAGACTGATACACTTAAAGATATTTATGTAGCGTCTACCCATGATACGATGATCATCTTTACAAGCTTTGGCAGATGTTATTGGCTCAAAGTCTGGCAGATACCAGAAGCTGGGCGCCGATCAAAAGGTAAGCCGCTCATCAATCTTCTTGAGGACATCCAGCCTAACGAGAAGATCGCAGCAGTTTTAAGAGTACGCTCTTTCGAAGAAAAAGCGAGTATTTTGCTTGCCACACGTCAAGGTGTTGTGAAGAAGACTGAGCTCGATGCATTTAGTTCTCCACGTCGTAAGGGTGTTTATGCGATCAATATCGATGAGGGTGATGAAGTGATTGCTGCACGCCTTGTCCGTGAAGGGGAGCAGATCATGCTCTTTACTAAGAATGGTATGGCAGTGCGCTTTGACCAATCGCAGGTAAGACCCGTAGGTAGAGTTGCTAGAGGAGTGCGTGGAGCTTCTTTGCGTAATGAAAATGATGCCGTTGTTTCTTGCGAAGTCGTTAAAGGGACAGAGTCTTTGCTCATTGTTTGCGGAAAGGGCTATGGCAAGCGCTCTCTTGTCGAAGATTTCCGTCAAACGAACCGCGGTGGAGTTGGTGTTCGTTCGATCATTACCAATGAACGTAACGGAGAAGTTATCGGAGCAGTCTCAGTTACTGACAAAGATAGCGTTGTGATGATGTCAAATGCTGGTCAGACAGTTCGTATTTCTATGACAGATGTCCGCGTCATGGGCCGTTCGACACAGGGGGTTCGACTTGTTAATCTCCATAATGGAGATAACCTTGTCGGACTACAGAAAATTGAGCATATCGAAACAGATAAAGGTAAAGAGCAGCTTGATGATCCACAAGGGAAAACTGATAACACTTGAGGGTGGTGAGGGAGCTGGGAAATCAACATTGATTTCTAGGCTCTCTCATGAGCTAAAAGCGGCAGGGCACGCAGTGGTCTCCACGCGTGCTCCTGGCGGCACTCCCATTGGACAAGAGATTCGTCGTTTGCTTTTGGAAGTGCGCGACGCCCCAATTTCCCACCGGGCAGAATTGCTCCTTTTTCTTGCAGATCGCGCTGAACATGTCGATCATTTGATCCGTCCCGCGTTAGAAGAAGGAAAGATTGTTCTATGCGATCGTTACGATGATTCTACTGTCGCATACCAAGGGTGTGCAAGAGGTTTTGGAGAAGATAGCGTTCGTAAACTTTGCGGTTTTGCAACCCACGGCTTAAGACCAGACGCTACGTTTTATTTGGACATAGATCCTGAAATTGGGTTTCAGCGCATGCGTAGTGCGTCGATGGACAAAGACCGGATTGAGTCTGAGAGTTTAAACTTCCATAATAAGATCCGCGATGCTTTCCGTTCATTTGCTGAGCGCGAACCTAAGCGCATCCATGTCGTTGATGCATCTCAAACACCCGATGAGGTTTTTCGTCATGTCTTTGGACTCATACAACCCCTTCTACTCTCTCATCGGTAATAATCAAGCAAAAACGCTTTTGCTGCGGTGGCTTGAAAATCGTCAAGTTCCCAATACTTTATTGTTTTGCGGCCCAAATGGCGTTGGAAAAAAAACGTTTGCTATTGCGCTTGCCAGTGCGCTCATGGGTGGCAAGCATAACGTCAAAATCGAGAAAGGAGTGCATCCGGACCTTCACATCCTGCAACCAGAAGGTAAGATTGGCATGCATACGATTGAATCGGTACGCTCTTTTATCGAACAGGTTGCTTTGCCGCCTTATGAAGCTTCTATAAAGGTCTTTATTGTCTCAGATGCCCATCGGATGCTGCCGACAGCAGCTAATGCCTTGCTGAAGACTTTGGAAGAGCCCTCATGGGATAGCTATGTCATTTTAACAACAGATGAGCCCGATCTATTACTTCCTACAATCGTATCGCGCTGTCGAAAAGTCCCCTTCTTTTCCATCCATGAAAAAGAAAAACGCATTCCAGAGCTTCTCGATGTCCTTAAGAGCGGATTTGCTTATCCCCATGTGTCTGTAGCATTGGCCAAATTGGAAGAAGAATTGGCTGATGAAGAGCTCGAGATTGAGGAGAAGACCAAAATAGTAGATGGCTGGCTTGAGCAGATTGCATGGTGGTTCCGCGATATGGCCTTAGTGCAGGCAGGGTATCCTGCGAATCAGCTGTTCTTTCAAAACGAAGTTTCAGCTTTAAAGACAGGGGAATCCTTACCTCTTCTCGTATTGATGGAAAAGCTGGCAGATTGCCGCAAGGCGATCCAGCACAATATCAAACCATCGGTGGCCTTAGAAGCATTTTTCTTATTCGCCAGCAGCCTTTCAGTTTAAGATGGTGTGTACAAAGCAAGGTTTGTTCGATTTTATGAATAAGAATAGACCCTTAACTTGTGAAGTTTTTTTTGAAAATTTATCTAAAGGTATTTCATGGCATTTTGGTAAAATAAGTGCACATTTGAGCACGCCAAAGCCATGGGGTACAACACTTGCGCTCGTTAATCCGCGGGAGCTTTCATGCAGCTGAAAAGTGCATTTTTTTTCAGAAATGCTATAGCATAGCTTCTCAAATGAGATGGTTGTACTTTAATACCTCATCAAATCTACAAAGTAGAAAGAAATGACTCCAATCAACAATGCTCGTTCTTTAGTTGTTAATGGATCGAGACAAAGCCAAGGTCCTTCAGTTGCTAAGCTCCAGGAGGGCCTTTCTAAGCTTGTTCAATCCAAGATCCAGGAAATTCATAATGGAAAGCGTAAGAGGCTTGAACCGGAAAAATTTTTTGAGCAAAAATCTGAAGATTCAGATGACGAACTTATAGAAATCGAATTTCAAAGTGAAATTGTAAAGTTTGAAAAAAAGACACCCGTAGATGTGTTAGCAATGACTATTCCCTGCCGTGATCGCAATATTAAGGGCAGTACGTTGATTGAAGTGGTGCATGAAAAAGTCAAAGAAGAGTATGGCGAAATTATTGATTACGCTTGTGAATATGAAAGAGAGCTTGGTGGCGCTGCTATTTCTCCTCCTGAGGAAAGAGATGGAGTGATATTAATTGATTCTGGAAAGGATTGGTTTATGTCTCTAGGAGGATGGAAGGGAATGATGCCTAGTGAGGAAGTTAAGGAGTATTTTTTCTACAGTTTTGACTCGAATAAAAGGGGGATGAAGTTTTCTTGTGTAAAAATGGAGAGAAACGGCTTGATTTTTTCTATTATCAATGATCGATTGCACCTACCAAAGGGTTTTTCCATTAATCAGATGGACCTTACGAAAGGATGGACAAAGCAAGATGGAAAATGGGTTGATATCGTGAGGACAGACCTGTCTTACCCTCAGATAGTAAAAGGCATCGATACTATTAAAAAGGGATTCAACCTACAGGATGATGAAATTGCTTCGTTACAAACTTCTTTGTTAAGTGGCGAGGGGGGAAATAATCACTGGTTTGATATCAAAGTTCCGGAGAAAAATCAGCAAGAAGTTTTGAATTTTTTGTATTATCTAAATGGATTGATGTTTGGAATTGAAGCATCTGGCATCAATGCAGCATTAGGTACCGGACTTATGACACTCGATCTTATTATAAATAAACGATTAGATTACAAGTCAGCTTTTTATGCGAATGAGGATGGTGGGATTTATCCTTACGCCTGTTTTGGCAATAATAATGGAACTTATAAAGCAAGAGAGCAGATCTTATTGTATGATTTGACGACTCCCGGCTGCTATAGTATGAAAGATTTTCGCGAAAATACTTCACTCTCGCCTGTTGCAGTAAAGGAGGCAATTTTGATTAAAGATTGGCTCAGGTTCAATAAAGTTATCCAAGAAAATCTATCTTTCTCGGAACAAATAAAGACGATAAACAAAGCGATCGGTGATTTGATCCGTTCGTATTTTTTCCACTAGTGTGATTTTATCAAGAGAATCTAACGCAGAGAAGTACTCTTCTTATTCGCCCGCAGCTTTTTGGTTTTAAAGTGTGACTTTTTTTTACCACTCGTTCGCATTGCTTACTCGAGTGCACATTTGCTAACTTACTTAAATCATTATCTGAGTTTGCCAGTCCAGCCAAGCTTAGTGCGCAATGTGGAGAAATAATCGCGTCTAAGCAAGTTCACAAGACGGAATTTTTTCTGGCTGCGACTGATGCGGAATACTTCACCTGTTCGAAGTAAGTAGGGTGTTAGGCCGTCTGCACGCACTTCTATTGGGTCATAATCGCTTAAGTATTGGATCTGCATCATTTGATTAGCTGTTAACACAATCGGTCTGTTAGAGATCGTATGTGCGCAAATTGGAGTGATTACAATGGCATCAAGTGTTGGGCTTAAAATAGGCCCGCCTGCAGCGAGAGAATAGGCAGTTGATCCATTTGGCGTGGCGATGATAAGCCCATCTGCTTCAAAAGTGTTGAGGTAGTTGCCATCGACATGGATGGCGATCTCGATGAGGCTCGGATTTTTTCCACGGTGGATAACGATATCATTGACTGCAAAGCAATAGTCGCCTTGGAGGGTCTCGCCCTTAAGCGCAAGTCTTTCTTCGATCCGGAAATTTCCACTGATCAGATCTTGTAAACTTGGATAGACATCGGGGATGGGGACATCTGCCATAAAACCCAAATGGCCCATGTTAATCCCTAAGACAGCGGCGTTGAGCTTTTCATATTTGTGGACCAGTCTGAGGATTGTGCCATCGCCGCCCATCGAGATCATGAAATCAAGTTCCTCGGGATTGATGGAAGTGAGGGGAGAGGCTCCAATTTCTTGCGCATCAGAGTCTTCAGCATAGACCGCGATGCCCTGCTCAGCTAAAAATTCACGGATGCCGATAGCGAGATTAAGCGATTGCCGTTTGCTGGTATTGGGAAAGAGGGCTATTTTCATGGGAGGACCCTTAATGAAGCACAAGCTTTATCTGGATTGTAGTGCTTTCTTAGATATTTTTGAATGAGGGTTGCATTTTTTCGAACTCATTACCGACGAAACGGGCTGCTGGGATCGATATTAAGGCAAATGTAATGGCCAGAATTCCTGCAAAAAGAGCACTTTCACCTGGACCACCTAGAAAAAGTAAAATATTAAGAAACGAAGACGTTCCTCTACCAAAACGGGATCCAATGCCATCGATGATCAGTTTGCCTTTCACTTGGGCTTCTTGATTTAGAGGAATAAATGCGAGCTCTTTGGCTGAGTCAAACAGGGTGTATTTTGTTGCTCTACCGACGCAGAAATGGAAACTGCCCAGAGCGACGGCCAATGTTAAGAGAGATGAAGGAAAGATCCCGAACTTCTCCAGACAGATCACTGTGAAGAATGCTAAGGTCATGATCACCATAAGGACTGGTGTTGCAAGCGCGGTCTTATTCCAGCGGTAGGTGTTTAATAAGTAGGGAGTGAGGACAATGGCGCTAAAAGCTGTGGCAAATCCCATCCATAGAGTCAGCTTTCCCATGTATTGGCAGTAGTCAGAAGGACTGGGATACATTTCTTTCAACGTATCTAAAAAGATCAATTCTCCAAGAGAATAGGAGACATACTCTGCGATGACGATTAGAAAAAGGCTTAACAGATAAGGCGATGTAGCGAGATAACGGATGCTCGATGACAAGGAGAGGAGGAAAGGCTCTTTTTTTTGAGGAACACTGTCGATGATCGGAGTGAAAGAGTCTCGATTTTGCAACCGTTTATAGAGAGTTTTAAAAGCTATAAGGGTCAAAAATCCACAGACGAAGAGGAAGATTGTGAGGAAGTAAAGAGAGTGCTGCCAATGTTGGGGCGATAGGGAGCATAAGTTCCAGCAATATTGAGAAGTGCAAAAGACTGTGATCGGTCCCGCGAGAATGCTTCCAATGCTACTTCCGAGCATTAAAGGGGGATAAAAACGTTTTGCTTCATCGAAAAAGAGGTTCTGGTTCAAAAAACCCCAAAATAGGACTGATAAAAGAGCGACCTTCCAGAGCTCGGCCATCACATAAAAGATTAAGTCAGGCCAGTGAGTAAAGATGACTTTAAATTGAGAAAATCCGAAGAAAAATCCAAGCTTAGTTTCGAGAAGCGTGTGGATTTCAGCGCGATGAGGATAGATCCAAAAAGCAAAGATGATGAAGAAAGAAAGAAAAAAAACCATCATTGCAGAAAAAATAAACTGCAGTGAAAATTTACGCATCAGGCGCGTGAGGCCCCAAGTTAAAAGAATTGATGCGGGGAAGGTTCCAAAGAGCTCAAAATAGGGAATAAAAGAAGCGCTTCCACCAGTGTCAGCGACGACCAAGGCATTTCGGGCGCTGCGCAAAATGCTAAAATTGATGTTGATCAGACAGACAATAACGAACATTAGGAGAAAAAGTTGCCATTCGGCTCTTTTAACTGGAAAAAGGTTCAGCTTTTTGAACATGCTTTCCCTGGTAGAAACTCTTGGACCATGGGTTTTTGCTGATCGCTTACAGTAAGTTCTCCATTACGGTTTTTAATGAGGACCTCAATGCGTGTCTCAGCCTCAGTCAAACGTGTGTTGCACGCCGCGATCAAACGGTCTGCTTCTTCATAAAGAGAGAGAGAGTCTTCTAAGGAGAGCTTCCCAGAGTTCATTAACTCAAGGATTTCCTCAAGGCGTTTGTATGCAGATTCAAAAGTTTGCGGTGCTGTCATGTCTTTACTACTTCGTTAACTGTTGTATAAGCTTGTCCATCCGAGAGCATCAATTGGAGATTTTGCCCAGGATATATTTCCTTAGTCGAGAGGATAATCGAATCCCGGTTTTCATTGAATAAGATACAATAACCTTTTGTTAAAAGATTTTTTGGATCTATGCTTTTCAAATGAGACGTTAATTGATCGAGCTTTTGTCTTTTCAATTTGACTGAGTCTTGCAACTGGCGGTCAAAATTCTTTTGTATAGGAGCAAGTTTATCTCTAAGTTCTTTCAAACGGGAGGATGGTCTTAAAGCCTTTAAATGTCTTTCGCAAGCCATAAGTTTTAACCCGTTATTTGAGAGTCGGTTTTTGACAGCCTGATCAAGGTTCGTGGAAATCTCATCGAGAGCTTGCCAAGGCTGATGGAGTAAATTTAGCGGGTTGGCTAAAAAAGGATGTTGTCGGATTGCTTGGAGTTTTTCGAGTAAATGTTTTTTTTCGGCGATGACAATTTCAGCTGCAGCGGACGGAGTTGGAGCCCTCACATCCGCAACAAAGTCTGCAATCGTGACATCTGTCTCATGGCCGACAGCGGAGATAATGGGAATTTTTGAGGCTACTATGGCAGCTGCGACGATCTCTTCATTGAATGGCCATAGGTCTTCAAGGCTACCCCCACCTCTCCCCACGATCAATACATCCGCCAAGTTATAGCGGTTAAATTGCTCGATGGCTTGAGCTATCTCGGCTGCCGCTAGCTCTCCTTGGACACGAACTGGGTTTAATAAGAGTTGAAAACCAGAAAAGCGGCGGGTTAGGACATGGAGGATATCTTGGATCACAGCTCCTGTTGGACTTGTGATGACACCAATACGCCGGGGGAGTTTGGGAAGTTTTCTTTTCCTTTCGGGCGAAAACCAACCTCTATCTTGCAGTTTTAATTTTAATTCATGGAATTTGAGTAGGAGCTCGCCAACGCCTGCAAATGTGATCTCTCTAACCAAAAGTTGATAGTTCCCGCGTGGCGGGTAGACTGTCAACTCTCCTTTTACAACGACCTGGTCGCCATCTTTGGGAGCTTTTGTCAGCCCTTTTGCTGAACCTTTGAAAAGGACGGCAGAAATTTGGGAAGAGGCATCTTTGAGGGTAAAATAGATATGACCGGAAGATTGTTCTTTTAAGTTGCTAATTTCTCCACGGACAGCAACCCTGGGAAAGCGGGATTCAAGCTGTTTTTTGATAGCAGCAGTTAAATCAGTAACTGTTAATATTTCTATGTCAGACATATCGCTTGCCAAGGATTCTTTTTCTTCGTTAGAATAATCGGAAAACACTATTTATGGCTCGACAAAAGATCATTGCTGGGAATTGGAAAATGCATAAGACCTCTCAAGAGGCTGAAAGCTATTTTCAAACATTTCTTCCACTTTTAGAAACTGACGCTAAGCCCTGGGAGCGCAAAGTCTTATTAGCTGTTCCTTTTACAGCGTTAAGGGCGTCTGTTAATACTGCATCTAAGCGAGTTATTATCGGAGCGCAAAACATCCATGATGCAGAGAGGGGGGCCTTTACAGGCGAAACGTCTGCCCATATGATCAAAGCTGAAGGGGCGCATTTCGTCCTTTTGGGGCATTCAGAAAGGCGCAAGCTATTTGGCGAAACAGACGCTTGGATTGCACGCAAGGTCCAGCGAGCATTGAGTGAAAAATTAGAGATTATCCTTTGTGTCGGCGAGACTCAAGAAGAGCGCGATGCAGGGCATACAAAAACTGTTCTCGAAGCACAGTTACATGGAAGCTTAATGGGTGTCAGTGAGCAAGATATGCAGTTTATCACGATAGCTTATGAACCTGTATGGGCAATCGGTACAGGAAAAGTTGCCACCGCAGAAATGGCGCAAGAGGCGCATATGATCTGCAGGATGTACATAAAGAGGACATTTGGTGTTCAAATATTCCAAGCCATTTCAATCATTTACGGTGGATCTGTGAAAGCTGAACACATGCCCGTATTGATGCGGCAGCCTGATATCGATGGAGTACTTGTAGGCGGAGCGTCATTAGACCCGTTGGAATTCGCAAAAATTGCAAATTTAAATAGTGAGATAGGCTCATGAGTTTTTTCTATTACCTCTCTTTAATCATTTTTATGGGCGTCAGTGCGGTACTTTGTCTGGTGGTACTGATCCAGGAAAGCAAGAGCATGGGACTCGGCGCCTCTTTTGGAGGTGACCCTGGAGAGTCACTGTTCGGGACTTCCACAGCGGATGTATTAAAAAAGTTTACAGCGTACCTTGCAATAATTTTTGTTGTTCTCTGCATTCTTTTGTCCTGGTGGTCGGCAGGCATTAGCCGCACAGCAGCTCCAGTTATTGAAACCATTGAACAAACAACAAGTTCATAATAATGGGCTCGCAAAAGTACGTTCCAAAACTTTTAAAAATCTTAATTTACGGCCACCCTACGCTCCGTACAAGGTGTGAGCCTGTCAAAGTGATCGATGATGAGATCCGAAGACTTGCTGCTGATATGATCTACACAAGCGATTTGTCTAATGGGATTGGTCTTGCAGCTCCACAAGTAGGATACCCTATCCGTATGTTCGTCATTCGTAATTATATCGATCAACCTGATGGGACATGGGCGGTATCAGAACCCATGGTCTTTATCAATCCCCGGCTTTATAACCCGAGTGAGGAAACCGAAATTGATGCTGAGGGGTGTTTATCCCTACCAGGTATTCGTGTTGACGTAGAACGACCGGTAAGAATAACCATCGAGGCGACTAACCTCGATGGTGAGAAATTTGTCCAGGAATTGTCCGGGCTCAACGCCCGAACCAGGATGCATGAGAACGACCACATTAACGGCGTACTGTCGATCGATCGCGCGACCTCTAAAGAACGCCGCAGAGTGGAGCCTTATCTGCGTAAAATGAAGAACTCAAACTAATCGCCTCATATTACGTAAGAGGTTGACTATTTCGTTAGCAGCTTCAATTTGGGTTGGAATTTTAAACCACGTCTTTTGGCCTGTGTTTTCGCCGCATCAGAGACAGCAATGTATTTTTGCACAGGGGAAAGACCAGAAATTGTAGTTGTCCAACTCGATTGAGCAAATCTTAACATCATCTTTTTTGCAAAGTTATTTTTCTCATCAACTTTTAAGGAATTGTAATATTCAATAGCTGTTAAAAGAGTTGTAGATATTTCTTCATTTTGTTCTTCAGATTCCCATTTATCAAAGCGTTCATATAAGAACCCACAAAAATCATCGCTAGTTTTATCAGTAATTATCGTATCTGCTAAACCGCCAATGTTTGACCCAACAGTCATGCAACCAAATGCTTGTCCTTCGAGCTGTACAAGCCCACATGGTTCATATTCAGATGGAACGAGCAAAATGTTTGCACTTGCTCTGACTAATTCTCCAATTCCAGGAACACCGTTTGCAGAATTTTGATAATTTACTTTCACTACTTTGCCTTCAGCGTCTTGTTCAAGAGTGTCGCGAATTATCCAAGTTCCTCCCCATTTATCAGGATCTTTTAGTTTTGAGGCTTCAATTTCAAGCTCATTAAGGAGCTCTGTGGCTTTTTTGTCCTCCCCAGTTCCCATGCAGATAAAGGTGCTGCCACTATTGTATGCTGCGTGCAATGCGTAACGCAGTTTACTAATCCCTTTTTGTGAGGAATCATAACGGCCGATGAACAAGATGATATTATTCTTAGTTAAGTCTATGCCGAATTTTGCAACAATTTCAGGGTGATAGCAAATGAGCCATTTTTGCAGTTGCACTTTGATAAGGTCCTTTGCTTGAATGATATCGCTATCAGTTCCAAAGTTAAGAGGAGCTGGATTCTTGGTAAAAGGATCTTTCCAGTTTTTAAGAACAGCTGATTCTTTAGGATTGAATGCATTGGGGTTACTTCCATTTGTGATCCCTGTAAATAACCCTTGGCTTGCAATTCTGCGCATGTCATATTCAAGCCCTTTTCCTTCTCTTCCTTGCACTTCCATCGCATAGCCTTCCGAGACTGTACAAATATGGTCAGCTAAACTTACGCACTCTTTAGTGATGTTAAAATCTGTTCCTGGAAGATGCATTTTATGCATGAAATTCTGGCAACTATGTTGGTCTAATATCCCTTGTGCGGCATATCCCATGTTATGCGTGACAAAGACAAGAGGTGGGATTTCATTGTCTATCCATTCTTTTGTGTGCCTATGAGCCAATAGGGGTATCCCCATCGCGCCATGCCAATCGTGAAAGAAGACTATATCCATCTCTTTGCGTAATTGGTATACGAGGCCTGCAGCAGCGCTTCCAAAATAGGCAAAACGCTCTTTTAAGATTGCATCCTCGCCATCATAAAGGCCGGAATTTCCTAAGGCAAAATGATCGTGAACAAGGTTGTTATTGGAAGATTGGGGTGAATCTTCAATAAATAGAATCTCTATTTTGTTCAAAAAGCCTCTAAATACGCGGTCTACTTTAGTAACTCCGCCAAAAATGTGCTGACTTTTAATTGTTGTCAGCTCGAGTGATTTGAACAGTTCATTATTTGAATCTTGAGGGAACTTATCGTACTTTGGCATGATCAATGTAACATGACGTCCAGATTTCAATAATCCATCTGCAAGTCCTCTAACGGCTTCTCCAAGCCCTCCTGGTTTGATCACTCCACGATACTCGGCACTGACCATATAAATATGGCGTGTGCTTTCTTCTTCTTTACCAATCACGGCTAATTGAAATTTAGCAGGCGTGATGAGTTGTTTACTGCTGATTGGAAGTTTTGATGAAAGATGCGTTTTTAAAGTGGCATCTAAATGTTGGGCAGTAGTTGCAATACCAAAGAGTTGTTCTAATTCTTCGAGTTGACTTATCCACATTGGTATTTTTTCTTTTTCACTAAGATTTTTCGAGTTGACAGGAGATTTTGGTAAGAGTCCCGAATGTACGTGCAAGGCGTTTTTGATGGGTTGAAATTCCTTGATCATCTCTTCAATATCTTTGAGGCATTTTATCATTTCCATTGTGTGGAAAATTGGGGACCCAACTTCTTCAAAGAGTAATTCAGGCCTTGAGAGGAGCATATTGTTTATAAAATTGACAGGTAAATCCTTAGCATTCAATTTTTTTTCTAAATGTCTCTTAAGAGACAAATATAGTGAAGTATAAAGTGTAGGATTATCGGATTCTATCTTTTTAAGAAGTTCAAGCCTTTTTTCTTGAGAACTATTAGAATCTACAAGAGACAACGAAAGCTCTTTCAATTGTTCAAAATCTAATGCATGAGAGGCTATTCCTTCATCGAGGTTTTGAACTGATTGATCACTAACTTGAAATGGATTAAAAAAATTAACTAGGGATGATATGTTTGAAAAATAAGGTAAAATATGTAGTTCAGCATTAAGGTGATTAAGTTTCTTTTGAATTTGAGACAATCTATTTTTTGTGTTTTCGATATTAAGCAATGAATGAAAGTGGTTCTCTAATTGATCTAAGAGAGATACATTATTTCCGAATTCCTTTGTTAATAAAGAGGTATTTTGAAGCAGACGATTTTCACCATATTTCCAGTCAAACAAATCTTTACCTTCATTACCTACCCATAAAGCTAAACATAAAAAGTCATACAATTCCGAATGAGTGTATTTCAGGGAATTTAAAATTGATGAAATGTCTTTGCTGTTATGTGTGTTAATGGCAGTCTTTAGCAATTTTAACATGGCCAAAATTGATTCAAGCTCTAAACTGCCATTGTGTTTTGATATAATTTCTAAATTTTTTAAGATTTCAAATTGAGGGAGATCTGTAGTTTTTGCTCGTTTATCATATCCCAAGTAATTCATCAAACTTCCCATAAAATAGGAGTGGTTTTCAATTACATCTAAATATGCGGAAGGGATTTCATATCTTATGCCATACAGCTTTGGAGTTTGAACGAATAATCCGAACATTTTTGTGATATAGCCAGTTCCTAGCGTTGTTGCATAGTCGTTCTCTGATGAAACAGTCAAAATATTTTCTGAAAAATTTCTATTAGGAAATTGCCCCTCTAATATTTTGATCTGAGCTCTTCCTAATGGGATTGGGTTAAAAGACATGGTCGGTAGCTGATTCCAAATTCCAGAAAATTGCGCAAGAGCGCCTCCTAATGACTGACCTACGAGGACGATCTGTTTAGAACGAAAGCGCTCTAAACGACATAGTTCTCCAACAAATTCAGCTGCCTCTTGATATACAGGACAGGAAAATCCTTGAAGATTCCATAACGCGTTTTTTTTCTGTTTTTCTCTATATTCCTCATGCTTTTCTGAAGGAACTTCTGTGCAAGCTGAACCCATGGCTCCGAATGCGATAATAATCGAGCTTTTTCCTTCGCAAACAGAAATTTTTAAGGCAGTTTCATGGTCAAAAAAGCAATTATCGTGAGGAAGTATTTTAGCATTTTTAGGCTTTATACCTTGCTTGTACGGATTAATTAAGTTGAAATTAAAAGGTGCGATCCAAGAAGCGTCATTGCTAAATGAAGTGCAAGTTGCTGCAACATAAGGTAATATTTTTTTTGAATTTTCTTTAGAAAGTTGCAATTGATTATTGCTTTTAGATATTGCGTTAATTAAATTATTTTCATTATTTAAGCTCATATTATGCCTTTAATTATGTAATTAAAGATATAATATCATTTTTTTGTTAATAATTGTTATAATTAAAATTATTTCTATTATGTTTTATTTTATGATGTAATTATAAAAATTATTATTTAACTAGAGAGACATCCCAATCAAATCGGACGTCATTGGGCATACGGGTGAGGGCGAGCTTTAAACGCCATCGGCAGGCTAAAATGGTCAAAAGTTCAATTTTTTCTTCGTTATAACTTGGCTCATGTTTACGTCCCCATCCAACATGGGATTGCAAGTTGAGGGAGATTTTTGGTGTAATCCTGAGCTGCAACTTAGTCAAAAAAGTGTTCCGCCTATCAGAGAGTGAGGAACGGAGTAGCTCAGGTATCGGTCGAGTCACGTCTAGGAAAAAATTCTCATGGTCTCCTTTACGCCAATCAAAGCTGCTGCGGTGACGGAACTCGAGGCCAAATGCCACATTTTCATTGACTGTGATGTCAGCGCGCATGTTAGAAAAATCTAGTACTTGTTCTTCTTGGTTCCAGGCAAAATTTCCATAAAATGCGTAACTTGGGTGGGACCAGGACATGTTTAAATAAGTCTTGGGAAAAGTCTTGTTATACGTTGTATCGTCAAAATAGGCGTTGGAAAATAGATCGATAATGAAACGAGGTGCAAATAGCGAACGGGTGTTTCGGAAAAATGTGTTCCTTAGGCCCACTTTCATTAAGTTCAGAGTGTTGTATCCATCGTCAATATTAAAGATAAAATAACGATCGACGCGTACTGTAGGATGTGTATATCCTTGGAAGTTGATATAGGGCTCTACCATGTGTTTAAACGAGTCAAAGCGTCTAGAAAAGAAAGTTTGGGCTAAAAATCCGTACGTGCCGATGGCTTGCCCTGCGGATTTTTTTTCTGGGCTATTGTTGTAGAATATCCCTGTAAATCCAAGGTGCGGTGTGAGGATAAGACGCTGAATTGGAATGGGCCGATACAGCAGTTGTTGTGTTTCAAGTCTAAACGCATGTTGATTGCGTATCAGGTCATCGAACTTATCTCTGAATATATAATCCAAATATCCGAGGTTGATCATGTTGTGAAACAAAATGCCGCTATTTCCCAAAGTAAATGGTCTTGCTCCTGCAAAAATTAGGGGGAGTTCTTGATTTAAACTTTGAAATCGGTTGATGCGTGGCTGTAAACGAAATCTGGTGAGTAGATTTTCTTCATTATGATCTATCAGCAACAGAGTTCTTTTTTGTGTATTGATCTCAAAATCATCGCTCTTAAAATCTCCCGGCATTTGATCGTCGCTGAGCTTGTCATATACCGCATGGACTTGAGTTTTTTGATCTTTGCTCGAAGTATGGAAAAGTCCTTGCAGACGATATCGCTTGTTTCCGTGCTCATCCGATTCTTCCTTATCATAAGCAGCGTAGTTTTTTGTTAGAAAGATTGTGCGATCATCTGGAGAGTAGTATTCCCCTTCCAAAGCAGCTCCAGGGCCGCGAGAAAGGCGATAATCGAAGCGAAAGTAGATCTTTGTGTCTTCGTTTGAAAAGACGCGATATCGCATGCTTAAACGCGGTCCTAGCCCTTTGTCCCATCTCAACTTGTAGCGTATGGGTGTGTCTTTTGAAAGTTTTAGATTACTTTTGAACTTAGGAAGCCAAAACAATGGGATTTTGATAAAACGGAACTGGATGTTGTTGGCTGTCAGGAGCCTGTCTTTGGTGATCTGGATCATCCCTGTATGGATTTCCCAGTCCCTATCCTGACTTTCACAGGTAGTGATATATGCATTGTAAATAAGATAGGAGCCGTCGTCCTTCAATTCGATCTTTTCACCACCTAAAAACCAAATCCCAGAGAAGGTCCTTCCATCGTAGAGCACGCCTGTTCTCGTGAGAAAATCAAATTCGAGGCGTTGTCCAACAAAAGCATTGCCGCCATACTCAATAAGAAGATCTCCATCAGCGATGATTTTTTGTACGGCGATACCGTTTTCTACCCGATTTGTGTATTCAATGTTTCTAGCTTGAATGCGAATCCCTTCAGCTGAAACAACGCCGCCTTCTGTTGTTGTGATTACTCCGTGGGAAAAGACAGGATTTTTAAGGTTGATCTCAAACTCTTGAGGATGAGGGGTGGGATTATTTTCTCTGTTCCAAGCCTCTTTTTCTTCTTTGCGAGGATTATCAAAAAAAGGAGGAGTTGGTTCGAAGGCGAGAATTTTTTCTTTTAAAAGACGAGGACCTTGAAAATCTTCTAATCGGTTAGGAAGATAAAGGTCCCACTCTTGAGTATCTGGTTCATCGTAATTAATAGAATCTAGCACGATATTTCCATCTGAAAAAAATGATGGAGGAGCATCATCGCAGCAAAGATAAGTGCAAGAGAACAGGCACAGAGAAGTTAAAATTAAACTACGAAAATCCACCTAAGATCCCCACGAAGAGAAGAAGTTCAAGGATACTCTAGGGTAAAATATGAATCTAGAAAAACAGAGATGGGGGAGTGAAAGATCGGACACGATTGGAGTAAGAGTGGGGAGAAGGAAGAGAGATCGGGCACGCAAGCGGCTAAGTCAGAATAGGGAGTTCATTCTTGTAGAGCCCGAGCCCGTGTGCGTACCCGATCTTCTTCTTTTCTTTTTTTACTGTAAGGCTCTAAGCAATATTCCAGCTAAAATGTATTGATTTCCCCCTTCTGCATCAGCAAGAGCGTTAAAAAGAATTTGGATGCTTTGAGCATCCCTTCTTTCAGCGATGGCTTGATAACTTTCAATTAGCAGCCTAGAACTCTCTTCAGGCGTTAGCTCAAATGTGGAGGGAAGCTGGGTAAACTCGCGCTGCATAGAAGGGCGGAATTGAACAATTTGGGTCTCTTTGTGGCCTTTAATAAAATCTAAGAGGTATTTTTCTGAATAACCTGGGTGCCGCATTCTAAATAGTGCAAGGTGGCAGTATGCTCTTAACAATGGAAAGCCCGTACGTTCCGCATGGGTTTTTAATAGATCAACAGCTTCTTTTGACTGATTATTTTCAAGAAGCATAACAAGCACTGGGACCAGGTGGATATGTCCGCTTTCAAGGATTTTTTTTGCAATGTTTAAGAATTGAGCTTGAGGTAGTTCGAGGGAGTTCTTTAAGAGCATTTCTCTAAAATTAAGAGTCAATGCTTGGAGGTACTCTTTGCGCATTGCCTCTCCTTGTCCAATCGAAGAGACAACTTTCCAGCAGACCAAGGAGCGCCCTAGGGTTACGTGAGGCTGGAACCCAATCTCCCTGCTATCTTCTAATAAAAACTCGCTCAAATAACCCGATGCCCTAGGATCGCGGAGTTTAAGAAGGGAAAGCACTGCGTTTAAGCGAACATGGGCGTTTGCATGGCTACAAAGACCAAACAACAGATCTTCCGTTCCTGGTAGATCGCCACAAGCGTAGATGGCAAATAGATTTTCTTTTTGCGCAAGGTCAGAAATTTTTTGTAGAGCACTGGATTCTCCAAGTCCATACAAGGAAATAGATGCTGCAAGAGCAATGTTGTCATCACGATGATCGGCTAATTTTTTTAAAATTGGGACAGATTGAGTGTCTTTTAAACTTCCAAGGGCTGAAGCGCATGCTTCTAATTCAGCAATATGGGTGTGAGTAGCATGAGCGCGGATGATAGGGAGAAAATCGTCTCTTTGAAACCTTGCTGCGCTTAAAATCGCTTCAATTTTAGTAACCGTATTAGTGCCATTGATCAGTCTTCTTAAAATGTTCATTGCTTCATGTGAGCCATTGAGAGCAAAAAGTTCAGGAAAAAAATAGTGTGCTTCAGGAGGGAGCTTTTGCATTAAGCCTTCAATTTGGCCAATAGATGATCGACTTTTGTTCTGTGCTAAAATATAAGCAGCTTCCAATCTCGTATAAAAATATGGGGAGTTCATCGCTCGATTCAGTAGTTCTTCACTTCTGTCATCGGGGAATGTTGAAAGATAGCGCAGAGAAGCGAGTTGAATGATGGGATTTTTACTTTTAATCCCAGACTCCAAAATGTTGATCGATGCAGAACAATTTCCAATCCCTGAGCCATAGATGCTAAGCAATTGCATTTCTGGGTCATCACTTTTGATCCCTTTTTCAAGAAGGATGAAAGCGCAATTCTGCAACGCCTCAATGTCATGTTCTCCATGACGTTCCTCGATATATTTTCGATATAAGTTGAAGGCTTCAGTAGGGGTGCTTTTTTGAATAAGATAAAAAATATGTCGGCGATCGACAGACGCTGCAGATGCGACATCAATGTTTTCAGAACAATAGGATGCACAGACAGGTAAGAAAATTAGAAAGCTTTTAAATAATCCCATAGGTCAATCTGGATGTTCAGCAAAATTTTACGCAGGGCGTTTATCGGGAGTCCCATCACATTGTGATATGATCCTTCAATTTTATCTACAAGAATGCTTCCACAGTTTTGAATTGCGTATCCTCCAGCCTTGTCAGTAAAGACAAAATGTTTTTGATATTCACATGCTTGTTTGTGTGTAATCGGATGAAAAAGAACTCTTGTCTCCTCAATTTCAGTCCATTGAAGTGTGTCGTTTGTGAGAGCAAGTGCGGTCCAAACACTGTGCCATTTTCCTGAAAGAGACATCAAGAACTCTATCCCTTCAGCAGCATTAGTCGGTTTGTTAAAAATTTTCCCTTCGCAAACTACAATCGTGTCAGCGGTTAAAATCAATTGATTTGGTAAAGAAAGGCGCAAAAGCTCGCCTTTTTTACGCGCTAGTTCCTGCGCATATTGTTGAGGGGTTTTATTCTTTATGATCACACTATCTTCATCAAATCCAGAGGATATTTGGCTGAAAGGAAGTTTGAAATAACCTAATATTTCAGAGCGTCTAGGGGATTGCGAACCAAGCACAATTTTCATAGATAGACTCAATTTATAAAAGCATTCTACTTGGCTGAAGAATTGATCAGCAAATGTTTCGTTTTTTTTCAGAACTGAGATTTCTCTTTGCAAATGCTTTACACAATCTTTATCTTAACGTCCTCATTTTCAGCGTGCTAGGAAAAAATTAACTTTTTATCTTTTCTTAATATACTCTTAATAATTATTATCTACATTTTCGAACAAAATACAGCGCGATCAACGATCAGCTGAAGACGTAAGTGCGCTTTGTAAAACAGAGCGCAAAATGAAATCGACAAGTGATTATCAACAACCTGAAGGAGGTTTAAATACCTATGATCCAAAACATCCAACCTAATGCAAACAGTTTAAGGGTTTCTAACTCTAACGTTCAATTCAGCCCTGTTTCCAGGACAGGTTATTCATCAAATTCAGTGATGTACGCGGCTCCAGCTCCAACTCCAGCAAGCAAGCCTTGGTATTCAGTCTTCACAAATTTTTTCTCAAAAGTTTCAAATTTCTTTTCTGGTATCTTTGAATCTATTAAGACTTATTTCTGTGGACCAAAACTACCTCCTGCTTTAACTGAAAAAGATAAAGCAGTTAAGTTCTTAGACTTAGTAAGGAATGGCGCAGCTGGAACAGCAGATGAGAAACAAGCGTTTGGTACATTGTTTCAAACTATTAAGCCTGAATTTCAAAACGTGATTAAGCGTTTGATCTGGATCGCAGGTGGAAGTCAGCAAAATTTAGGCTATGACTTTTCAGAAGATAAACTGAAAAATGATCCTAAAAATCCTGCCGTCTCTGCTGCTGTACAAAAGTTTATCGACAATTTTGATAAATACAACGGCTTAGCTGAATTCGAAGCTGTAGTCAATGATGGTACAAAAACAGGTGCTGATGTAACGGCTGCTTTAGCTAAACTTGCACCTCACAACAATTTGCACGAAGCTATTAAGTACAGAGTTTGGGAAATTGCTGGTCAAAATAGCAATGTTCCTGACTTCTCTGCTACATTTATCAATAGCAACCCACATGATCAAGCGATCAAGACTGCGATTGGCGATGTAAGAAACGCTATATAATTCTAACGTTTTCTAGAGCTGCGTGAGAGTTCACGTGGCTCTTTTTTTTGTCTGCAAGTTAAACTAAATTTTTTATGTGTGCTATCTCAAGTCGGATTGTAAGTTCAGGTTATTCTAGAAACATTAGCCGCTGTGTATCACAACAAACGAGTTATTGGGTAAGGGTGCATTGGCTAGTAGTGAACTTGTTTGAGAAGCTATTTAGTTTTTTTAGTTCCATGTACGTTCAAAAAAATAGCCCTATGAGAAATTTAGATCCCATAGTTCAAGAAAAAAAGAGGATAATTCTTGAAATGCGGCTGCTTTTGGCTCACGTCCAACCTTCTGTTCCTGAGAGATGTATTTTAGATCTATTCTCGAAAATACCCCACTTTGAACAGCAGGTAATTTATAATTCATTATGGGTTGCACACGGAGGAGAACTTGGATTACTAGCAAGACATCCTTTGAATATTGATAACAATTTCGGTGAGAGGTTTATGCAAAGCCACCCTGCACATGACTCTGTTGTCGATTCATTACGAATGCGTGTGAATGTCTTGGAGAGCGAGATCCGTTCAGCGAATTTTTTCTGAAACGATCTTTTTGTCTTTCTGAAAAATAAATGCACATTTGAGCACGTCAAAGCCTCGGGCTTTCGCGATTATAAGTTGCTCTTATATTAGACCTTTTGCGTAACTTAGGGTTCGTTGATTTTCGAGTACCTTTGCGCGGCCAAAATAATCTCGAAAATCGACGAACCTTTAGTTATGCAAGAGGCCCATTTCTAATTTTGGGGGAAACAGGATCGTTGAACAGCGGTTGCCTTCACGCAGCTGTAAAGTGCTCATATTTTTCAGAAATTGACTATTCGAATCGCAGCATACCGGCAACAAGTTACCGCACTCCAAAAATCTATTTCTTCTTTTTCTTATTGCCATTTCCAATGTCTTCAAGGATATCAATCCAGATCGGCGAACCCCAGGCAATATGACCATCTTCTTGCGTAACTCGGATGTAATAGTAAATAAATGGAGGGCGCTCGTCAGAAGATGGGAGAGCAATTTTGGAAATGTTCTCACTGTCGTCAATTGCAAATTCGAGATGTGAATTTTCAGATGAAAAAGTTTTGAAAACTTTGCCATTACGGATGATGGCTATCTCTTTTAAAGGGCTTGTGCCGGCAATAAATCCATGAATGTGTCGATTAAAGGAGAGGCCAGGTTTTGATTTAGTGTTTAATTCTCCACCCATCATTGCTCCAGCAATATAATATCCTAAAACAATCCGCTCGCCAGTTGTGGCATACGTGTGACGTTGAGACATTGCTATAAAGAGCGCTTCTCGTGTCTGTTCAATGGCATAAATAGCAGTAAGGCCGGGTGAGTATTGCACTTGATCAGAGGAGTAGAGGTTGGCATATACTCCGCGATCGTCCAATCCTCCTGCTACAAATCCAAATCGGCAGTTATTATTTAGTGCTTCACGAATACTTCCTTTCGCAGTTTCTTGGATCCCATTTTTACTTTCTGATTTAATTGGACGGGGATTTCCTTCCTTCGCTGTGCATTCAGAAGAGCCCCAAGCGTTGTAGATCTCGACTACTTTTTCAAAATCAGGATTAAAGTCAGAAAAATTAGTGCAAACACCGGTTCCCATTGTAAACGAAGGAACTGAAATCATTTCTTTGGGATTATGACCCTTATAGATTTTTTTCAGTATGTTGGTTTTGACGTCTTTTTTGCGTAAGATGGGCTTATTATCCTTAGAATAGATGATGTGTCGAAGCCCTTCTTCGCCATCTAAACCATCCCATTGGAAGCCTAAGAAAGTTGCAAAGCGGCTTTCTTCATTCAGTTCAGCCACTTGGCTTGATAGCAATTTCCATTGATCATTTGACATCTCTTCTTGCGATTCAAATGGGGAAACTGCGTAAAAACTGAGAGCTTGCTCATCGCGGAAATGACGCAGACATGCTTCGATATTGTCCGTAGCATCATGTTTTTCTGATTCTCCATGTAGCAAGCCCCAAAAAATGCTTTTTTCAGCTTCTGCAAAACATTGTATAGGAGATGAGTAGAATTTCTCTTTTGTATGAGTATTGAGTAGCTGGATCTTAAAAATGCCCGTTTCGTTGAAGTATAGGTTGGGGATATTGATAAAGCCAGTTTCCGGAACAAATAATTTCCAGCTTAAATTGTCTCTTAAGTGTTCATAGCTAAGTTCAATGAGGGTTCCTTCGGGCGCGTTGTTTGTAAGATTGCCAAAAGAGTCTTCAAATCGAACGATCACATCAAAACGTTTGTTTTTTGCGACGAGGGAAGGTGATATGATTCTAATGTTGTTTAGGACATTTCCCCTGACGTCAATGCAAAAAATTTCAGGTTCTTTATAATCGCCTTTGCCTTTAGGGTCGATATATAAATGGAAAGGACGTCTGCGCTGCACAAAAGTTTGGCTCCGGTTTCCCTTTTTTTTACGATCTTCTGCAGAAGTTGCAGTGGACCCTATAAAGATCGATATTGTGTCTCCAGCTTTCAATTCTTGAGGAAGAGTAAATTCGAAATGAGGGACTGTGGGAAATGTTCCTTCAACTCCTTTTGCAGAGAGGACTTTGCCACCTGGAAGCTCAGCCCAAATGCAATTGGACTTTTCTTTGACGTTTGTTTGAGGAACTTCCCATTCGTTCTCTCGTCCCGTTGAGATTGGGTCAGCAAACTTCAAGCGTGTACCTTTTGGAAGTGGGGTTGCAGAGGAATAGGAAAATTTCCAAGTTCCAGTTTCACCAGCTAAAATATAATGTGGTTCGGACAAGCAAATGGAACGACGCATGAACACCCTCTACATTCTCAATTTTTACAGAGATTATCTACATTGAAGGATTAAACTACAAACTGCAAAATATTGCTTTAATCTCGACTTTGCAACTTTTGGGTCCGAAGGCCTCAAGATATTTATTTTCGGGGGAGTAATCCCAGTTCGCCCATAGGTTGAATGTCTGAAGGCAAGCAGACGAGGCATGTGGCCTAAAAAGTTTCAAGGTCGAGTCAATTTCATTTCTAATAAATAAACCCAAGTTTCACTGCGTGACAATGCGCATTGAATCTAGGGGCTTTAACACTGCTCAAATTTTCAAAGGATCTGGTCCCTTGGATTAATACGGATCTTGTCAATAGAACGATCGTCTGAAGATACTATAACTAGATCAAAATCGTCATGGTGCAACCTCCAGCCAGAAGAAGGAATGGCACCTGCCTTATGAAAGACGTATCCTCCAATGGTGTCATATTCTGGTCCTTGCGGAATTTTTATCCCTAATTCCTCATCGATGTCAATAATGCTCATACGAGCATCTACCATCCACCCACCACCAGGAATAGAGGTAAATAAAAGTTCTTCTTGACTGTCGAACTCATCGGATATTTCACCAACTAGTACTTCTAAAATATCTTCTATAGTGACAATTCCTTCTGTACCGCCGTACTCATCGACTACAATTGCCATGTGGATTTGTTTTTTGCGAAAATCTTGTAACAGATGGGAGATTTTCTTTGTTTCAGGAGAGTAAATAATAGGTTTAACAAGTTGTTCGATCGGAGATTTGAGATTGATATTTGAAGTAGGATTTGTGTAGACCTTGAAAACATCTTTGCTAATCAAAACGCCAACTATGTGATCAACACTGTCGCGGTAGACAGGGATTCTACTATATCCTTCTTTCGTCAAATTCTCAGCAGCCTTTTCTATTGTTGTCTCAATAGGCAGACTAAAGACATCGATTCTAGGGACCATCACTTCTCTAACGATTCTTTCTTTGAAAGAAGCCATGGACAGTATTAGCTTTTGGTCGTTGGGATCAAGATAATGACTGAGCTCAGATTCATTTAATATTTCAAGGATTTTTTCGCGCATCTTATATGAGGGAGGGAGCTTCTTGTCTCCAGAGATAGAAGGTATCAAAAGGCGAGAGAGCTTGAACAATGCAAGCGCTAAGGGAGAGCAAAGGGTGAGGAAAAAAGAGGCAAAAGGAGCCAACAACATGAAAAAAAATCTAGGGTTTGTTGCGGCGACGATATTCGCGATAAATTCAGCAAAGATGGAAATGCCTATTGTTGCAGCAGCAGCAAACGCCAAAACAGAGAGATGGATCGATACGTCGTGATTGGCAAGGATCTCCGCTAGGGCTGACTCAAAGGGGGCTTGAGTAATGAAGAAGAAAAAGCCTGTAATAGAAAAACAGGTATTGAGCAGATGTTTTGCGAATTGAAAGTTAAACCATAAGCTTTCTCGCAGTCGATCTCCAAAAAACCATTTGTGGACTTTTTGGAAATAGAATAATTTCGGGTGATCTTGAATAAGCCTATTGGACGTGCTCTCCCCAAATTTTTGGATTATCGTTGCAACAGATGCGACAACGCATGCGCCAAACAGAAAAAATAGGGGGAGAATGAGGCTATTCATAAAGAGCATTAAAAGGATTTACAGACTTTTGGACAATTATTTTTTTAACGCTAGAGAACCTATTCCAGTAAAATTTTTCGTCGATTTTCGCTTCTTTTTTGGGGATTGTATCGATTTTCAATATTATACCATTTATCAAAAATAACGTTTAGTTTTGCTGCGTCAGCTTGGTCGCATATTTTGGATCTTCACTCGCGCCTTGCCAAAGGCAATGGTCGCTCGCTCCAGATGCCAAAATTTGCGCTGCTTCCTTGCAACACTAAGCGTTATTTTTGATAAATGGTATTATCTCCAAAAAATGAAGCGAAAATCGGCTCAAAAGAACTTGAATATCGACAGAGCATTAGTTACACAAGGGGGCAATTTATCAAAGCGTTTTTCTTTAATGCGAGTTCAAGTAATTTTTTCTCTTCCCTGCGCATGGTCTTTCGTTTTTTCGGGTCTACATCGTCGTAGCCTAAGAGGTGAAGAAAGCAGTGAATAATATATAAAGTCAGCTCTTGATAAGGATCAATCCCTTGCTCTGCAGCATACTCTTTGGCAATGGCAGGGCAAATAAAGAACTCACCAAGGATATGAGGCGATGAAAGAGGTGAGTAGTTTAGTCCATCGATAGGAAAAGTGATGCAGTCTGTAGGCGATGGGTCGTTGAAAAATTGACGATGGAGTTCGGCGATTGCTTTTGTACTTACTAAATAAACGATAATAGAATCAGTGATGACTTGTTTTTCTGCTACTAAGAGAAGAATCAACTTACGGATAGAGGATGCAGAGATGGGAATTGCTCGCTGTCGGTTATGGATTGTAATTCGTGTGGCTGTCATTAGACCTCATGCATGCTTATGATTCTATCGATTTTTGAGTTCTTTTGTGCCGATTTTCGAGTTTAAATTGCAGTAGTGATATCAAATTAGGATACTACTACTGCAATTTGAATCGAAAAGCGGCTAAAATTTCCTCGAAAATCGACTAAGCCTTACTCTGAGCAAAAGGCCTTAGCCGCCTACGAAAATTGGTTACTTGTAGTGCGGCTAAAATGCGCCGCACTTCAAACAACAATAAATTTTATGCTGGAGTTTTAGGAAGATTAGTAACGCGCTTGTTTTCTCCATCTTTCCATTTGCCGAGTTGGCGTAACACATCAACGCGCTCAAAACGTTTGAGAACATTGCGCTTTTTTGCAGATTTACTTGTTTTTCCGTAGCTAGGGTGTCTTGACATATTTACCTTTTCCTTATTGGATCTGCGGGATGAAATAAGACGCAGAAACGTCGCCTTGAACGGCATTTGCATGGGGCTTAAAGCCTTTAGGGAGATTATCTTTTAAAGAGCCGGTTTTGATAGAAGGGGCTTTTCTTCTGCGAGGGCATTTCTGACGTCGCTCTTCTTGTTTACTAATGCGGACCATGGGAGTTCTCCTAGGGATATACGAGATTGAGCAGTGATTATAATGCCAAATTTAAAATCTTGCAAGATTGAATTCCTAAGTGACAGTTAATGGATTCAGTTTCTGTCGATTTAATGGACTTTTTGGCAATTTTTCTTTTGGTTGGTTGGGTGTAGTCTAGGAAAGTTGATATACCCGCTAATAAACCAAAAGAAAAATTGTCAAATAGTCCACAAAATCATCTAAGCCTTGGCTTTAAGACTGGCTCTTGGATTCAGGCGTTGCAGGAGGCTCTGTAGTGGTCGAGGTGGAGGGGGCCATAATGCCTGCAGATAATAAAAATTTGAATCCATCCTCCGTGCTGACATCCACTTGATGTACCAATTTTTTAGGACTGAGGAGCAAGAACCCTGATATTGGGTGTGGGGAAGTTGGGACGAACACAGTTAATTCGGCATTTGGTATGACTTTGCGGATTGCATCAGGGACAGGGCCTGTGACAAAAGCGAGAGCATGTGCATCATGTCCAGGAAAAGGGATGACTACAGTTTCTTTGAACGTTTTGCTGTCTTGAGTAAATACGGCCTTTGTCAAATCCCTTGAGACGCGATAAATAGATCTAACTAATGGAACTTTGGAAAAAAGTTTATTGGTCAATGAAAGCAATAGATTGAAAAAATATTTTCGAGCAAAAAAACCAAGACCATAAATAAAGAATAATAAGAAGATAAATACTGTGATACGGCTGATCAATTGTACAAAAACATCGCGGTTATTGAGGATGATTCCTCTTTTTTCTTCATAGGAGATAATCAGCCCCTCAACAAGGCCTACAAATGGGCCAGTAAAAATATCGAATAGATATAAAATGATCATCACTGTCAAAAGAAAAGGAAGAAGGATGATCAAGCCAGTTAAAAAATATTTTTTCATTGTGTAGGCGGTGAGAGTTTTAGGGTCGGAACTTCAGGTACGATCACACCGCAAGAGACGATGTACTTAATAGCATCTTCGGCCTTCATATCGATTAATATCAGGTCTTTTCTTGGGTACATTAATAAAAAGCCTGTAGTTGGATTAGGAGTTGTAGGGATGAGGACAGAAGTTAATGCTTCACCTGCGGCGTCAGAGCAAACAGTTGGAGATTCTCGAGCAATTAGTCCTAGGGCATATACATCGGGGCGAGGAAAAGGAACCATGACGACTTGCTTGAATGAATTTTTATCTGAAACAAACAATGTTTTGATGATATCCTGAGTAGTCTTGTAAACTGTATTGACTATAGGAATTTTGTGAAGAATTTTATCGCTTAGCCTTAAGAGGCCGTTGATAAAGAACCAACGAGTTAATATTCCAAGCCCTACAGTGATTATAAAGAGCGATAATAAGATTAAAAATTGACTGCCGTAACGTATAACTTGCTCGGGCGATAAGAATAAAATGCCGTGATTGATGATATGAAAATGGGTCAAAAGAGATGAGACCATTCCAACAAAAGGGCCTGTTAGAAAATTGATTATAAAACCAATAACGGTAATGGTCACAGCAAGAGGCAAGAGAATGATAAGGCCTGTGATGAAATACTTTTTCATAAGTGAAAGACCTTCTTTTTACGTTTATTATCTCGGCTTTGGATAATTTTTAGCGAGCAGATCTATGTCGTTGTTTAGTTCTTTTAGGGTGTCTTGATTTTTTTGGTTTTCTTTTGCTTAAAGCAGCAAGTTCCCATTTTGTCTCTTGTGTAATTAGGTCAACGTGTGTGACCATGACGCTAATTTCTTCTCCCACAAAATGTTTTTTTCCACTGAATCTTCCTACGAGCTGTTCGATCGTTTGCTGATAAATGAAATAATCATCTTCTAATTCCGAAATATGCAAAAAACCTTCTAATGAGAGATCTTTAAGCTCAAAGATAATCCCAAATGGTTTCACTCGAGTGATGAATGCTTTATATTGACGAGTAGAATTTTCTTCTAACTGCATTTTGATCAATCTAAGCTTTTTAAGGGTTTTAACGCTCATTTCAGCTCGGAAACTGACCCTCTCTTGTTCTGAACAACGGGTGGCGGTTGCATTCAATGATTCTAGTGCGATCTCTTCTTCAAACAGCTGTCTTTGTGTAATTAGATCGCTATAACGGCGAATGGGGCTTGTAAAATGGCAATAGTGTTCTAAGGAGAGCCCGTAATGGCCGACATTCTCAGGAGAATAGATAGCGAGCTTCATACTCCTGATAAAACCTACGCATAGTTGGGAAGCATAGGGAGATTTTTTTGCATCATCGAAGAGTTTTTGGAGATCTTGCTTTGTAGGGCTATCGGGTATTATAAAACCGAAACTACGCGCTAAGCTAAGGAAGTCACGGATGTTTTCTTCAGCAGGCTCTCCATGAACTCTGAACAGCTGAGGCTTACCTAAATCATCGAGATGTTTGGCAACGATTTCATTGGCTTTGAGCATAAATTCTTCAACCATTTGATGGGTAATATCATACTCAATCGTTTTAACACCTGTAGGTTTTCCTTTCTCATCGATAGTAACAACGAGCTCAGGCAGGGCAAAATCAATACTGCCTCTTTCGTTACGCTTTTTCTTGAGCAAACGGCAGAGCTCTGTCATCAGTAATAGATGTTTGCGATGTGGGCTTTTCTTTTTGCCTTCAATGACAAGGAGCGCTTCCTCGTATGAAAATCTTTTGCTGCTCTTAATGTAGCTGCGGGCAATCTTGTATTCAATAAGGGTCCCGGCTTTATCAAATTCCATGAGGACAGATTGTGTCAACCGGATGACATCAGGTTTTAAGCTGCAAAGATTGTTGGATAATTGCTCGGGGAGCATTGGGACGCAAGCCCCGGGAAAATATGTGGAGTTGCAGCGTAGGGAAGCTTCTAAATCGAGCGCAGAATCCGGTTTGACATAATGGGCAACATCAGCAATGTGAACGCTGAGGTGGTAGTGCCCTTTGCGGTCTTTTTTAACTGATAAGGCATCATCGAAGTCTCTTGCTGTTTCAGGATCGATGGTCACGCAAGATGTTTTTTGTAAATTGAGGCGTCCTTTTAAGTCGCTTTTTCTGACCCTTGTGCCAAAATCACAGGCTTCATCGATTACTGCCTGAGGAAATAACCCACGCAATTCAAATTCTTCAATAGCTGCAGCGATATCGCAGGAAGGATCTTGAATATTGCCGAAACAGTGTGAAACCTCACCCGTTGTTGGAATTGTCTGGTCTCCCCATTCGTCTACCTTCATGATAATCCGGTCGCCTTTTTGAAGCGTTGGAAGATGCCCAGGCTGTGCTATGACCTTTTTAGCAGATCCTAGAAGAGGGGCATGGATGAGGTAAGATCCGTTTGGGGCGAGGTCAAAGATAGTGCCGGCGAGGTGTGATCTACCTCTTTCTAGGACAGAGAGAATTTTACCCTCTGGACCTTTTTCAGAGACATTTGGAGATATAGAGACTTCTACTCGATCGCCATCAACTGCATTGTCTGTTAAATGTTTCGGGATAAAAATATCGTCTGGATGATCTGTTTTGTGATCTGGAATAACGAATCCAAAGCCTCGAGGATGTAGACGGAGTGTTCCGATAATCACATCAGGGGGGGCAGTCTTGAGATAGATTTTTCTTGCTTTAAGTTCAATGAGCCCTTTGGAAGCGAGTTCTTTGATAATGTCTTTGCAGATCGGGATGAATTCTTTGGCAATTGACAGACGTTCAAATAAGGCTATTTGTCCCATTGGGCTAAACCGTTTTCCTTTGAGAAATTGTTGAATGACACGGCTTAGGTTTGTATAAGTAGCTTGGAGTTTTTTTTCGCTAGGTTTCTTTTTAATCATATTAGTAATTGAAGATCATTGGATAATGCATAGGTATTTGTGAATGTAATAGCATGAATGCCTAATTTTTGAGCTGCATTTGTGAACTCTGGAATATCATCTATGTAAAGACAATTTTCAGGTGCGCACTGGGCCAAAGATAATGCATGATCATAAATTGCTTTTTCAGGTTTAAGTGCTTTAACACGGTAAGAAAGAACAAATTCATCAAACAGATCGAGGATAGGATAGTTTTTTCGCGCAAATTCAAAATGAGCTGGACATGTGTTTGAGAGAAGAATGAGCTTGATTTTTTTTTCTTTCAACGCTTGTAAAATGGGGTATATTTCTTCGTTAGGTGTAAAAATATCTGAGACTGCATGGAAAAATTCAGCATATGAAGGGGCCCCCTCACATAAAGAGATAATTTTTCGATACAAACTTAATGAATCAATTTCACCACGCTCATAGGCAATTGCAAGAGATTTGTCAAAAAGCAAATGACGCACTGCTTGATCTTCGAGCTTTGTTGCTTTGGCGATTTGCCCGATCATTTTATCGTAGCTGAAGAACAAGATCACATTGCCAAGGTCGCAAAGCAGCGTGGTAATAGTATTTTTAGTTGAATCCATTTATTTTATCATATCACTAAAGAGGGATAATCCCTCGTCATTTCTCACAATGTCGTGTTCAATGTATTTTTTGACAATACCCCACATGCTATCAATTATCAATTTTAATGATTTATCTTGAGAAGTATACAGACAAAAAACATGTTTTCCTTGAGGAAAGTTTTTGCGGATCAGTGAGACATTTCCCTTTGGAATTAGAGGGGGGAGCTCATTTTGTAGCTTATCGATAAAATACGCTGTGGCGTAGGCATAATGACGGCATAGTCCCACATGATTTTCTACAAATACGTCAAGGTCCATCACAGGATTTTGAACAATGGAAAGAACCGCTTCATCGTTAGCATTTGCAGGATAAAATACTTCTGACGCTATGTAGTTGGTCAATGCAAAAACTGTTTCTTCTGCTGTTTGTGGCTTATCTAGAAGAACAACAAAATTTCTATAAGCCTTTTGCAAATGTGGGCAATTGTTAGGATCTAAGTAGAGGGATTCTCGTGATCCTAGTGTTTGGCTGATGCTGATGCTCGGTATTGTTGAGAAAGAAACAGGGCGGTCTTCAATCTGTGTGAACGAAAGGACAGCGCAGCTAAGCAAAAGTGGAATCAAAAAAGTCTCTAATAAAATTTATAGTTTTTCTTGTCTTTGGTAACTGAGCAGGGTATTAGATAAAAGCATAGCAATTGTCATCGGGCCAACACCTCCTGGCACTGGGGTGATCGCGCGACACAATGGCGCTACAGAATCAAAATCTACGTCGCCAATAATTTTTTTCTTCCCAGATGGTTCGTTTATGCGATGTATCCCAACGTCAATCACAACAGAACCAGGCCTCACCATGTCGGCGTGAATCAGTTTAGGTACTCCAGTTGCGGCCACGAGGATGTCAGCGCTTTTGCAGAGCCGTGATAATTCAGGTGTTTGCGAATGAGCAATTGTGACAGTAGCATTTCCACGAGCGTTTTTTTGCACGAGCATTGCTGCAAGTGGTTTCCCGACAATATTACTGCGCCCGACGATGACAACATGTTTGCCATTCACTGCAATGCCGCTGTGATGCATGAGGATGCAGATTCCAAGTGGGGTACAGGGAAAAAAACCATCTTCTTCGCCGAGCAAAGTTTTACCCATGTTATAAGGGGTAAATCCGTCGACGTCTTTGTTAGGAGCAATGGCTGCGATAACCTTTTGTGCTTTGATATGAGGTGGTAAAGGAAGTTGGACTAAAATACCGTCGACTTCTGAGTCGAGGTTTAAACGATCGATCTCTGCAATAAGAGCGTCTTGTGAAATATTTTCAGGGAGCTCTTTATCAAACGATCGAATGCCAATTTCAGAACAACGTTTTCGTTTCATTTTAATATAGGTCTTGGATGCAGGGTGGTCGCCAACGAGGATGAAGGCTAGGCCAGGAGGGCGTTGTGTATGACTTATAGCGGTTGCAATATTGTCTTGGATCTCTTGAGCTATCAGGTTTCCGTCTATTAATTTAGTCATACAGCATTTTTTAGAAAGGGTTTAAGGAATTTGACCATCGATTTATGCAATTTGCTATTTGCTGCTATAATCGTGTTCTGACAGAAAATTTCATGAGGCGATCCATCATAATGAGTTACTTTTCCTCCAGCTTCTTCTACCAAAAGCTTGCCTGCTGCCAAATCCCAAGGGTGAAGGCTAACTTCCCAATATCCGTCAAAGCGACCGGCTGCCACATAAGATAAATCTAATGCAGCAGATCCTAATCTACGCAAAGGGATCCCTTGTTTAAGGACGGTGGCCATTTGGTCGATGCAGCCAAGGGGGTTTTTGTCGACATTATAGGGGAATCCTGTGACTAAAAATGCCTTATCCATTTTTGAAACACTCGATACGGCAAGTCGGGTGCCGTTTAAATAAGCTCCCTGACCTTTTTCAGCGATGAAGAGTTCTTTCAGCAAGGGTTGGTAAACGACACCAGCGACAATTTGTCCATTAATAGCTACTGCAATGCTAACGCTAAAAATTGGGATTCCATGAGCGAAATTAACTGTTCCATCAAGAGGATCGATAATCCACATAATGGGAGATTTTTTTTGTCCTTTCCCAGCTTCTTCTGAAAGAGTGCCGTGAGAAGGAAATCTGTTTTTAATCAAATCAAGGATATATTTTTCTGAAGCAGTGTCATATTCTGTAACAAGGTTGTGCCGTCCTTCTTTATAATGCGTGCGCAAGGGGCTTCCAAACCCACGTACTAAGATTTCTCCAGCGCCTAAAGCAGCTTGGATTGCTATTGCGGTAAGGGAGGCAATTTCAGGTTTTAGTGTCATATTCTCTTGTTCTCAGAAAATGGATCCATCATGAGATTCTCAGAGATGGTCTCTCAGTCTAAGATTTTCTTTCAAAAAAAACTATAAGATTGGTTTATTGAAGTTCGTAATCTCCAAGAAGTGCTTTCCATCCTGATCGTTGGAATGTTCTAGCGATATACATGGGTGTGTAAAACCATATGAGGGCGTAGGCTCCGTCGAGGCATGAAAGAATCAGTGCGTCACATGCAAACATTTTCAAACTTAATGAAAAATGGCGGTCGATGGCGGCTAAATACACCATCTGCTGGATTGATAGAAGTGAAGAGATTAGGGTGCTAAAGAGAGCAAAAGCTAAGGGCTTATCTTCATAAAAATGGCGTCTTTGTGAATATGCTGTGGCTGCTGCGATCACGCAAAAGATCGCTTGGACACCAAAACGAGTTTGGCTATTAAGAAGGTCGAGGATAAGGCCTAACCAACATGCAACCCAAATGGTCGAGCGAAAATCGTTGCGATATACCGCAATAGCAATTAGGGGAGCTAAAGTATTAATAGCGGCAAAAGGAAAAAAAGCATTGGCAAACACCGTGGCAAGGATGCCAAGGACAGTAGGGAATAGCAGGGATTGATGGTCGTTCATAATATAGACCTCTTAGGTAACAAGAGCCTGTCAATTTTCGAGTTCAAATTGCAGAGATAATATCAACTTTCGTATATTACCCCTGCAATCTGAATCGAAAAACAGCCAAAATAATCTCGAAAATCGATGAGCGCTTAATTACGCACTTCGATATACCATAGAGCGCATCAAGATCAAAAGGTTATCACTCGCTAATCGCAATTGCTTTAATCGAGATTCTGCATTTTGCAATAATGTCTCAGCAATGCTTCGCGTTTTCTCTGGACCTATCCTAGCTGCTAGTGATGATTTTTCGTTTGGATCGTAATCTAGGAGATCGTCGACACATTGGAATGCGCATCCGAGGGCTAATCCAACTTCCCTTATCACTAATTGAGCCTCTGTGCTTGCACCGCTACATAGCGCACCAAATTCTAAACAAGCGCATATAAGGCAAGCGGTCTTGCGTTCGATCATAATAAAAAACTCATCATCCTCCAGAGGACTATCCGCAGCAAGAAGATCAATGGACTGCCCCCCTAATAGACCTTTTAAACCCAAATGGCTGGTCAAGCAATGGATTAATTGTAACCGTTCTTCTGAAGACAGCAAGGGCGCAGTTGTCAATATGTGGACCGCGTGGTTATAAAGAAAATTCCCCGCTAGAATTGCCTGTCCTTCAGGATAGACTCTATGCAGAGTGGGTTTTCCTCTCCTAATATCATCATTATCCATCGATGGGAGATCGTCATGTATAAGGGAATAAGTGTGTACCATTTCGATCGCACACGCTGGAACGAGGGCTTTTTCTAAGTCACACCCGAAGGCTTCTGCGGATAGCAAAGTAAGCAATGGTCTAAGCCGCTTTCCAGGAGTAAAGATCGAATATCGGGCTGCCTGCATGAGGGTAGACTCATTGTCCGCCAACAGCTCATTGAGTTTATCTTCTATGACTGAAATGTATGTGCTCTTCAGCTTCATAGGATCAAGAAATCCCAATCTTTGAAATCTCTTGAAAATATAATCCAGGAGATGAATGCGGGACTCCAATCCCATAATAATGAAAGCCTAAAGACGCCAGATCCATTGATCTGAATTGGTTTCTTCCATCAAAAAATATTGGCTGTTTGACTAATGACAGTATTCGTGAAAGATCTACGGAACGGAACTGTTTCCATTCAGTAATAAGGACAACAGCGTCAGCTTCTCTTGCCGCTTCATATTCGTCCTGGCACCAAGTGATGGAAGGATGTGCACCAAAGATTTTCTGCGCTTGAGGCATCGCAGCTGGGTCAAAGAGTCTTAGTTTAGCGGAAGCACCTAAGAGCTCACGAATAAGCTCTAGTGAAGGAGATTCACGAATGTCATCCGTATCTGGTTTGAAAGAGAGGCCCCAAATTGCAATTGTTTTGTTGGAAGTTCCATCTTGACAAGCGAAATGTTCTTGTATTTTCTTTGCCAAAAATTGTTTTTGGTATTTGTTTACAGTTTCAACAGCTCGAAGTATATGGCAAGGGTGATCATATGTTTCTGCTAGTGATATTAAAGCTTGCAAATCTTTTGGGAAGCAAGATCCGCCATAGCCAGGTCCTGGATTTAAAAACTGTGGGCCAATTCGACTATCCGAGCCAATTCCAACTCTAACTTGCTGGACATCTGCGCCAATTTTTTCGCACAGCTGGGCAATTTCATTCATGAAAGAGATTCGCGTAGCGAGCATAGCGTTTGCTGCATATTTTGTGAGCTCAGATGATACAGGGTCCATGATGAATATGCGGTTGCGTTCGACGTTAAATGACGCGTAAATTTCCCGCATGAGAGTTTCAGCATTTTTGTTTTCGACTCCTAAGATAATCCGGTCGGGATTTAGGCAATCAGCAACAGCGGAGCCTTCTTTAAGGAATTCTGGGTTGGAGACAACATCAAAGGCTATGTTCGCACCCCTTTTTTCTAGGATGGCTGCAATTTGGCTTCTAACTTGCTGTAAGGTGCCCGGAGGGACAGTGGACTTCATGACAAATGTGCAATGTTTATCCATTAATTCAGCTATTTTTCCTACGGCGCTCATGACATAGCGCAAGTCGCAAGATCCATCAGGTCTAGAAGGAGTAGGTACTGCTATGAAGCAAATTCGAGATTTTTTAACTGCGTAAGAATAGTCGGTTGTAAATTGAAGTGCTTGGATGTATTGGTTTTTTTTGACAAGATCTTCAAGCCCGGGTTCAAAAAAAGGAACTTTGCCATTCTGAAGATTTGCGATTTTATCATGGTCTATGTCTAAGCAAAGGACGCGATGACCTCTTTCAGCAAAACAGGCAGCGGTCACAAGTCCTACGTATCCGACTCCAACAATCAATAATTCCATTCAATCCCCATATCTGGCGGTGGCAAGAGTGTGTCCGCGCATTTTTCTATATTTACGGGACAGGTTTTTTTGTATCTTAACAATGTTACATTTGTGGGACAAGTATTCCGGAAGATAATTCATAGACTTCATCACAAAGTTTCGCAAGCGAATTATCATGGGTCACAACAAGAAGCGCTTTATTCCGCTTCTTCACATTATCTAATAGCAGTTGGTGGATGATTTGAGAAGTGGCAGTATCCAAGTTGCCAGTCGGTTCATCCGCTAGTAAAATTGAGGGATCGTTGCAGAGGGCCCTAACAAGTCCCACGCGTTGTTTTTCTCCTCCAGAAAGAGTTTTGACTGGGGCGCGCAATTTGTCAAAAAGTTGGACTTCTTCCAAAAGCTGTATTGCGTTTGAATGCGATGAGCTTCTTCCAATTAGCGCGGGCATGACAATATTTTCTTCGACACTGAGCTCTTCTAAGAGATGGAATGATTGGAACAAAAATCCAATATGTCGGTTACGTATCGAATTTGCATTATCTTTGGAAACAATTGAGCCGCAAACTTCAACTGTGCCTGATGTGGGACTGTCAAGGGCTCCCAATAGGTGAAGTAATGTGCTTTTTCCGCTCCCGGACTTGCCTATAACGGCAACGCTTTTTCCTCTAATCAACTCAAAGTTTATAGCTTTGAGAATTTCTAGTTTCTCTGGATAAGTAAATGTTTTGGATAGGGATTGTGCTTTTAACAGATTACTCATTCAGACCTCAATATTTCCGCTGGAGAAAGTCTTGACACACGTAAAGCAGGGATAATTCCAGCAATTAATGAGATAAGTGGGGCGGCAATTATGACGAACAATAAAGCATCAGTGCTTAATGACTTTGGTAGTGAATTACCGTAAAACATGGCATTAAAGAAATCATGTCCTTGTAAAGCGCTAAGCATAGAGACGACAGAATCGATATTGCGTAAAGTGAGCCATGCAGTAAAGGCGCCTCCCAAACAACCAATAATCCCAATTGAAGCTCCGCAGATCCCAAAAATGCGCATGATGCTTTTGAGGGAAGCTCCCATAGCCATTAGGACGCCGATTTCTTTTTTCTTATCATTGACGAGCATGGTGAGCAAAGAGATGATGTTGCAGCAAGCGACGATAAGGATTAAAATGCCTACAAGAGAAAACAGATGTTTGTCGCTTTGGAACTGCATGAGAAGGTCTTTTGCGACGTCATATTCATAAAATGCAGTTATTTTCCAATAAGGCGCGATCCCAGCAGACGTGAATGCATGAGACAGCTCGTCTTTGAATTTTTTCGCTTTAAGGGGGTCGGGAATCCAGACTAGAAATCCACTTGATTGCGTTTTATCCAAAGCATAAAAACCCCCAGCGGATTGAAGCAGATTGGGAATGCTCGTGGGGGCAAGAATGCATTTATTGCCGATCGCCAAAATGCCTGGGTCGTAAAACCCAGCAACGTAAATGGGGATTCTCTGTTCTTGGGCTGAGGCAAGAGTCACAGTGTTATAGGAAATATACCCTCTATCACCAATAAGTACTCCGTTGTCCTTATACGATTTAGCAAGTAAAATTCCTTGTCTTCCCCAAGGGTCTTTTGGTAGCACCCACCGTGTTTTTCCCTCAGATTCTGTTTTATGAACCCATGGAGTGGATGAAGATTTTTGTCTTGCTGTCACATTACGGATGTCTTCAGGCGATGGAGAGAGTGTCAAAGAAGCGGTGTAGGGGCTTAAGTCAGCATGCGAAAGAACGTAACTAGCCTGGGTGAGATAGGATTGCGTCTCTTGGCCAAAAGATGTGGAAGAAGGGCGGATCATCTCCAATTTTAACATGCCGCCGCTCATTGCAAAATCTTGGGTAATAAACCCCGGAGTTCGGGATGCAAATTCTTGGAAAATTGCAGAAACAGCCTTGATTGGATCTATTAAATTTCCGAGTCTATCGCGATCAGGTTTGGGGAACCCTTCAGGTAGTTCTCTATCTTGCTCCAATGAATAAGGATCATTGCCCTGGGAAGATAGCTTTTCATGGATTGATTGATAAGAGAAGTTCGAAGCTTCAGATTGGGCATCTATGAGGTGATAGTAGGAAGAAAAATAATGCTCTGTGGGTGTTACTCTTAAAGGGGCATTAAGAGAGGTCAGTTTATCTATCCAATTGCGCTCTATTCCTTGCATAACCGAAAGAAACAGCAATAATAGCCAAACGACTAGAGCTATTACAAAAACAGAAAGCATGGAAATGAGAGAAAGCGCCAAATGCCTTTTTCTAGGGATTAAGTATTTGGCGGCTATAGCAAATTCAAACATAGTTCACCGAAGCGATAGAAAAAGCTATTCTATCATTCAGAGAATTACTTCGCTTCTTTAAACGGGACGTGCTTCTTTACTTTTTTATCGTATTTCTTGAGCTCTAAACGCTCAGTTTTAGTGCGTTTGTTCTTAGTTGTCCAATACACTTCATCGCTTTCAGAGCTTTTTAATTTGACTGTCTCACGAGCACCTTTTGCCATACAAGCCTCAAAAAAATATTTTAAAACAAAATTATAAGACAAATGCCTCTAAATGACAAGTAAAGAGAATGAGAAAGCGAAAAACAGGCTCTTAGGCAGGTTATTTATCTTAATAATAAAGATTTAACGCAAAGACGCACAAGCCGCTAAGACACAAAGATTTTTATAAATCATATTTCTCCGCGTCTTGGCGTCCTGGCGTTTTTGCGTTGATTTCTTCAAAAAATTCTAAAGTCGAGTCTGTGAAAATCGACAATTTCGAAGTTGTTTTAGTGTGATGCTAAAGGGATTCTTGTCATTGGTTGCAAAGAGAAATTGTCTCCTTGAGGATTTGCTAGTAGCTTGTGGTTGCCAAGCCCTGCAATCATGACGGCATTGTCAAGACAGAGCGATGGCGGGGCAAATCGCAGGTCCACTTTTTGAGGAAGGCGCTCTTTAAGAACGTTGCGTAACTGCATGTTACAACATACCCCACCTCCAAAGTAAATAGTGGAAGCTTGGGTTGTGGCTAGAATTGTATGAGTTTTCTTTGCGATGTCTTCAAAAACAGTTTTTTGAAAGGCTGCAGCAATAAAGGGACGCTCATCAATCAACTTTTCTTTAGGGATTTTTTGGATCAGGTTGAGCACACCAGTCTTGATTCCGCTTAGAGAAAAATCTAGAGGTCTTTCTTTAACAAAGCCAGCCTTCAATTTATAGCGATTGGCATCGTGGTCTATGGCGATTTTCTCAATCTGAGGCCCTCCTGGATAGGGGAGCTCGAGCATTTTTGCAACCTTGTCAAAAGCTTCACCAACGGCATCGTCCACAGTAGTGGAGAGAACTTGATAGGAACCTATATCGTGGATCAAAGAGATGAAGGTATGGCCTCCCGATAAGACGACCCCCAGGGCTGGAAAAGTTCTGTTGGTATGTTCCATCATAGCAGCATAAAGGTGTGCTTCTACGTGGTTAACCCCGATTAGAGGCTTTTTCCAAGAGTACGCCAGTGCTTTGGCAGCATTTAGACCTATAAGAAGGGGGCCAATTAGTCCAGGTCCTTTTGCAACAGCAATTCCATCGACAGCGGAAATAGGAATGTTTGCTTCTTTCAGAGCAGATTCGATAACTGGAATAATGAGCTCGCAATGTTGACGTGATGCGATCTCGGGAAAAACACCGCCATATAGACGGTGTACATCGATTTGAGATGCAATCACATTCGATAAAATCTCTCTGCCATCTCTGACAACGGCGCAGGCGGTTTCATCACATGTTGTCTCTATTCCAATTATGAGCACGGCTTAAGTCTTGTGATTTGGCGTTGGAGCTGGCTGTTGTGGGTTAGGAGCTTTAGATTTAGGTTCAGAAAGGCGTTCTGTAACAGTAATGAGCATTTCCTCCAATCCTTGTCGTGATACAAGGGCGTCTTTGGAGAGAGTTTGATTTTGAGCATTCTCAAACTTAATTTTTGGTGATGTAAAACCATTTATTTGCGCTTTCACATGTTTGACATGCAGAGAAGGATTCCATCGAATGAATTTATTGACATCTAAAGTATGGATCTTCTTTTCGCCACGATATTGCACAAATTTAATTTTCTTTGCTACAACAACTGTCGATGCGTTTTTAAATAGAGAATCATTTTTGTTGGCGATCAAGCATTTATTTCCCAGAGTGCATACCGTCAAATAAGCTTGGTAAAGATATGTATTTTCGCTTTCTGATACGGCTGCGCCCCAATTATATTGGTTTAGGTGAGCTGAAACTGTATTAAGATGTAAATCGTATCTAGCTAAGTTTCCAGCGTTAAATAATTTTAAAAAAAGTTGCCAGAGACTGATCTGACTGCGAGAAAGAGTCGTGATTTTAGGTCTACCAGGTGCTTGATTGTCTATTACTATGATTTCTCTGCTAAAGTTGCTGCGCGCATTGGATAAAGTTAAGATTTCTAGGTGACTTAAATGTTGTTTGTTATTAATTTGTAAAGACATGATAAATCCGTTAATTAACTGCGGCGATTATAGTTGTTTAGTAGTTTTTGTGGAATTGTTAAAATTATATTTTGACAGGGAATTAACAGTTAGAAATCCAAATGAGATGGAGTTTTCTTTATACCATTTGAGAAAGTTAAATGGTATTAGTGATGGTCTCTGAGGATTTCAGCGGCTCCATCATCTAAAATCCACAAAGCTTTATTTTTATTAGTGCCTATTTTTTGGATAGGATACTCTCCAGGGCCTAACAGGACCATTTCTACAGTATATTTTTTTTTAGAACCCAAGACATAGATCGCGATATGTCTAGCTGAATTAATACAGGGATAAGTAAGAGTCATACGCCATGTGTTTTTTTGAGGAACGTGGTTGGCCACCACGAGATGATCAGTGATTGTAAGCGCTTTTGTGTTAGGAAACAATGATGCTGTATGCCCATCTTCTCCCACACCAAGCATCATCAAATCAAAAGACTTTCCCTTGAGTGTTGTCTTGATAGTTTCCTCATAAGCTAGGGCGTGTTGCTCAATGTTTCCTTCAGCTTGCATCCGAAAAATATTTTCTTTAGGGATGGGCATTTTATCAAAGCCAGCTTCCATGGCCATATGGTAGTTGCTATCAGGATCTGAAGGGGGGACGCTCCGTTCATCTCCCCAAAAGAGCAGAATTTTTTTCCAATCAATTAGGTCCTTATAAGGGATGCTGGTCAGTCTTTGATAAATTTCTTTAGGAGTTGATCCGCCAGAAAGTGCGACTGAACAGTACCCGTGTTGATCGATAGATTCCTTGCAAACGGCTAGGAAGTGATCGACACAAAAGGTGATTGTAGAAGAATGATCACCTGGCACAATGAGGTTTCTTCGAGCGTCCCAAGCTTCCGGTCGGAATTCATGGATTAACATATAAGCTGGCCTATTTGTGAGAGGATCTTTAAAACCCCAAGATAGTGTTTTGACGTTCCAGGATGGCAAATTTCTCGGACAAGAGATTGTCCAAACTCAGCTTTGGGAAAAATGAAGAGAGAGGGGAGTTCACATGTCGTAGGATTTGATGCCACCATCTTGATACATTCAGGTGAATCTACTGGAGCTGCAAAAGAAAAATGGTATTGATCTTGCGATAAGATATCTAGTAAGAGGACCATGCCTGGGTAGCAAGTGGCTTTTAAATCTGGGGTAAGGACGATCTCTACGGCAACACCGTTATTAGCATAATGTAGCGTAGTGATTTTGTCCTGTGTAGAAGCTTTGATAAATTTCCACTCCAGGCGGCTAGCAAGCCATGCTTGAAGGTAAAGGGCTTGGATGCGTAAGTGACAAAAGAAATTTGTGGGGTTGGCGTTGTAGGTGATCTCCACTCTCTTTGCTTTTTTTAACTGCTTTAGTCGATCGGATAAGTTAAATACTGAGCTCATGGTGTTGCGCCATGGCTCTGTTCGCGCCCAATTTAGGTCGGCGATGTCGACTTGTGACTCATTTCTTATGTCCAACAATGCTTGTGAGAATGCTGACAAATTTTCTGCAGATTCTGAATCGAAAATAAAACGGTTAGTAAATTGTCTGACTTGAGAGAGAATAGGGTTCGGATGTGTAGGGTCGTCTGATTGGATCACATAAAGTGGTAGGTCAGGAAGAATATGCGGGAGTACAACAAATGAAGCGCGCTCGAGCATATTTGCAGAGGTCTCAATTTCGATCCAATCGCATGCAATATCCGGCTCTCCTTTATTGGGGGCGAGGACTGAAATTTTTGTACTGAGAAAATCTTCTTTGACTGCTGGGTCTACGATCACCATGATTACCCGCGCAGGGAATTTTTCAATCACATTCAAAGCAATGCGATGAACGTAGTCAACTCGAGTGTTTCGTTGAGTAAAAAAGAGCAGATTGAATAGACATGCACGTGTCTTATTGCTGCCCACAAATCCTTCCCAAATCCGGTTTAGCTCATTTTCGATTTGTGCAGTGGGGACAAGTGTGAGTTGGGACATTAAATCAATCTCCATTTTCTCTTGTCACGAGTTAACATCTCATCAGCTGCTTTTGGCCCCCAGCTTCCTGCGGGGTAGTTAGGGAAATCAGAGGCTGGCTGCGCAGCCCAAAAATTAAGCAGGGGAGTCAGCCATTTCCAAGAACCGAAGACTTCATCTTCTCGAGCAAAAAGGGTACTATCACCTGCAATACAGTCAAGGATCAAGCGTTCATAAGCTTCTGGTGCTGATAATCCGAAATAGGATCCATAGCGGAAGTCCATCTTAACTGGTTGGATCGTAGGGCTTGTGCCAGGAACTTTACAATTGGTTTTTAGTGAAATCCCCTCATCTGGCTGAATGCGGATAGCTAAAACATTGGGTTCATTCCGTTTTTCTGGGCTTTGGAAGAGAACGCTCGGCGGATCTTTAAAAGTGATGGCAATCTCAGTTGCGCGCTTGGGAAGTCTTTTACCTCCTCTAAGATAAAACGGGACGCCCGCCCAACGCCAATTGTCGATTAGGAGATGAAGCGCTGCAAATGTCTCCATTTTAGAGTCGGGTGCGACATCCTTTTCTTGCCTGTATCCTTTGACAGGTTCACCGTTGATGTATCCTGGAGCATACTGACCACGCACAGCATTTATTGCAAAATCTTCTTCTTTGAACGGGCGAAGAGCTTGAAGGACCTTCACTTTTTCATCTCTAATGGCATTTGCCGAAAGATTAACCGGCGGTTCCATTGCGACCAAGCTCAATAGCTGCATCATATGGTTTTGGACGATGTCGCGTAACAGACCAGCTTCTTCCCAAAATTTTCCGCGAGTACCCACTCCAATATCTTCGGCCACAGTGATCTGAACGTGGTCGATATAGCGATTATTCCAAACTGACTCGAAAAGAGAGTTGGCAAAACGGAATACTAAGATGTTTTGGACAGTTTCTTTGCCGAGGTAATGGTCGATGCGGAAAATTTGATTTTCTTTCAGGAACTTCTTGAGCTCTCCTTGCAAAGCAATAGCGGAATCGATGTCATGGCCAAAAGGTTTTTCAATAATCACACGCGACCAGCGGTCCTTGACGACATCTTCATTGTATATCAATCCGTGTTGGTGGAGTTTTTCGCATATAAGAGTAAAAAAGCTCGGCTGTGTGGAAAGATAGAAGACGCGATTGCCTTTGGTCCCAAGTTTTGCGTCAAGCTCACTCAAGAATGCCTTGAGCTTTTCATAACCGTCATCGTCATGAAACTCGGATTGATGATAGAAGATCTGTTCTTTAAAAGTATTCCAGAGAGTTTTATCGATTGGCTTAACTCGAGAAAAGTCGCTTACTGCCTTTTCCATTTCTTGTCGAAATTGATCGTGCGTCTTCTCTCTTCTGGCAAAAGCCACGCATGCAAACTGGGGGCATAGCTGCCCTTCACGCGTGAGATTATAGAGTGCAGGCATGAGTTTACGAGCAGTTAGATCACCTGTTGCTCCAAAGATTACAAGGATACAGGGATCAACAATGGTTCTGAGCTGGCCTGATTCGTTCAAAGGGTTAGCAGGATTGTCCACAAGATTCTCCGAGAAATCGAATAGCTTATCTTCATATTAATGATAACGGGTAGAATTTTCATTAGAAATTTAAAATGGGGTTCTCTAGTTGCGCTTCTGATCAACACATTTTTCCCTTTCTCAGAAGATTTTTCTTGAGCAACTCTTCTCAAGAGGCTCCCCATGGTTCTCTTCGGGGTCTTTTACAACAGAGATCATTGTGCATAAGATCTTGCAAATTTTGTTTTCTTTTAAAAATAACAAGACTAGCAAGATAGAAGTCTTAGAAAAATCAACGGACAACAAATCCTAAAGTCGAGATTGAGTCAAGATAGCTTTGTAAGATGATGGCTGCTGCAAGGGAGTCTGCGACTGCAGCGCGTTTTTTGCGCTTCATTCCTGAATCTTTTAAAGAACGCTCTGCTTGTGCAGATGAAAGGCGCTCATCCCACATTTCAACGGGGAGTGAAAACGCTTCTTCGATCTTGCGAGCAAAAAGCTGGGCGTTGATCGCCATTTCACCGGTTTTACCATCTAGGTGCAAAGGGTTGCCTACGATGAACTTCGCGATAGGGGAATAAGGTTGTAAAATCTTGCGGAGTTCTGCAATGGTCTCTGTAAAATTATGAGAGAGGATGATTGTACCAAGAGGAGTAGCAATAATGCGAGAAGGATCGGAGATTGAGACCCCGATGCGCTTCTCGCCAAAATCTAACGCCGCGACACGACCCTTTTGTTGAGGTTGGATGGTCATGTTTTCCTTGCCACAACTGCTGCGATAAAGTCGCGAAATAGGGGGTGGGGATCGGTTGGCTTTGACTTGAACTCTGGATGGAACTGCACTCCGAGCATCCAGGGATGGTCTTTTATTTCTGCGATTTCACATAATGAACCATTTTCTAAGACTCCGGAGAGGACAAGCCCTTCTTTCTCGCAGGCTTCTTTAAAGGAGTTGTTGAACTCAAAGCGATGGCGATGTCTTTCGGAAATTTTAGCGGACTGGTAAGCTTGTTCGGCTTTTGTTCCTGGTTTGATCAAGCAAGTAAATGCTCCGAGGCGCATGGTTCCACCGAGGTTTTCTACCCCTTGTTGTTCACTTAATAGAGAAATTACCGGGTGAGGTGTATGAGGATCCACTTCAGTAGAATTTGCGTCGGCAAACCCTAAAACGTGGCGTGCAAACTCAACGCACAGCACTTGCATCCCTAAGCAAAGTCCAAAATAGGGGATTTTCTTTTCCCTGCAATATTTAGCTGTTAAGATTTTCCCCATCCAGCCCCTTTCCCCAAAACCACCTGGTACGAGATATCCATCGCATCCGGATAGGGCTTGTTCGATATTTCCTGATTCAGCAAGCTTATCGGACTCAAAACGGCGGATCTCAAGGTCAACTTGGTTTGCAATTGCAGCGTGATGGAGTGCTTCAAATACGGATTTATAGGCATCTTGGTGTTGGAGGTATTTCCCAACGATGCCAATAATTACTTTCCCTTTTGGATGGCGCAGCCTGTCTAGCATCTGGTCCCATTTTGTCAGGTCTGCTTTGCCTGCAGGCAAAGAGAGCATTTGGCACACTTTGCTATCGAGCCCCTGAGTATTGAGGTTAACAGGTACCTCATATATGCTGAATGCGACGTCGGGCTCATCAATGACCGCTTCTCTAGGAACGCTGCAGAAAAGGCTGATTTTATCTTTGATCTCATCTGGCAAAGAATGTTCACAACGGCAGAGGATGATGTCGGGGATAATTCCAATCTCTCTCAACACTTGGACGGAATGCTGAGTTGGCTTAGTTTTTAGCTCACCGGCAGCTTTGAGTAGAGGGACATAAGTTAAATGGATGTTGATACAATCCTTAGGGCGCTCATGGCGAAATTGACGGATGGCTTCCATAAAGGGGAGAGATTCAATATCGCCAACAGTACCACCAATCTCAACGAGAACTACGTCAGGATGTTCGCTTTGTTTTGCACATTGTAATATACGTTGCTTGATCTCGTCAGTGACGTGGGGGATAACCTGGACTGTCTTACCTAAATAATCGCCCCTACGCTCTCGTTTAATGACAGCATCGTAGATCTGACCAGAGGTAGCGTTAGATAGTTTGCTGATCAACGCATTAGTATAACGATAATAATGCCCCAAGTCGAGGTCGGTTTCTGCGCCGTCATCTGTAACATATACTTCACCGTGTTGGAAGGGGTTCATTGTTCCTGGATCTACATTGAGGTACGGGTCTAGCTTGAGCATTGCAATTTTCAGGCCACGGCTTTCTAGTAATAAAGCGATAGATGCGGAGGTCAAGCCTTTGCCGAGGGAGGAAACAACTCCTCCAGTGATAAAAATATATTTTGGGTTCATAATCCTAGCCCTTTGAAAAAAACCATTCTAACTATTTAGGATAAAAAGTTCTAGTACAGATAGGCTCTATATGCAAACCAGCTCAGAAAGAACCAAAAATCGACGACTTTAACAGGCCTTCAGCCACTTTATTTAAAATCAAAAAAATATTATGCAAAATTAACTTCTACTTGCCAGGTAATTCCTCAACGTTTAAAAATTAGGAAAATAATTATTGGAACCGTCATTTTATATGGTAGTAAGTCTTTTTCAATTATTTTCTATTGGAGTAGGCCCATCCAGTTCCCATACGGTAGGACCTATGCGCGCGGCGAGACAATTCGTTCTCGAGCTTGAGACACTCGAACTTCTTGAAATGACAGATAATATTAAAGTCGATTTGTATGGTTCCCTTGCAATGACAGGTGAAGGGCATGCAACAGATAAAGCGATTCTCCTTGGTCTAGAAGGATACACTCCTGAAGGAATTGATCCTAATATTGTCGATAGTCGTGTCCTAGAGATAAAAACTGAAAGGAAAATAAACCTCCTTTCCCTGCGGGAAATTGCGTTCGATTTCAATATGGAATTTATCTTCCATAAGGGGAAAAGACTTCCTTATCATTCCAACGCGATGAAGATCACTGCTTGTGATGCTTGTGGTAACGAGCTCCATTCTAAAATTTATTATTCTGTCGGTGGTGGATTTGTCGTTTCTCAAGACCAAATTGTGCAGTGCCACCATAACCGCAATCAAACTATGACTGTTCCCTATCCATTCAAGACATGCCAAGAACTTTTGGTGCATTGCAAAAGAGAAAATAAGTCGATATTTGAGATCGTCCTTGAAAATGAAAAATGCTGGAAATCAGAAGATTCTATCCGGCAAGGGATTCTTCAAATCTGGCAAGTCATGCAAGATTGCGTTAAACGCGGGATCAATCAGGAGGGAATTCTTCCTGGGGGGCTTAATGTCAAGCGTAGAGCTTATAAAATGTATCGTGATTTGATCAAAAATGGGGAAGATCTCGGCGATCCATCTGAAATTTTTGATTGGGTCAGCTTGTTTGCGCTTGCTGTCAATGAAGAAAATGCTGCAGGAGGACGTGTAGTCACTGCTCCTACAAATGGTGCTGCGGGAATCATCCCAGCAGTTCTTCATTATTATCAAAAGTTCACACCTAATCCTTCCGCTGAAGGGGTTATTACTTTTTTCCTTACTGCGACGGCGATTGGTATCTTGTATAAAGAAGGGGCTTCGTTGTCAGCGGCGGAAATGGGTTGTCAAGGCGAGGTCGGAGTGGCTTGTTCAATGGCCGCCGCTGGTTTGACTGCAGCGTTGGGCGGAACAAATGCCCAGATCGAGAATGCTGCAGAAATAGGCATGGAACATAATCTTGGGCTCACATGCGATCCAATTGCAGGGCTAGTTCAGATTCCATGTATCGAGCGTAATACTATGGGAGCAATTAAAGCAATCAATGCCTCCAGGCTTGCTATGAATGGTGATGGTGACTTCCGAGTAACTTTAGATCAAGTAATACAGGCGATGCGCCATACTGGTGAAGATATGAAGCACGTTTACAAAGAGACCTCTGAGGGAGGGCTTGCTCTGTACGTGCCTGTGAGCGTTCCTGAATGTTGAGGTAGTATCCATGATTTCTTTGCAGCACTTGGCGACTGAATTCACTTTAGAAATTCCTGCCATTCTGCAGGACTTGCGGCACGTTTCTCTAGATCCCTTCGATCTCCCAAACACTTCTGAAGTCATTGCTCCCTTGTTTCCTCACCTTACCTCACAAAAGCCATTGCGAGGGCAAAAAGGGAAACTTGCACAAATGCGCCGATTGAAAGTTGGGGTAGTGTTTTCTGGCGGACAAGCTTCCGGAGGGCACAATGTCATTGCAGGGCTGTTTGATGCAATCAAGAAAATGGACAAAGATAGTGAGCTCATAGGTTTTATGAATGGTCCAGATGGCATCATTAAAAATAAGACTAAGGCCATCACTGCTGAATTGTTGAAAGGCTACCGCAATCAAGGGGGATTCGACTTAATTGGGTCAGGTAGGACGAAAATTGAGTCTGATGAACAATTAGAGCAGAGCTTAGCGACTGTCAAAGTCCATGGGTTAGATGGTCTGGTTGTTGTTGGAGGAGATGATTCGAATACAAATGCAGCAGTCCTTGCAGAATATTTTCTGTCACATGGAGTTTCTACTAAGGTCATAGGAGTTCCAAAGACAATCGACGGCGATTTGAAAAATGCTTTTGTTCCTGTCTCTTTCGGTTTTGACACAGCTGCAAAAGTTTATTCCGAGCTCATCGGCAACATTGCGCGGGATGCTCTTTCAGCTAAGAAGTACACCCATTTTATTAAACTCATGGGTAGATCAGCCTCGCATATTGCTCTAGAGTGTGCTTTAGCGACCCACGTTAATGCTGTATTAATCAGTGAAGAAGTTGCGGAAAAAAAATTGACGCTTCGTCAGATCACAAACTCCTTAGCTGACATCATTAGCGAACGCTCTGACCTAAATAAAAATTACGGGATCATCTTAATACCTGAAGGACTTATCGAATTTATTCCTGAGATAGCAAGTTTAATTTCTGAACTTAACCACCTTCTTGCAAAAGAAACGTCTCCTAAACTCCAGGAGATTCGTTCCAAACTCTCAAAAGAGAGCTTGGTTTGTTTTGATTCTTTGCCGGATAAAATCCAAATGCAGCTGTTTATGGACAGAGATCCTCATGGAAACGTTCAAGTTTCTAAAATTGAGACAGAAAGCCTGCTTATTGAGACTGTTGCAAACGAGCTCAAACTACGAGCCAATGCTGGTAAGTTCAAAGGGAAGTTTAGTCCAGTTGCTCATTTTTTTGGGTATGAGGGAAGAGCGGGATTCCCATCACTTTTCGACGCCCACTATTGCTATGCTCTAGGAATGACGGCTGCTTTGTTGCTCCAATCAGGAGCAACAGGGATGATGGCATTTGTCGATGGTATTGACCGACCTATATTAGAATGGTCTGTTGGGGGGCTACCTTTGACAAGATTATTCAATTTGGAGAAGCGTTCAGGAAAATTGAAGCCCGTTATTCAAAAAGCCTTGGTCGACCTCAAAGGAAAACCATTTCTTTACTTACAAGCACATCGAACCCAATGGGCTAATGGCGACGATTATTGTTTTCCCGGACCTATTCAGTTTTTTGGTCCTCGAGAACTGTGTTTTAGCATTCCCATTTCCTTGCACTTAGAATATCAACTCTAACATTCCACTCTTGCTTGAACGTGATTTGCAGACGTACGAAACAAGTTAGTCTTAAAATTTCGTCAGTACAGAAGAAGAAAAGAATTTACCACAGAGGAAGAGTAATTAGAATACGCTGGTGTAAAGACTCCCTTTCTCGATTTCACGAGGAAGGGAATTCTATTTTTTTACTCTGTGCTCTCTTCGACTCTGTGGTAAATTCTTTTCTTTTTTCTGCTGATTGAATTTTATAGATATATGAGGATTAACATCTTTGAGGGATGGATGTGGGCAATGGACGAGGAGCATGTAAAACTTTCAGTCTCCAAAGATAAATGCCAATGATCATTCCAGCGTAAATTGTGACACAAGTCCAGGCGCTGACGGCATTATAATGCTGTCCTAAACCCAAGACAAAGATCGGAGAAGAAAGAAAGACCCAAATTCCAATGGATCCAGATGCTGTTACAAAGATACTGTCTCCTAAAGCATATAAGATCGCCCCTATGTTCCACTGAAGATTTTGCAATAATAAAAATATAAGGGTGAGCATTACGCTACTAAGCAGGGAAAAACTTGCTTCATAGCCTTGCCACAGAGATGGGAAAATCCAAAGGAGTGCACATTCAATAAACAACATCACAACAGAAAGGATGGTCGAATTTTTTAAAATACTCCCAATATAATCTTTTCTTCCTTGCCCAATTGAATAATTGGCCAAGATCATGACAGCCCTACTTAAACCCTCTCCAAAAAACACGAAAAAAATTGTCAGGCCCTGGCAGATGCAACAGATCCTCAAGCCTTCACCGCCTTGGACTTCCGCTGTAGAATAAAAATAGCTCCAGCCCGCAGCTTCAATGTTATATAGAACTGCTGCTGGAAAGCAAAGAGAGAAGAGTTTCTTAAACAAAGGAAAGTCGAATTTCCAATCTCGTGTTTTAAAGAGCGCTCGGTATTCTTTGCAAAAGAAGATAGCAAAGAGCCACACCACTTGGAGAGCTTGGCTTACAATGCTCGCTATAGCAGCCCCTCTGACGTCAAATCGAGGAAGCCAAGGCAATATTCCCTGCATCATTGACCAGCTTATAATCAGCTGAATTATTGCTCCATAGATCGGGATCATGACCAATTTTCGTATTTTTCCTCTTCCTGCGAGAAATGCTGCTAACGTACAGAACAAAGGTTGCAGGGGCCCATATAGCATGATCAAAGAGAAGTATTCTGCTTGAAGGCTTTCCTTTGCATAAAAATACTGATACCCCCAAAGTCCCAGTGGAATAAATAAAATCCCAGTCCCAAGGGAAAACCAGATCATTTGCCAGACGGCTTTTCCAATGACTGTAATTTGTCCTGCGCCTTGTTGTCTTGCTATATAAGCTTCTGCCATTCCCGTGAGGACATTGACACCGCCAAAAAATGCCCAGCTTAAGGCGCTTGCAGTAGCAATAGCTTCTAAACTCTGCGGTGCATGCCATCCGATCAACATGCGCTCTAAAGAACTCGTCAAATAAGAAGATAAACTGCAGAGTATCAATGGAAAAGATATACAAAACATCCGGATCAAACCTTCTGATCGCGTTTTATCCGATATTTTTTTTAATGTAGAAGAGAATAGAAATCTGTGTTCTTTGGTTTCTAGAACTTGGTCTTCTTTAGGGTGAAGGTCCACCGCATGCGCTTCCATAATTATGCAAAGCTCAGATATTAGAAGGCAAAGTTTATAGCATTAGGCACATATATTAAAAAGAGATGATTTTAGATATCACCACTTACTTTTATTAAATTAAAATTGTTGCACATTTAATTAATATAATATAATACTTAAATTAAGTAGGTTGATTTATTGATATTTAATTGTTGCAAGATGTAACTATGTGTAATCATTGCCCTATTTCTAAACAAGATCGAGGGAAGCGCTATCAAAACCCTCACTTAAAGAACACACGCCGTTCGTTGTTCGAGTTTATTCTTTGGAAAATTGGTTATTATGACGAAAAAAAGTCATTTGTTCAGGCTCCTTGCGATTTTAAATATCCATTGCCTCAGCAGCTTTTCGATGAGGGAGCAGATTATGCTGAGTGGATTAACCACAGCACGTATTTACTCCGTTTTAAAGGGGTTCATTTTCTTACAGATCCTATTTGGAGCTTTCGCTGTTCCCCATTTAAAACTCTTGGCCCAAAACGTCGTCACAAGCCAGCTACTGCAATTCAAGCGTTGCCAAAGATCGATTTTATTTTGATCAGCCACAATCATTATGATCACTTAGACAAAAGATCGGTTCTTGAACTTCGTAAGCAATTCCCGAATATAGTTTGGATTGTCCCAATGGGGGTACAATCGTGGTTTGAAAATTTAGGCATCCATAATGTTATCGAACTTGATTGGTGGCAAAATGCTACACTCAAAACAGATTCTGTAGAGTCGGGGTTTCGCATAACCGCAGTTCCCACACAACATTTTTCAGGCAGGAGTTTTTGGGACTCCAATAAGACACTTTGGAATGGATATGTAGTGGAATACGTCGAAAATGATCAACCGATCAAGAGATGTTATTTTGTAGGGGATACCGGATATAATAGCATCGATTTTAAAGAGATCGGCAAAAACTGGCCCCATATGGACTTAAGTTTGATCCCTATTGGAACGTATGTACCCCGTCTTTTTATGTCTCCAGTTCATATTGAACCCCGTCACGCTGTAAAAATCCATCGTGAGGTTAATTCTCGTTTAAGTCTAGGAATGCATTGGAAAACGTTTCATCTTTCAGATGAGCCCATGCACCAGCCACCTTATGATTTGTTTTGTGCCCTTCAAGAAGAAAAAATCCCACCAGAAACTTTCTTGCCAATTGAACCTGGAACCAGAATAAATTGGTAACACGTTTAGAGAATATCTTCAGAAGCTTTGTATACAAGCTCCAAGCTCTTTTTAATGAAATCTTAATATATATTTTTTCATTGAATTAATCTTGTAATGGAATTAAATATGTATGCTTTCAATTTTTTGAGCATAAACACATTTAATTTGCCCCAAAAAGAGGAATATTTATGAGCGCGAATCCTGTAAGTAACAATAATGCTGCTCCTATACAGCAGCATTCGATGGAGTCTTCGAGCAGCTCAAAGCCTACAAATTCTACAAAATCTCCATGTGTCGAGGTTTTTCTTTTAAAAACGGGAGCCATGCAAGATCAAAGAAGCACCCTTACAACAACTGAAGAACTTAAAAGCAAGATAACCGATGAGCCTCCTTCACCTAAAGGAAGATCTCGAACAATGGGAGATTATTATAAGACGTCCAACACTAATACATCTTTAAAACCTTCTAACTTAGACAAAAAGGAAAATACTCAAAAAGAGAGCAAAGACGATGCTGTTATAAAGCCAACTCTAAGTCTTATGCCGCCTTTAAATTCTACTCATCGCAGCATCAGCCTGACAAATACTAATCAGGTTATCTCAACTTTCCCTAAACGTGTAAGTACAAAGAACTATGACTTTGCAACAGAAATTGGGACTATAGATCAGACGGATGCAGACACACAAAACGCAACAATTTTTTTTGATTCCCTAAATGACATTAAAAAAAACGAAGATGATCCTAAATTGCTCGACTTATTTAAAAAGTTTGACAGTATTAGCTCTAAAGATACGGGACGCGCTTTATATTTTCTTAGGAACAAATTGATTAGTGATAAAAACATCTCTATGCAAATGCGTCAAGTATATCTAATGCGCTTTTATGATGTGCTTAACACATGGAAAAAAGATAAGCCAAAGTCCCTTGAAGTATTCGATTACATGTCTGGCTTGGAAGATCCAGAAGACTTGTCTTTACAAATTATCTCCAAATTTTCCGATTATTCAATACCATTACTTCAAACTCTTATAGTAAACGAGATGCAATTGGGAAATGACCTTGATAAGGTTCGCTGTTGGAGCTGTGTTCTAGAGAGATTACAAGACCACTGTTTAGTGTCCGACATAATACAAGAAAAGCAAATATATATCATGTCGTTTAACGCAATGTTGACTCATTTAAAAAAGAATGGAAACTCGAAGTGTTTAATTGAGCAATTCGCTCCTGAAGTTAAAAAAAACATGAGCACTAGAATAAAACGCTTGTTTGAAAGGGGAAATCTACCAACATCAAGTGTCATTGAAAGGGTTACGCAATTTGTTTTTTTACAATATCGATTTCTCAAAGAAATACCCACTTTAAATGTATTGTTAGAAGGATTTACTGGAAATGTATTGATAAGTATTTATGACTGTATTTCTGTGCCAAAACATATAGAACAACAAAAGATTGATCAACGATTGCAGCAGTTTTGTAAATGTGTTGCAAGAGAAGCAATAAGCATGATCGATAGCTGTGCTCCGATCATCACTCATTTTGCAAATGGAAAAAATGATGCAATTTTCGGACTATCTTCTGCAATTTTTGAGCAGACGAGAAAGACAGAAGAACAATTATTTAAAATGATTCAAAGCTGTTGTGAAAGTGAAGCCCAATTTGAAAAACCTGATTCGGCATTTCGAGGCAAAACTGTAAGTATTGAACTTTGCAATCTTTTCAGTGCAGTAGTCAATAAGCCGTTTAACGAAAAACTGATTAGAATGCTAAAGGAAAAACTTAATCACAGTAAAAAGCCTTATTATCTTTGCATGAATTTAATGGATATTCACGAATTCGAGGAAGATAAATATTGTTATGAATTAGACGAGGCTTCATTTAATAACGTTTTTATGGAAATGAACGATAAGCAAATAAAAGAAGAACTTGCAACCATTGATCTTGATTCATTCCCTAAAGTTAAAGGCCTTCCCAAACCAAGCGTTTATGATCCAAAAAATTACGAGAGTTATTTTAATTTGCCAGTGGGAGAGCTGTCAAATGAATTGAAAGCTAAACTCAAACGATTTGATAGTTCTTGTAACGATGCTATTTCTATTAGTAAATTGGTGAACTTTGAAACGCCACTTCCAAGATTACCTTATTTTATTCCAATTAAAGAATTGTCCAAAGAACTGCATAAAGAACTTTGCGAACAAATCAAAGAGCTAGATGAGTCGACATTAGTCATTAATTTGCCATTGGAAAAATTAGAGAAGACCAAAGAAAAAGTGGTTGCAGAGGTAAAACAAAATTACACAAAGTTCTTCGAGCAACTTAAATCTGAAGTAAAAAAGGCCAAAGAAAAGAAAGCTCTTCTACAGTTTCTTGATGGGATTGAAAGAACTGAACTTAAAATTATGTTGACTAAAGCGAAATTTTCTTCCCTAACCCCACGATTTCGCACCGAATATTGTGAGCAAGTCTGTAAAAAAAATGAATCTGATTTCTCATTATTTTTAACCGGATTTCTAGATTCATTTTATGAAATGAAGCTGTGCCCGGAAGCGCAACGTTTGTTGGCTTCAATAAGAAAGGTGATGAAGGGGCATTTTCCAAAATTAGAAATTCCCTTAGTTGCTAATTTGGTGCTCTTGCGGTGGATCATTCCAGCAATACACAATAGCCGTGAGTTTGAAAAATCTGGGCAAAAATCGATAGTAATAACATTGACAGCTATCTTACAACAACTCTCATCAGAAGGAGATCAAACCAAACAACAGCCTTGGTCTGGAGTTTATCAAAAAGTGGCAAAGGGATATTCTGACTCACATAAAAAATTTATAGATGTTAATTCAACTGTCCCTAGAAATTCCAAATAGCTATTGCAATACGTTCTTCAATGTTCTCGTCGATATTTAGATCAGTTGTACTGGGCGTTCGACAGAATCTTTTTGTTGGGGAAAGTTCTTAGAATCTGTTAACAGTCTCTTATATAAATTAGTAGTTTGTTAAGGTTTTTTAAAGAAATCTTAATAATTCTTTTTGTGTTGAATTAATTTTTCATTAGAATAAAAATATATATTTTAAAATTGAGCTGATAAATCTATTCAATATTTTCGGGTGGGCGTTAACAAAAGGAACCTCTATGAGCTTAAATCCTCTCAATAACAACAACATTCAAAAGCACAATTCTCAGAGATCATCAACCTCCAGCTCCAACTCCAATTCTCCTGATGCTCCAAGGTCGCTGCTAGAATTTTTTAAACTTGAAAATAAGGAAGGAGGGCAAATCGATCAAAATGCTTCTTCTTCGCCAAAAGTTCGTTCTAAAACGCTAAAAGAGTATTCCAAAAGTGCTCCTAATCCGACGATAGACCTCACGAATATCTTGCATCCCCCTGCTAACAGTTATTCAAAATTTGAAAGTAAAGATGACAAAACTAAAGACTCTTCTCCTCCCACTTCGCGTCGGGTGTCCCCTGGTATTCTTAATTCAGCTACACGTAGTTTAAGCTTAACTAGTACGATACAATTAACCCCTAATTTTCCTACCCATGTAGCAACGAGAGATGAGGACTTGGAGAAGACTGTCGGATCTTTGGAAATGAGAGAGCATGATAAACAGAACTTACTCACTTTTTTAGATTCTTTAATACAAATCCAAAAAATGGAAGACGAGAAACAATTATTAGACATCTTAAAGAAATTCAACACTATCAATTTTACGGATACTGGTCGTGCTTTATACTTTTTAAGAAACCATTTGATCTGTGATAAAAACATCTCACCTTTCTACTGTCAAGTCCATTTGACACACCTATATTCTATCCTTGATGAATGCAAGAAAGAGATGCCACAAGTTATTAAAGTATTCCAAACGCTTGCGTTTTTGCAAGATCCGGAGGAGCTTTCTTTACAAATTCTGACAAAATTTTCCGAACATACTATTCCAATGCTACACATTCTCATCCAAAAAGAAATTCTCCTGGAAGAATCCATTGAAAAATTACATTTCTGGAGTGTTGTGTTAGGGAATATTCAAGACCATTGTTTGTTGACGGATATTTTAGAAGAAAAGTCACTCTTTGTAGTTTCATGCAATCGAATGCTTTTACAGTTAAAAAAAAACAATGATTTAAAGAACTTTATTGAGCAAATTTCTCTTGATATTCGCAAACATTTAAGCAAACGAATTAAACGCCTATTTGAGAGATCGAACTTAAATATTTCAAGCGTCGTTGCTGTTACTGTAGATTTTGTCTTTTTGCAATATCATTTCCTTAAAGATACCCCTTCAGGTAACGTTTTATTAGAAAAATTTATTGGGAACGTTTTATCAGGAATTTATGAAAATATTTTTTTATCAATTTTAGAACCGCAGAAAAAAGATTTACGCCTCCAACAGTTTTGTAAACATGTTGCCTCAGAAACAATAGCTATGATGGGAGAATCCTTGGTCTCTAAGTCAACAATTTCAAGGTGTGCTAGCGGGGCAATTATTACCCAAATAGCACTCAATAAGGAAGATGTGATTCCTCGGCTAGCTTTTGCAATTTTTGACCAAACTCGTAAGTCTGATGAAGTCCTTTTTGCATTCATTTTTGATTGTTGTGAATGCGAGGCGGAATATGAAAAAGTAGATTCAGTATTCCGTAATAAAACCGTCAGCTTTGAAATCAGCAATCTTTTTGCATCTTCAGTCAATAAGTCATTTAATGCTGATGTGATTAAATTACTTAAGAAGCATTTAAGTCTTTGGAAAGATGCTAGTGCCCTTTGTATCAATGCAATAGACATTCATGAATATGAACATACTAAGAACAAACAATGGGAAGGGCTGGAAAAACTTGCTTTCGATAACATTGTTGTGAGCATGAACGAGGATGAATTAAAGAAAGAACTCTCTGCCATTGATATTGATTCTTTGCCAAAACTTAAGAATCTAGTTAGGCCCAATCGACATTATGATCCCAAAAACTTTGCAATGTTCTTTGATTGTCAAGTGGGTGAACTTTCAGCTAATTTGAAAAAAAGTTTAATGAAACTCATTCCTGAATGCGGCGATCTTGTAAGCCTTTCAAGTTTGCCATTAGAGCCCGTCGATAGACGATTGCTTTATCATGTTGAAGTCAACGAGCTTCCAGAGTGGTTATTCAAAGAAATTAAAGTAGCCCTCAAACTTACCGAAAAAGAAGAATCTCAACTGCTTTGTGATCTGCCTTTAGAAAAACTGTCACAACAATTAATGGCAAAAATTAATGCTGAAGTTTCTGAAAGTTATAAAAAATTCTTCTATAAACTTGTTTTGGACGTAATCAGAATTAAAGAAAAAAAAGTTTTGTTAGTATATTTTGGAGGATTCAAACGGATTGATTTGGAGAAAGTGCTTTCTCAAGTGAAATTTTCTCATCTTAGTCCAAAATTTCGATTAAATATATGTGATGAAATCTGCAGGCTAAACGAACCTCAGTTCACTCTATTTTTGACTGGATTTTTAAAAGAGTTCTACGAAATGCGCCTTTCAGCTAAGGCGCAGCATATTCTTGCTTTAAGAAAAAAAGTCATTGCGAATAGGTTTCCAAAGTTAGAACTGCCTTTAGTTGCTAACATGCTTTTTTTGCGCTGGATTATTCCGAATATTATTAATAATAGGGAATGGGATAAACATCCCTATCAAAAATCTGTAATTAAAACCCTTACAGCGATCTTGCAAAAGATGTCCACAGAGTACTCTGATGATATTGTTCAATCTTGGACTTCAGTATATTTAAAGGTCTCAAAAGGGTATTCTGAAGCACATCGAAAGTTTATTGAGGCTAATTCTACTTTTGCTTGGCTCTCTAAGTAGAGAAGTTGAAAATTAATTGGGATTTTGAACTTATCTTACCAAATAGTTTCAGTCGATTTTAGGGTTCTTAAATGCGTCATATTTTTTTACATTTCTGGGTGAAATATTTATATGCAAAAGAAGAGCGGCGTATCTATAAGGCTTGGGGCCGTAAAACTGAGTTCGTGTCAGCTGATCGATTGTTAAAAAAAAGATACCGTTCTTCAAATCCTTATAGAGTATGCCGAAAGTTTTTCGAAGCGCAGGGTGTAGAAGATCCTCACGTATATGGAGATACACCTATGACGACTTTGTATCGTTTAGCTGGGCTAAGTGGTTTAAATGCCAAGGACTGCGCAGTTGATTTAGGTTGCGGAACTGGCCGCGGTGTCTTTTTTCTTCAAGCCTTGTTCAATTGTAGAGCCATTGGCATCGATCTCGTTCCCATTTTCATAGAGACGGCGTCTGCCATTGCAAGAGAGATCAGTAATGATCATGTAACTTTCTTAAATGGGGACATAGCGCATTTTTCTATTAAAGAAGGATCCTGGATCTATTTTGATGCGACACTTTCTAGTGAGTCTTTTCTCAAATCAGTTGTGGACAATCTGAGTGAATGTCTTCCAGGCACAAAAATTCTCTCAGTTAATGCTGACCTGCGTCAATATGGTGATTTTGATCTAGTCGATATTTTCCAAGCGCGCTATTTTTGGGGAGAAGCTGACGTCTATTATTTCCAAAAATAACATGGATTAACCATGGAAGATTTAACTTTAAAAAAGTGTGTTCCTTGCATGAAGGGTGCCTTACCTCTTAGAGGAGAACAATTAAGTGTTCTGATGGCCAATATTAATCCTTCTTGGAAGCTTGTAGATGGACATCACATTGAGAGGACGTTTTCTTTTAGAGATTTTAAAGAAGCGCTTGCATTTACAAACAAGGTGGGGGAGATTGCTGAGAATGAAGGGCATCATCCTGACATTTTCCTCTCTTGGGGTAAGGTTAAGATTGAGCTTTGGACTCATAAGATTGACGGGTTGTCCGAGAGTGATTTCATCCTCGCTGCCAAATATGATAAAGTTGCCTTTGGTTTTAGATGATAAAATAGACCTCTTGCGTAACTAAGGTTCTATTGGTTTTCGAGTTTTTTTTGCGCCGATTTCTGGCTTCAAATTGCAGAGGTAATACCAACTGTCGTGTATTACCTCTGCAATGTAAATCAAAAGCGGCCAAAATAATAATCTTGAAAAGCGACGAATCCTGAATCCGTTAACAGTCTCTTAGTTACTCAAGAGATCTAATCATCGATTAACTTTAGTGAGTCTTGTGATCCTGACCTGCGCAAAAAGAGTTTCAGCCGGAGCCTTTTTGGGGAAAGCTATTTGGACTTTTTGATGAGGACCCAGTTGTTTATTGTACTCAAAACGTTGTACAGAGAGTAAGTTAGTTGATCCGTCATAAAATGTTACTTCCATGACAATATAATTCACAGGGTAAGAATTTTCATTTATCAGCGATACATGGACTCTTTGATCTGACGCTATAGTCGCATTTCCTTTGATATTGAAATTGTCAGAATCGAGTCGACCGGAGGCTTCTCTGGCTTCCGTGCCTGCACGGTTGTTGGCTTGTCCAGCAATTTGAAAGTGCCTCATGGCTCCTCGTTTATCTCCTTCTTTTAGGTCGATCTCTCCGAGCGCGTAATGTGCAACTGCAGAAGGGAGAAGGACGTTGCTTCTATCTAAATCTCTTCTCGATTCGGTAAGCTTTCCCATCTGCTCTTTCAAAAGCCCTCTTTGGAGATAAAAGTCGAAATAATTGTCATTTAGGTCGATTGCTTTGTCAAAACATGACAAAGCTTCTTGATAACGCCGCATTTTGACCAGGCATTTTCCCTTGAGATTATAGAGGTGGGCTTCTTCGGGCGCAAGCTCCAGTCCTTTGTCAGCAAATTCGATCGCTTTTTGAGTGTTGCCCCGCATAAGTGCTTCATACCCTCGGTCTAAATCTTTGTAAGCAGGAGCTTCTTTTTTTAGTTTAGCCATAACAGATTGATATTCTTTGACACCCCAACGTCCTCCTTGGGGATACTGAGCAGCAGTTGCGATATTTGCATCGATTCGTTCTTGAGATGGAGGGTGAGTAGAGACAATTCCTTCAAGCCAAGTGGAATTCCTTCCTTCAGATAAGCGTAAAAATGTTTTCTGCAGATCAATAGCTGCCTGAGGATCGTAGCCAGCTGCCACCATGTATTTGATTCCATATTTATCAGCCTCAAGTTCCGCTCCGCGGCTATACTTTAAATGGACTAGCCCAGCCCCTGTGGCGAGCCCTTGCATCAAGGCATCTTCATAGCCATGACTGCCAAGAACCTGCCCTATAGACGCCAGCCCGGTCTCCATGAGCAGTCCTCTTTCCATTGCCTGTGCACCATGACGTGCTGCGCTATGGACAATTTCATGGGCGAGAACAGCTGCAAGTTCTGCCTCATTTTGCAGCTCATTGAGGAGACCTCGATAAATGGCGATTTTTCCTCCTGGGAGGGCCCAGGCGTTGGGAATCGAGTTGTTTAATACGATGAACTCATAGGGTAGATCGGGACGATCACTCACTGAGGCCAGTTTATTACCTACTCTTGCAATATAAGCTTGAACTTCTTCATCCGTCGTATAATCTCCCCCTTCAGCCTGCTGCATGTAACCGTAGTATTGCTCCCCTATGCCAATCTCCTGGCTCTCGGAGACAAGCTGTAATTCTGACTTCCCAGTAACCGGATTGGTTCCGCACGAAGCTGCTACAATAGAAAGTAGTAGAAAGAGAAAAGCGTTTAGATGTCTCATCATAATTATGTTATTATCGATGGTGGCAATATAATTTCAATATGCAATTAAATTATTTGCAATTTAATTGATTTGTGATAAATTAAGGATAGAGAGCCGTTTGTATGCTCTACCTCTCTTGCTTCTCTGACCTAAACGTCATCCGCTGAGCGCGAAGCTTGTTCGAGCGTAGCATACACCTCAAGGTACCATACCCTCTAAAAGAGGAGAGACGGTGGTCTTGTGTCATCCACAGACTGCTATCCATTTGGCCTGGGGTAAAGATACGGTTTCTTCGCCCTCCTTGTGAGGGCTTTTTTTTTGGGATGGGGGTGAAAGTGTGAAATTAATAACAGCGGGATCGCATATAGGCCATTTCCTTCGCCATTTTCGTCGTCCAGAGCCTTTGGCTATGAACTTCCTCAAATCTCTTGAAACTGACCTATATGCGATCGAGCTCTTCTCAATTTCCCACTTCCACCCTATCCCTTAGGCTTTTTTTTAATCACGATTTAGGATTTAGGAACAATTTATCAAGATAGAGTTAATCTTGATCGCTTATTTTTTTACGAAGTTTTTCGAAATAATCGATCCGCTTCTTCATCTCCCGCTCAAAACCTCGCTCTACAGGATGGTACATCTGTTTGCGCGGCAATTCTTCTGGAAAGTAAGATTGTCCTGAAAAAGCGTCGGGTACGTCATGATCGTAGAGATAGTCTTTTCCATAGCCTATATTCTTCATTAACTTGGTTGGAGCGTTTAAGATGATCTTGGGAGGGGGAAGGTGGCCTGTGTACTCTGCTAAGTCCTGAGCTTCTTTAAAGGCTGTATAAATGGCATTGCTTTTTGGAGCGAGGGCAATATAGACAATGGCTTCAGCTAAAGCGAGTTCTCCTTCGGGCGATCCAAGGTGATCATAGGCTTTCCAAGCGTTTAGCGCTATCTCAAGGGCTTGGGGATCTGCTAGTCCAACATCTTCAACTGCCATACGGATAATTCGTCTAGCCAGAAATTGTGGATCTTCTCCACCTTTGAGCATGCGCGCAAGCCAATACAGGGAAGCGTCAGGATCAGAGCCTCTTACAGATTTATGTAACGCTGAGATCAAATTAAAATGATGGTCGTCATGTTTATCATACAAGGCTGCTTTTTTGTAGACCCATTCTAAGACTTGTTCATCATTTAGAGGAGCTTCGGTTTTCACCGTCTGTAAATTCTCAATCATATTTAGAAGATGGCGTGCATCTCCTTGTGCAAGATCGAGGATGAGAGCACGAGCCGGATCTGTTAAGGGTAAAGGAGAGTGATGAGCTTCGTACCGGTTAAGAATAGTAGATAAGGCCGCGTTGTCCAAAGGGGATAAGGGGACAACACGTAACCTGGAAAGCAGCGCATTGTTCAAGGAAAAAGAAGGATTTTCCGTAGTGGCTCCGATCAAAATTATTTTTCCAGATTCTACATAGGGGAGAAAGCCGTCTTGTTGTGCTTTATTAAAGCGGTGGATTTCATCTACGAAGACAATTGCTTGAGAGTATAGCAGGGGGTTGTCCTGAATTTGGATAATGATCTTTTTTAAGTCAGTTGTTCCATGAAAAACTGCGCTTAATTGGAAGAAGGGGAGCTGAAATGCTTGGGAATATATTTTTGCAATAGTGGTCTTGCCGCATCCAGGGGGCCCCCATAGAAGCAATGATTGGGGCTTGTCACTTTCCATCAAACGACGGATCCAACCATTTTCTCCTAAAAGCTTTTCGTGCCCGGCAACTTCATCAAGTTTGCGTGGACGTAGCATTTCTGCCAATGGGACTTTCATTAGTGACTATCTCTAAATTAAGGCTTGGTCGATTTTCGTGCTTATTTGGGCAACCAAGATTTCTTTTTTACTGCTTGGATCCCTAGGGGGATCGCAGTCATGATAGCAAGCCCAATTAATAAAAAGAATACGTAAAAAGGCTCATTTCCCACTTGAAGAACTGCAGGAGGGAAGAAGCCTATCACAATCGCGAAAACAGAGGCCAGAGCTCCTATGCTCGCAACAATCCATATCCCTTTGTGCTTGACTGGGATAAAATAAGGTCTTGGGACTTTTGGGCGCACGTATCTTAGTCGGATTGCAGAAATGAACATTAGAATATACATCACTAGATAAATTTGCGCACTTAAGGCTGAAAGGATCCAAAATGAGCCGCTGATCGTGGGCATCAATAAAAACATAAAGGACACTATGGTCACTATAATAGCTTGAAAAAGAAGCAGATTAGTCGGCATCCCATGCTTATTAAGCTTTTGAAAAATCGGAGGTAAATTTCCATGCGCTGATGTCGCATGCAAGCCGATAACTGGGCCCATGATCCAAGAATTAGTCTCAGCAATAGCGCCGATCACGAGTAACACACCTAAGACAGGGAGCAGCCAGGCAAGTTCGTAGTAACTCAAAAATCTTTGAAAGGCTTCCATCAATCCTGAAACTAAGCTGATTTCACTTTTAGGAATAACCATTGCGATTGCAAGTGACCCTAGCATGAAAATAAAGAAAGTAATCAACGCTGCAATGACAATTGCTTTGGGAAAGTTTTTGGTGGGGTTTTTCACCTCTGCTGCATAACCAGCCGAGACTTCTAAGCCAGCAAAAGCAAGGAAAAGTCCAGCTAGGAAAGCAATATTGTTAATGCTGGAAAAATCTGGGAGGATTGCTTTAGGGCTTAAATCGACGTGGATTGGATTATTACCAACCACCCAGCTCATGCCTAATGCAATAATAAATATTCCCGGTATGATCGTACCTGCAATGACCCCTATAGTACTAAACCAACTTGATGTCCGTATTCCTTTACAGTTTAGATAGGTCATTCCCCAGAAACAGAAGAGTATAGTCAGTAAAACGTAAATTTTATTGCTTGCAAGTTCGGGGAAAACCACGAAAGCAAATGTAGAGGCCACAAAAGATAGAATGACTGGGTACCAAGCAACGTTATGGACCCATTGCATCCAAATCGCGACAAATCCCCATTTATCCCCCAGCGCTTCTCTTACCCAAACATACACTCCTCCATCCTTCGGCCAGCCGGTCGCAAGTTCCGCAGAAACAAGGGCAGAAGGAAGGAGGAAAAAGACCCCTACAATCAAAAAGTAAAAAATGGCACTTAACCCATATTCAGCCACTAATGGTAGATTTCTTAAACTCGCCATAATAGAGACGTTATACATGGCTAGAATAAAGACAGTGATTATCCTTCTTGCCTTAATGGGGTTTGTTGAAGCATGAGATGTCATACATGAACCTATTTACTTTTTTATCTTTGTTTCCTTCTTTATTGTGAAAATAATCAAGAAAAATCTTTTATTTTTATTAATAAATCCGACATGGTGAAAATATGAGAAGGGGATCCTCTTCTCTATACAATTGGAGGAGTTCATGAAACAACCAAATAAACCTAATCAACAACAACCACAACAACAGAAATACCAGAATCCACAGCAAAAGCCGCAACAGCCTGGTCAAAAACCACATAATCCCTTACACCAAGAAAAACGTAAGTAGTTAATTGCTCTGAACAGGCGCCTTAAAGTGCCTGTTCAGGGATTTTTTTCTAAAATTCTCTTTCAAGCCAATTCTTAATCTGTTTAAAATCTCTCATGAGAGGCTGTCTCCGAATTAGGTCTTCGTCAAATTTAGATATTGTGTTGGTTTTTTTGATTTAAAAATTGATGGTTAGATTCGAATTTTGACATTTTCCCGGATTTCTGAATCAAAAATCGACTAAAAGGACCTGATAATCAAAATAATTTCAGAGATGGTTTCTACAACATCTAGCCTTATAAAAAGTTTCAAGGAGACCTGATATGAAACGGTTATGTATTATTGCCCTCACGCTTTTTGCTAGCATCGCCACCCCTACACAATTATTATATTCTGAAGGACAAAATATGAAGTTTGAAGAACCTAAAGAAGCTCTTGCGTTTGAGAAAGGAAAAACATACAAAGCGGTCATCCATACATCTAAAGGAGATGTTGTGTGTGAGCTTTTTCCAGATAAAGCCCCTTTATCTGTCACCAATTTTATTCAACTCGCTAAGGGTGGTTTTTATAATAACCTCTCTTTTCATCGTGTAGTGCCTAATTTTGTGGTCCAGGGTGGAGACCCCGAAGGGACAGGAAGGGGCGGTCCAGGGTATACTGTTCCAGCAGAAATTGGACCTAAACATGAAAAAGGGGCATTGGCTTGGGCAAGGCTTCCCGATCAGGTTAATCCAAAAAAACGATCGAGCGGAAGTCAATTTTATATTACATTAGAATCAATTCCATATTTAGATGGTGAGTATACCGTCTTTGGTAAAACAGTTTCTGGTTTTGATGTTGTTCAGAAGATTGCGATGGGTGATAAGATCAACAGTATAGAAATTCAAATCTTATAAGTATTATATTTGACGGAGCCCCGTATGAGGGGCGTCCGTCTTCTTTCTAACAATGTTATTAAATAATAATGCTATTTTTTAGATTGTTTATTCATGAAATTTTCCACAGCCTCTTCACTCAATTTCTTTATCTCTAGTTTTCTTTTGCGTGCCTCATCGAACGAAATAATCTTAATTTCTTTAGGTACTGGAATTGGGAGTATGCGATCTTGCTCGTAGACTTGTTCTTTAAGCAATAGCTCCTCAAAATTGTAATACGCTTTGAGAATGTCTATAACAGTTCCTGGACTTTCAATGATTTTTGGATTCACTGAAGGAGTGCTTGGTTCTTCGTTTGACACAAGGCTAAGACCAAGAGTTCGTTTATTTGTATTGGAACCCCAAGCATCTTCTCCCTGATATTTTCTTTCGTCAAATCCATCTAGTCCAAAATTTTTTAACAAACCTCCATCCACAAAATATCCCAAATCGCGACGATCATACCGTTTCCCTTGCGCATCTTTAAAGTACAAAGGGCGTGGTTCAAAAATGCCAGGTATGTTCGCGGAACAGACCACGGCGTCTGAAAGAATCACATTTTGATATTCCTCAGAAGCGCTCAGACGAACAATTTCTGCATGGCCATTTGGAACAAGCTTGGTTGTGTATATATGGAGTTCTGCGAATTTATTTGGCTCCTTTTTACAAAGCTCTTGTAATTCTTTAAAAGTACAGTTGACGATACCAGTTTTTGCTTGAATTTGCTTTTCGACAAAGTCTCTTAAAGCATCTCCTTTACAGATTCCAGGACACTCGGTTAATTTTCGATATAGTTCTTGGGACTGAGCAACTGGATGTATCAATGCAGCTCCGCCGTTCCAAAAGCTTTTAAATACTCCTATAACTTTTTGAGCATTACTGTTAGACGTAATGGATTCTCCTAAAGCAGCATCATTAGGATTTTTGTAGTCTAAAAACGAGGTTAAGTCTTTTTCTAGTAGTTTTTCTAATTCTTCGGGGGTATGCCCTGTTGCTGCGAGTCCTGCTGTAATTGCTCCTGCTGAAGTGCCAAGGTAACGTTTGACATGTTCAAGTAAGTGCATTTCTTGCATTTTCTTTAATGCATAAGGATATGCAGAGCCACGAGCTCCTCCTCCTTGTAAAACAATATTTTCTGGTGGATTGTCTAAATAATTAGGAGCTGACTTGATTTGAATCATTCTTGCAACAGAGAGTTTTTCAAGTAATGCTTTGCAATTCAGTGCTTGAGGCCCGGTAGCATCTTTGAGAATACTTAGAGGGGTGCGGTTTTTGTTGTCAATAGTTGTTAGATCCGCACCTAAGAAAGAGAGTACCTGGATGGTTTCTGGAAGATGTCTTTCTGCAGCGATATGCACACAGGTCAATCCTTCTTTGTTTTGAGCATTTAAATTCGCACCTTGTGCGACTAATACACGGATGATTTTTTCGTCCCCGCGAAAACATGCTAGATGTAGAGGTGTATCTCCATTACTATTGGCATTATTAATGTGAGTTTTGATGAGCAGATTTCGATATTTGACAAGATGTTCTAGCATTTCTGTTTGCCCGCTTAAGACAGTCAGGTGTAATAAGCTGTTTTTTTGATCATCCTTGTCTAGGATTTTGGCATTTAACTTTTCGGTTCTACTAGATGGATCTAAAAATCGAGCTTCTAAGCACGATAATAAGACTTCAAAACAACCCAGTTCGCCTTTCTTAACACATAGAGTTAGGTAAGAAAAAATGTGGCGATCCAAATCAATATTTTTACCAAGAATATTTAGGACGAGGCTTCGGCCGTTTTCTATTGCTAGTTCAACAGCTGTTTTATTGGCGTAGTTGATGGAATTAATGCTCAAAAAGTTAGACAAGTGATCAATGAGAAGATGATTTCCTTGAATTGATGCGATATGAAGGGCATTATTCCCATGACTATCGATCTCATGTATCAATATTGTATCTTTGAAATGATCTGTAAACTCAATTACGCAGCGTACATTTCCAATTTTTGTTAAAGCGAGAAATAAAGTATAGCCTTCTGCATTTTTTAATTTCGGCATATAGGGTTTAATCCGCTTAATTTTTTCCCATTCTCCCTTTTCACAAGCTTGCAATGCGGCAGCAAAACATTTTTTTTGGTAGTTGTTTCTCTCTGTTGCATCATTGATTTGTTCTTCAGGAAGTTCGAGTGTCTTACCGATTATCTTTAATTCTGCAATACTTAGGCTTTCACCCCGAATCCAGGCGAATGCAGCTATTGCTTCGTTCGCAATAATTCCTAGTTGCTTACCATCAATAACTTGATAACTTACATACCCACCTCCAATAAGCGCCCAAAATTTCCATGCTGTAAACTTTTTCTTAACAGAGGCATTTTCTTGAGATACTAATCTAACACGTTGTGAGTTAAGGGATTTAGAAAGGAAAGAGACGTATTGAATTTTATGATGCCATAAAGCCTTATTGTTGTGCTCCCAAGGTATTAAACGGAAAGTTTGTGGTAATTTAGTACTAATAAATGAACAAACAGGACGACTCATATATTCCTCCGAATGATTTAAAAAAATGATTGCAAGAAGATATGCGTGATAGTAATTTTTTGTAAACTATAAAAAAAATTTGAATTTACTCTGCTCTAAAATTCATTTTTTAGTTAAATTAGACAGTTATTTTTAATCATAATCAAAAAATATTTTATTTTTTTTTAGATTAAAAAAATGGCCTCACAATACTCTCTGAATAGGAATTTCATTTTGTTGTAATAGTTCAATTATACATTAATTGTAAAAAATATTTTATTAATAAATGTTAGATATTGTATATTGAAGTTGTAGGGAATAAAAGGGAACTATCTCCCACCTACACAAATAAGGAGATTAATTTTATGGCAAAGAAGAAAACTTCTAAAAAATCTACTCGCAAAACTGCGAAAAGATCTACTGCAAAAAGAACTACTGCTAAGCGCAAGACAGTTCGTAGATCTAAAAAAGCTGCTGCTCGTTAATCGAGCCCCTGATATTTCGATCAGGCAGTTGCTTAACTTCGCCTAAGTTTTCATGTTCTGTCGAGCAAGTTCAGGGCTTGCTCGATTTTTTTTTGAGAAACTGTATTCAATATATTCTAAGCAGCTTTACTTTTATCACTTGCAGTTTTACGAAACTTCCCTACCTGGGCAATTTCTTCGATAGGTTTTCTTGGAGAAGGATGTTCTCGTTTTTTCATTTCATCAGGTAAATTGTCAGCTGGGCCTCTTTTTCCAATTGCAATCATCGCTTCAACTGTATAATCCTCAGGGATTTCTAAATCCTTGCGTGCTTTTTCATAATCAAAGCCTTCTAGACCATGTGTAACGAGTCCGCGGTCAGTAGCTTCTAAGGCTAAACTCATCCATGCAGCGCCCGTATCAAAGCTATGAGTGCGAGCAGGTTTGTTATTATGTTCGTAAGTTTTGCGAGAAATCACAACTATAAGAACCGCAGCGTTTTTTGCCCATTGTTTATTAAAGTCAACCAAAAGATTGTAAAAATGATCCCAGGCTGGTGTGTCGCGCTTAGCGTAAAGAAACTTCCAAGGCTGGCCATTGTAAGATGAGGGCGCCATACGAGCTGCTTCAAATAGGGGGAGTAATTCTTCATCTTTTAATTTTTCACCAGTCATTGACCTTGGAGACCAGCGATTGTTAAACAGAGGATTAATCTGATATTGCGCTGGTCGATAAGCTTTAACCTCGGTCTCATATTTGTCTTTCACAATCTCCTCCAAAAACTCAAAAGGTTCGAATTGGAAAATCTAGTTAAATATTTTATAGGCTGTTTTTCTTTTTATAAATAAATCTTATTTTGTGCAAGATTATTTTATCTATTAGGTGTTTTATGAGACCAAAAATTGCAGTCCTATTTTGCGGTGGCACTATTGTAATGACTGAGAACGTTCATGGGTTTCTTGCCCCTCCGGATCGATCTTCCGCTGTTGCTTCCATCCATCAATTGGCAGTAGGCTTAGATCAGGCTTTTGATTGGGAAGTTCATTACATTGCCAATATAGATAGTAGCGATATGACCCCAGAAAAATGGGACCAGATTGCTAGAGTAATTCGTGAGAATTATTCTCAGTATGATGGCTTTGTTTTGACACACGGGACTGACACCCTTGCATACACCGCAAGCGCTCTTAGTTTTGTCTTAAATAATATCGGAAAACCTGTAGTTTTGACAGGGGCTCAGATACCAGGCAACCGAATAGACTCCGACGCAAGGAGAAATTTTGCCAATGCGATGCAAATTGCCAGCAAGGACCTTGCTGGGGTTTGGGTTGCCTTTGGAGACCGTTTGATTCTGGGGTGCCGTTCTTCAAAAGTGTCTCATTCCAAAATTGACGCGTTTGCAAGTGTCAATGTTCCTCACTTTGGGGAGATGGGCACTCAAATACAGATTACCCATCCAACAAAGTCTCGACATTCAGAGCCCTGGAAACTAATGACCGGTTTTGATCCCCAGGTCGTGGTCATTTCATTAGTTCCCGGTATGCCACAAAAGCTTTTAGTCGATTATCTAAGTAAGGATGTTCATGGGATCGTATTAATTGCTTATGGCACTGGAAATATTCCTCATAGTTATCTTGAATTTCTTGAAAAATGCCGCTCATTACACATACCTGTCGTAGTGCGTTCTCAATGCTTAGAGGGCTCAACACACATGAAAGCCTATGAGACCGGACGGGCAGCATTGAAGTTCCAAGTGATAGAAGCGATGGATATGTCGCTCGAAAGCACGATAACAAAACTCATGTGGACTTTACATAAGAAGATGACATATGAAGAAGTTTCAACCGCTATGCACACAAACTACGCAGGTGAGATAAACAGAGGAGTTTAAAAAATGAAAATTGCTGTAATTGGATGTGGGACCATGGGGGGCGCCTTCGCTAGGCATTTTGCAAAAGAACATAAAGTTATTCTCATAGATCCTCATAAAGAAAAGACAGAAAAGCTTGCAAAAGAGATTAAAGCGATCTATGAGACCGATATCCAAAACGCCGTTAAAGAAGCGGACTATATCCTTTTAGCCGTCAAACCACAAGACTTAAGTGAAGTTGCTCAGTTGATGGCCCCTGTTCTTAATAAAAAGCAGACGATAATCAGCATACTCGCTGGTGTAACTCTTGAAACGTTAAATAAGAGCTTTGGAAGAAGTCAAGTGGTGCGTTTGACACCAAATATCGCCCTCCTTGTGGAAAAGGCTGTTTTGGGTTTTGTCCAAAATGGGGTTCCCACAAAAATCAAAGGGGAAATAGAAAAGCTATTTACTGGCTTAGGATTGATAACCTGGATCCCTGAAGAGCGTATGGACGCCCTTATGGCGATCACCGCTTCTGGTCCTGCCTTCTGGCTGCTTTTGCTCGAAGCATTTATTGAGGGATCGTTGATCTTGGGCTTTCATCCCCACGAGAGTCAAGAATACCTATTGCAGACCATGGAGGGAGTCATTGCATTATTAAGAGAAAAGAACCAACACCCTGGTGCACTGAAATGGTCAATTACAACTCCTATGGGCATGACAATAGCGGGTTTGAAAAAAATGGAAGATCATGGAATTCGCTCTGCGATTGTTAATGGATTACTTGCATCGTGTGCAAAAGCTGAAGAAATGGGAGCAGTAAAACGCATTAAATCAAATAACTAGAGAAAAAAATATAATTATTGTGAATTAAATTATTAAAAAAACTATAATGCGATTTATAGACTTGTCGCTTAATATAGGGTTATTTATGAAGATCTCCATTCAAAACGAAACTGTTCGTCGAAATATTCTAGCTCTTCAAAGTGCAGTGCAACCTCTGCGATTTAAATTAGATACCCTTGGCGAGCACATTCATTGTGAATTTGATGCTTTTGTGCATAAGACAAATGGAGCATTGTTGCTAAGAGCACCTGACCGTATGGGCAAGGAATGGAAAATTGTTGTCCTTGAGATGGAGCTTTCCCCTTCTTCAGTTGATGAAACCTTTTTTTGTCTATATGATGACCAGGAAGATCGAGAGGATTTTCGTTGGGATGATTTTAAACCTGAAGCGATCCAGGCTATTTCTGAAACCTTTCACTTATTGAATAAGACTTCTCGAGAGCTGTTTTCTTTCACAAATGATCCAATGCTTTTACTCGACGCCATTTGCTCAATAGAAATCACATCAGGATTACAAAGGCTATTAGGAAAAGACTTAGTACACGAAGCTTGGCATCAGTTAGACCGTGTTGGAGCAGAGCGCTTATTGCAAAAAGAGCAGTCAGGAACTTTTATTTTTCGAAAAGATGAATACGTTTACATTTTAGAGAACCAATTAAAGATGCGGTTTCAAATTCCCCTCAGTTGTTTTACTATAACTTTCATTGACAAAAGTCAAAAAGTGAATGACCTGACAATTGTCGTTAAAGACAATCGTTGGATGTTTTACGATGACGATCCTAATCTTGAAGGAGATAGTTATCCTGATATTTATGCACTTTTAGAAAGCGCACAAGGGTGTTTTTTAGTACCTATGCTGGTTGCCCGTTTCCCTGATTCCGAAGAAGCTATAGGACAAAGAAGGCGAACAGGATGAAATCTTCAGGGACAGGTTCTAAGATCCTGTACTAAAACTAAGGCTTGGTCGAGTTACGGGACTATTTATCACCTATCCGCAAATTAGAAAGCAATTTTGGCGGATCTTTTTTACTCTATGCGGATAAACTCAAGGGTTGAAATTTCTAGAGATAAATTTCTCTTCTCTACAATAATTGGCGCAAAAAAAACAAAAACGGATCTCACCAAGATATTTATGGAGAAAATATGTCTGTAGCTAGCGCTTCTGATATTGGTAAAACTGAAAATTGCTCTATTCCCATTTCATCAGTAATAGAATTTAAAGGGAAGTATTCAATATCAGTTAATGAGGGAATGATATCTGTTACTGAGAAAACTTCTAATACAGCGCTTGCAAAATTACCTACTGCAAGAGCTGACAATAGTCAATTTACTGATTGGGCCAATCCATCCCACTTTAATAAGGGGTTTTATTATTTTGTTCTCAGCAGTGAAAAATACCCGCGCGCTAAATATGTGTATAGTATTGATCCAGAAATAAAACATATAAAATGCGTATTGGCTCCTTTAAGAAATCCTCAGTTCATAGAGAATATCTGTGTGGAATTTGGTTTGGGTTTTACAACTTCAGGTGATCAAGAAAGAGATATCACAATGTGGAAAGGAGAAGGTGTAATTACTCTTTATGATTTAACTCGTGGTCCGGAAAAACAAGAGCTTAAGAGAATCCATTTAGAAGGTGGTGGCGGTTCTGGCTGGGATGGCGAGATTGATTACGAAAAAAAAGAAGTTACTGCATTCTGTCATGTACTAGGGAAGAGCCATAGCTTTCCGATTTTTGAAGAAAAAGCATGAAATAATCCATTAAGAGCCTGTCTGCGAATTTTTTAATTTGCGGGACAGTTTATTTTCCGATTATATCGATTATTTTAACCTCACACGACTTTATGAAGTCGAATGAAGTTAAACTAATCGATATAATCGAAAATGAAATCTGCCCCTCAAACTAAAAAATTCGCAGACAGGCTCTAAGAGCCTCAAATTGCTCTGGCAATTTCCTTTTGGAAATGATCTTTCGAGTATATATACTCGGCTTTGCAACCTTTTGGATCCGAAGGCCTTGAGATATTTAGTTTTGTGGAGTTATTTAAACCAGAAAGGGGTTTGTAACCTCTTCCTGGTTTAAATAATCTCCCATTTCGACTATAGGTCGAACTTTCGAGGGCAAATATGTGGGGCAGGCGGGCTCAAAAATTTCAAAGTCAAGTTAAAATCAGATGGTAATTCACCTTACGCACACAGGAAGCTTTATATGCGTCTTTTAAACATTCTTTCAGTTTTGTTTTTATCTGCTGTATTCCCTGTATCTGCACAAGTTGTTCCTGCGGGCATTGCCGCGGCTGGAACCCCTGTTGTGTCTAATGATTACCAAGCAAAAGACTTTTCGAATTTATTAGGGATGCCAGGGTTTAACGATGACCTGTTAAAAATGCACTTTCAGCTCTATCAAGGGTACGTTAAAAACACCAATTTCCTTATCAATAGACTGAAAGATCTTTTGCTCCAAGATAAAGCTGATAGCTATGATTTTACTGCCTTAAAGCGGAGATTAGGCTGGGAGTGGGATGGGATGCGTCTTCATGAACTTTATTTTCAAAATTTAGGTGGAAAAGATCCCCTTTCTTCTGATAGTGCGCTATATCGAAAACTAACCCAAGATTTTGGTAGTTTTGAACTTTGGAAAAGGGAATTCATTGCGACTGGGATGACAAGAGGGATAGGTTGGGTCATCCTCTATCAAGATCCTCTCTCAGGAAAATTGATCAATACCTGGATCAATGAGCATGACTTGGGTCACTTAAGTGGGGCAGAACCTTTATTAGTTATGGATGTATTTGAACATGCTTACATCACTCAATATGGGCTTGACCGAAAGAAATATATCGAGGCATTCTTTGATAACATTGACTGGAAAATAACCCTAAAACGTTATACCAACTAAAAAATGTCAAAGAAAGAATCAAAATTCCCATCATCGATACCGCTTCCTACTGAGGTCCAAGAGAGACGCCAAGAGCGGTTGAAACATATGACAAATACCGCATTGCGCGGAGTGATGATAAGAGGCGTTATCATTGCGGCTGAACTTTTAGGGTTTGTTTATTTGAGCAGCTCGGCGCTGCTCGTGGATGCGCTTTCAAGCCTTGTAGATGTTGGGGCGAGCTTTTTTTTAATTTTCTGTATGCGATTGGCGGATCGTCCTCCTGATAAAAATCATCCCTTTGGCCATGGACGTTTTGAGCCCATTGCAGGGCTGCAGCTGGGGGTTCTATTGGCTGTTCTTGGTGGCGGGATGTTCTTACAGCAAACAACAGCCCTTGCTCATCAGAGAGCAGGTGAGTTTTTAAATGTCTTTACTTGGGTTATCCCTTTCTGCGCAGTCATCCTTTTGGAAATTTCATATCAGATTGTGAAAAGAACCGCAAAACAACAAAACAGCCCGGCTTTGATGGCTGATGCTGTCCACTATCGAATTGATGGGATTAACAGCTTATTTGCTACTATTGCATTAGGATTTGGAGCATTTTTTCCAGCATCTAGCGCTTTTTTTGACCACCTAGGCGCTATGGCTATTGCTTTGCTTATGGTGGGAATAGGGTCTATGGCAGCCAAAAAAAATCTCAACCAACTATTGGACAGGGTGCCAGAGCCAGTGTTTTTTGAAAGAGTTCGGGAAGCTGCAATGCGCGTCTTAGGGGTTCTTGCCACTGAGAAGGTCCGTATGCAGGTCTATGGTCCTGATGCGCATGTGAGCATCGATGTCGAGGTTGATCCACATATGACAGTGGAAGATGCCCATACGATCGCACAAAAAGTGAGGGTAGAAATTCAAAAAGAATGGTCTTCGGTAAGGGATGTCATTGTCCACGTAGAACCCTACTATGCCGGAGACCATTAGACTTCTTTCGAAACTCAGAGGCTATAAAGATTAGATTTAAACGCAAAGACGCCAGGACGCAAAGACGCAAAGACGCTAAGAAAAATGATTTATAAAATTCTTTGTGTCTTCGCGGCTTGCGCGTCTTTGCGTAAAATCTTTATAACCATTGACTCGACTTTAGAGGTCCTTGCAAAAATCGGCTAAACTGGATTTTTGCAAGTCTCTCTTTAGGATTTTCTTTTTAAATTTCCAGCACGTGCGAATAGGGTTATAAGGAATATAAGGCTTAAGAGTGCCATAAATCCGGCAGGCATAATAGCCCCAGTTTTTATAAACCGTAAAACAAATATTACTAGGAGCAGGCCTCCAATTCCCAAAGCAGTGTAATATCCCCATTTTTTTTTAGAATAAAGAGCTACTGCTGATAGCAGCAGGACAATAGCAGAGCAAACCCCGGCAATTAAAGAAATCATACTAGAGCTTTTAACATAACCAATTGCTCCACCTACACCTACGATCAGAGCATAAATAACGATAATTGTTGCAGTATTTAACATTTCAATTGATAGTTTTTTAATGCAAAAACGATTACAATAGCACCATGTTAAAAACCTATTCAAGAAAAATATACGATTGGGCAGTACGTAAAGCACATTCTGATAGGGGATGGTTATGGATTTTCCTTGTCTTCGTTTTGGAAATTTTCTTTATCCTTCCCCTAGACGCTTTGCTTGTTCTATTCTGCGCCCATAATTCGTCTAAAAGATTTTTATTTTCTCTCTCAGCGGCAGTAGCTTCAGTTGTCAGTGGCGTTATTGGTTTTGGAATTGGGTTTCTCCTTTGGGACTATTTGGGGGGATTCCTCCTAAAATACGTGATATCAGAAAAAACTTTTACTTCGATCACAGCAAGTTTCCTCCATTATGAGTTTATTGCTGTTTCATTAAGTGCACTGCTCCCTATTCCATTTAAGGTCATCGCAGTTTCTGCTGGGTTTTCTAAGCTTCATTTTGGATGCTTCATGCTCAGTGTTTTTCTGGCACGCATGCTCCGATTTTATGCCATTGCATGGGCGACAGGGCGTTTTGGACAATCTGTGCGCAATTTCTTCGATCGTTACTGTGAAAAGATAGCTGTATTGAGTGGAATTAAAGTGGCGGTTGGAGTCTTTTTACTTTGGGCATTGAGCAAACCGTGAAAACAGTTATTTTGTATGCGTCTGATCTTGTCCTTGCTGCTGATTTATTAAAGAATGATGAAGTCGTTGCTTTTCCTACCGAAACTGTGTACGGGTTGGGGGCAAGAGTATTTTCCGAGCGGGGAATAAAGAAGATATTTTCCATAAAAAAACGTCCTGCTGACAATCCTTTAATTGCACATTTGAGCTGTTTAGAACAGCTAGATACACTTACCTACGAGCTTCCAAAAATATTTCATTTGTTGTATTCGCATTTTTGCCCAGGGCCTTTGACCTTTATCTTGAGAGGGCTTCCTCACGTGCCTTCAAGTGTCAATGCTGGATTAAATACTGTCGCAATCCGTTTCCCAGCCCATCCAATAGCTAAGAGGCTAATTGAGCTTGTTGGAGAGCCTTTAGTTGCCCCATCGGCAAATCTTTCTGGTAAGCCTAGCAGCACAAAGCTTGAGCATGTCTTAAATGACTTCGATGGTCAGATACCTGCAGGGATCGATGGGGGTAATTGTTCAATTGGGATTGAATCTACAGTCATAAGTTTGCTCGATCCAGAGCATCCTTCGATTTTGCGACCAGGATCTATCACTTCAAACGACCTAGAGCTTGTTTTAGGCAAAGAAGTCCCTTTGTGGAAACAAACTTCTAAGCTCACTTCAGTGCCATCTCCTGGTTTAAAATACCGTCATTACGCACCTATTGCTCCTATAAGGCTGGTATATGAACAGGGGCTAATCGAAAGTTATGCCCGAGAATCAGGACACAATATTCTTTTTCTGTTACCTACAGGAGTAGTTTTTAAACACGAACGAGCATTTCATTATTTTAACGCGCAAAATCTCTATGATCTCTTGCGCCAATCTGATCAAAAAAAATATGATGAGATCATTGTTTTTTGCGATGAAAAGACGAAAAGTAATGACGCATTGATGAACAGATTGGAAAAAGCGGCGGGTGCATGAACCCATCCCAATTAATCTACTCATGATCTTTTCGCATTTTTTTAGCTCTAAATCCAACGGTTGACTTTGATCCGTACTTTAGATATGGATCAAGGTCAACCTTTGGATTTGAAGTGAAATTTGTTGGAAAGCTCGTCGAGCGAATTTAATAGGATAGGTTCATATGAAGGCAATCGTTCTTGAACATATAGGTGGAGTTGAGGGGTTTAAAGAAAAAGATCTCGCTCTTTCCCTTGTCGATCCTGATTCAGTCTGTATTCGTATTCACGCTGTTGCCTTCAATCCCCTTGACGCGAAAATACGTCTAGGACAGCTAGGTTTGAAACCCCCGTTGGTGTTGGGTGCTGATTGTTCTGGGGTAATTGTTGAGACAGGAGCGCATGTCAATGATCTTAGAGTAGGGGACAGAGTAGCAGCAATAGTCTTTGGAAATGGCGAAAAAGGGGCTTATTCAGAGTATGTTGTAGTGCCTAGAGCCTGGGTATTTAAGATCCCTGAATCTCTTTCTTTCGAAGAGGCTGCTACACTTCCAGTAATCTCGTTAACAGCTTACCGCGCAACACATGTGTGTCATAAGATCTCGTCGGATAATTCGATATTTGTAGCGGGAGGGACTGGCAGTGTTGGGCGGATGGCATTACAAATGTTACAGAAGATAGGCGTTAAAAAAATCATGACCACAGCTGGAAGTGAAGAGGGGAGGGACAGTCTAATCAACTCCTTGGGAATTCCTAGCGATTCTATCTTTGTTTATAAAAACGTTCCTTTGGAGAGTGCCGCTAGGCTCATAATAGAAAAAAATGAAGGGAATCCCTTCTCAGTTGTCATAGATTTCGCAGGTGGCTATTTCAAACAATTAGGCATTGCTTTGCTCGATGTGCATGGTCACATGATCAGTATTGTCACTGAACCTCCAAATGTATCTGGGGAAATTATGTCTCGAGGTTCATTTTTTCAAAAAAGTCTCACTCTTCATATGATTTCTATTAGAAGCGAGGCTACTTTTAAAGGGGCCAAAAGCTTAGAGATCTACCGAAAGGAATTTGGAACAATCCAGAAAATGGTGGAATTGGGGCAATTAAAACCGTGCAATCCTATTGTACTAGGTAATTTAAATGTGAAAACGGTGCAACAAGCACACAAGCTCCTAGAAGAAGGAAATGCTAAAGGGAAGCTAGTTATGCGAGTTACAACGAGTTTTTAGCTAAAAAATTCAATCCCAAACTCGAACAGTAAAAATACCATCAGGATAGAAAGTGTGATCTTTCCTCCAGGGACTTGTTGATGCAAAAGAGAATGTCCTTTGTAATACCTTCCAATCCATACCATCAAGATGGGCATCAATCCTAACAACAAAGCTGCCCCAAGACCGCCTGCCACATTAAGTGCTTGAAGGAAAATATGGGGATCGATCCAAGTGACGATGAGAGGGAGCCCAAAGACAATTGCGCAGAGCCCTAGCTTGTGGATCCAGTTTTTATTTCTAACACGGAGACCATCCGCTAAAAAATCCATATAGGCCACAGAAATTCCAACAAATGAAGTTGTCAGAGCGAAAAAGGCAAACGCTATTCCGATTTTGTAGAGGACAGGATTTTTTAAATAGTTGCTTAAAGGGGCGACCGCATTTTGTCCTTTAGAAAGTGCATCGAGCAATCCTCCTTGTCCTTCTGTAGGGATAATGCCCAGGATAATGAGTGCCCAAATGATGTAGATAACGAAAGGGATGAAGGTTCCAACGATGATGGCAAACCGGACTTTTTTAACGTCGCGGTTCATATAAGTCATTAAAGTGGGGATGAGGTTTTGATATCCAAAAGCAGTGAATACTACTGGCAAGGCCGCCCATCCTGCCCACCAATCTGTGCGTGTGAGTAAAGTTGCTTGGACATCATCCGCAGAGCTGAATACAAATGTCAGATAGGTCACTGCAATACCCAACATCAAGAGCAAATTCAACCTGTCTACCGCGCGTGTCCCTAAGTAAACTGCTGGCGCAAAGATCAAAACATAGACCAGACACGAAAGGGAAGGAGGGATGCTAAGGTGGGTGATTTGATTGACAACAGAACCTCCTCCAGCGATGTGGGCGACCATTAAGCAGGTGAAAAGAAAGATATAGAGTGCCCAGCAACTTCTTTTCCCCCATTTGCCCAACAGATGGCTAGAAAGGGTGACGAGGTTGGCATCTTTAGGCATCCAAATGCAGGCTTCTAAGATCAAGAGTCCTGTTGCCATCATAAACAGCCAACACACTGTGTATATGATCAGAGCTGGAACAAAGCCTCCTTGCGCCGACGCGAGCGGCAATGCCAGCATTCCAACTCCAATCGCAGTTCCTGAGACAAGCAGTGTTGCCCCGGTGATATGGCCGAAAGTTCTGATGATGTGCATGATTCCTCTTTTTTCTAAACGTGTTGCATGTTTACAGCAGTAAACATGCATATAAAAGTCTTTTTAAAGGTTCTTAATAAAAAAATAAAGAACCTTGTCTACGATTTTTTTAAATTTGCGAGGGGACAGCCAAGCACTGGATTTTTCAAAGCACTCTACAAATTCTATTAAATACGATTAGTCGACGTGGACTAGCTTCAGGCCGATGATGCCTATGATAATCAGAGAAATTGAGATTAGACGGACAATATGATAGGAGTCACCAAAAAATATGATTCCACATAAAACAGTGCCAGCAGCGCCGATCCCTGCCCATACTCCATACGCAGTGCCAATCGGGATGACTTTCATTGCTTGTGAAACGGAGAAAAAACTCAGCACAATGAAAGTGCCGGTGATCAAACTGGGAATGAGCTTGGTAAATCCTTCGCTGTATTTCAGAGCAATTGTAAAACAAATTTCAAAAAAACCAGCGAGCAGTAAGAAAATCCATGCAAGAGACATAGGAACCCAAAATTAAGTCACCCCATGTATCATACGGATTTTGGCATTAAATGCCAGCAGCAGGATAATGCTGCTGGCATAAGAGAGAATTAAACTGGCTGAAGCGTGATTTTCTTTCCTACGAGGAAAGTATTGACATGGACCGAAGGTGTCTTAGTCATACGTTTTTTTGCAGCAGCATATACCATTCTATACTGATCAATAGGAGATGGTTTTTCATTTGGACTATCGTCCCAAGCTAACCTTCTGCCATATTTCAATATTTGAATTGCACGGTTTCCGTAGTCTTTAATTGCTTCTGGCTCACGTTTTACAAATACGTCATCCCACATTTTTTTCCGTTCAGTACAGAATGTTTTGATGGTATTTTTCAAAATATAAAATTGTTCTTTGCTGTAAGGATCAAGTGGTTGGTAGAGTACACCCATGTTTGGTGGCACTGTGTCGTGAATTCCTCCGACATCGCGTGCTATCACTTCTGTACCGGTATTTTTGAACTCGTCTTGAGTGAGTCCGCATGGTTCGAAGTTTGGAGGAAGGATGCCAAATTCAGATCCAGCGCGCAACAACATTCCCACGTTAGAAGGCCATTTTTTGTCTTCGTCACTAAGGTCGGTAAATGCCTTCATTGCATCAGGGCCCTGTTGTACCTTGAATCGTCCGTCAGGGCGTTTTTCATCTTCAATGATCCAAACGCCTTGTTTAAATTTGCAATATTCTTTCAGTTCATTTAGGTATTTGATCGCTTCATGTTCATGAGCTGCAGGTTTTGGTCCCATGATGACAATTTGGACACCAGAGTCTAAACAAGCTTCGACCATGTGCTTGAAGTTTTGCATCCCTTTTTGGGCTGGATCAAATCTCCCTACGTTTAATGCATAAGGCTTTTTAAAGTCCATCACAACATCTTTATGCATTCCATTTTGTTGGAATTGGGTAAGAGATGTTTGAAGTAGTTCTTTAATTTTGATTTTTTTGTGAACGATCTCTTCAGGTGAAGAATTTGGTCCAAAAGTCAACTGACTGCCGATATTCTGTTGGGTGACTGGATCTCTAAAAGCCATGACAACAGGATTATCGGTATTGAACTGAGCCAAGTTAGATCCATTGACAATTCCGGTTAATTTATCATGGATAAAAGCGACTTTGCGCAATTCATGTTGTATCCCTTGGCCAAAATAATCACTCTGTATTTCTTCAGCATAGTTTTCTGAAACAGTGGTTACTTGTTGTGCAAAATGGAGCGCATCGACTAACAAATTTCTTTTTTCTCTTTCGAACCCACAATGTGCTAAAATGTCTTTAGCAAAATCGGATTCTATTTTCCCCTGTACAAGATTATTATGGATTGTTGCAACACTAGGGATTTTGGAGTTTAGTTTTTGTAATACTCTGGGAACAAATGCAGATGACCAATCGTGTGCATGAACGACATCTGGTTTTAATTTTTCATGGACTATCCTAGCTGCACAATAAGAGAAATACATGTAGGTCTCAAGATCACTTTCATCACCAGTGTAGAGCGCTTCTCTTTCAAACCGATTGTTCTTTGCTCCAGTATCTTCAATGAATAAAAACGAAATATTGTCGAAGTTCCCGGCAAATTGAGGGAAAAGTTCCCTTGTGTGTTCAGGGGAAAGGGTGAGGACTCTATTTAGCTTGCCTTCAAAGCCCATATAACGGTCTTGGAATCTAAACGATTCGACCATTTTACTTTTAATGCGATCAGGTATCTGCTTGGAAAGAGGCATCACAACATCGACTTTGATCCCTTTTTTAGTCTCTGCTTCTGCCATACCGAGGACAGCCATACCAAGGCCGCCGGTAGAGACGATATTCTGAAACTCCGCTGTGATCAAAGTTACTTTCTTGATAGCATCAAAATCTTCATCTGTAATTTCTTTTTCGAGGTGTTTAAAAGTGACATTTTTACAAGTAGAAGTACTTATATGCTCTTGTTTTTCAGAACTTTTTCTTGCAGCTTTCAATGAAAGTTGTGAATAGGAAGCTTCGAGCTGCTTTTTAAGGATGTTAAGAAGTGGCGTGATATAGGTCTTGTTCTTAAAATTTACCTTGAGCAATTCCATACCATCAATATTCTTGTTATTAGTCCAAGCCCAATATGCCAATGGATATCTTAACCGAGTGTCTAATGTATCTAATACCGCGGTGTTGTTCGCGTAATCTCTTTCAAATTGTTCTAGCTTGAACTTTAGTTCGAAATGCTCTTTCTTTAGCCTTAGATGTGATGAAAGAGACGTAAGAAGATCTCCGCCATTAGTATCTAAAATGCTGAGAAGTATTTTAGGATTTATATTGATCTTTACCCGAGCATCACCTGGGTATTGAAGTTGAAATGCAGTGGTAACATAGTGTTCAATATTTTTGCGGATAGAATCATCAAGTGAAGCATACTGAGACTGAAGATCTGGTAATTGAAGAGATGGTTGTTGTTTTAGCGAAGATGTAAATGCCTCTAATTGATCGCAACGTGTTTGATGCTTCCATAGTTGATAAGGCGTTTGTGTTCGAATTGCATTAAGTTCTTTCTTTTCATGAGAAAATAAAAATTGATTTTGCTCATTTTCATATTTTTTTCTTAATTCTTGTATCCAATTTGTACCATTTCCATCTAGAAGAAGCTTAAGATGTTGATCTGTGGATGGATATAAAATTGGATCGACTAGTGAATCATTACCGCTATCTTCTAATAGCTTTTTCATATCTATTTTAAGATAAGAATGGAGCTGAAAAAACTGCTTGATGTTATCTTGGCCAATATTCTTAGGAGATTGTTTTACTATAGATTCAAGCTCTTTCAGATTGGTGATTCTGGTTTGAGTAGAGATTTTATTTTCTAAATTATTGATTGACTGCTGAATTAAGTCGTTGTTATTTTTGTCGCGAATATACAATAGAACAAGTGGATTGCTTTTGATTAGATCTTCACCAAATGTTTGTGAACTTCTATCATAGTCTGTGTTCTCAAATGCGCAATAAACGCTGCCACATAGATTGCCCCAGCACGCTAACTGTTTAAGCTGATGGTAGACTTCTTTCTGAATCTCAGGAGTTATAACAAAAGTGTTTTTTAATTTTTGTTCTACCTGTTTTAGAACTTTTATTTGGTTGCTCCATTCAATAGTTTCACCGTATGCAGAAAATGGCTTGTAAGGGAATACAGGCGATGGCAGGCTTGTTATTTGCTGAGCAAAAATGTTGCTAATTGCAGGGGAGAGACCAGTGCTTGCGAGCGGCGTATTTGTATTGTGATTAAGAAAAGGTTGGGCGTTTATATTTTTGGATTCGAAAATAGTAAAAGGATTGTGAGACATAGATTCTCCATTTTTTTTATTTTTTTTGTTATATTTTATTAAAGATTGCAATTAAAGTGCATTAAATTAAAAAGATGATGTAATTGCAAGCTTGTTGTGTATTCTTTAAAATATTTTACTTTAAATTCTGTTTGTTATCAATTATAAATTCATTTGTTATATTAAAATTATTTTTATATTTATAAGATCTATATTTACATCAAGTTGAGCTGTTGTTTATCATAAAGCATTCTTATTCCAGCCACAAACAACGGGAATTCCCCTTTCATAGCCTAATATTGAGATGGAGGCCGTAGAAAGTAAAAAAAATTTTGCTAGTTGTATGGGTTGATCGATCCACTGAGTCATTAGAGCTCGTAAAAAATGGCCATGTGAAAAAATCGCAATAGTGCCATGTAATTTTTTTAATTCAGTTGAAACAGTCAAAGCGCGGTCTTGCACTTCTTTAGGGGATTCCCCACCAGGGGCTCCTTTACTAAATAAATCCCATTGCGGGTCTTTTTCAAGTATTTGTTGGTGGGTGAGGCCTTCATAAGTGCCATAATCCCACTCTTTTAGATTCTCTAAAACATTAACTTGTGGACCCATTCCAGCGAGATTGCAGGTTTCTTTAGCTCGCTTTAAGGGACTTGTAAATACAAAATCAAAGGAGAGGTCCTTTAACTTCAAAGCTAATGTTTGCGCTTGGTGTTTCCCTTCTTGGGTTAAGTCCAAATCCGTTCTACCCGTGTGTTGACCAGAGAGGCTCCAAGGTGTTTCTCCGTGGCGGACTAAAATAACTCGATTTTCTCTCATCGTTGTGCCTGTTGGGTTTCGACATAAAGCCATTTTGCAACTGTATCTAGTAAGATTGATGCTGGAACTTCTAGGATTGACATGGGGCCTATTGTCTCAAAAATGAAGTGTTTGGGGAGAATTGATCTAATAATTGCATCTTGATAGTGGATGAATGGTTGATTGCTGATGAATAAACAATTACCTGGGTTAGGAGAACATTTTAGCCATGAAGCAATCGTATCAGCGGTATTGGGAAACACACTTTTCTCATCCTTATTTTCTAAGGGGACACTGATGCAAGTAATCTGAATGTTGCTCAGTATATCATTGGGAATAATCTCTTGTATCAAGGACATTCCAGCTTCTTCTTCAGTGCATTGAGTGATCATACCATCGGCAAGGGGGTCAATTGGTCTTTTACTGCAAAGAAATACGAGGTTATGAAAACGGACTCCTTGGTCCCAGTGTCTTTTTAAAAAATCAAGCCTTGATCGCATACGAGGTACTGTTGCTCCGAGTAAAACAGCATAGTCATATTGTTTTTTTTTAGGGAGAATATCATCATAGCAATCAAGCAGTTTGATGCAACATAAGTACTGTGCAGCATCAGAGGGGGTTATAGGAGTGAATTCCCAACGTTTGCGCCCTTTTTGCATCCAGTGCGATTGAGTGGCGGATACAAGGGAATGGAGCGAGCCATCATATTCTAATGGAAATAGCTCGACGAGAGATTTAAGTTCAGAGGAGACGCCCCCATTTTTATCGACTAATATTGAAGTTCCCCACAACGTACACTGTGAGAAAATCGCTATACAGAAGTAAAATTTATGAAGAAGGCTCATTTGTTGGCTAAAAAGTGAAATACTTCAAGGATTTTAAGTAATTTACGAATTTGTTGCTCCTTCCAAATTGAAAGATATCATTTTTTTGGGTTAGGTGTCTAAGAGACTGTTAACGGATTCAGATTCTGTCGATTTTTTGGACTTTTTGAGCGAATTTTCTTTTGGTTTGTTGGGGGTTATATCAACTTTCGTATATTACCCCCAACAAACCAAAAGAAAATTCGCCAAAAATTCTCAAAAAAGCACATGAAAAAATTTTTACCTCCAGATCAAGTCCGCCCTTTAAAGCAACTGCATTTTGCTAGTGACAGATTGCAAAAATATATTGTCCGCGCATGTGCAAAAAAAGAAATTCATCTTGCGTTAGATCAAAAACAAAAATGGCTCAGTGCGTATTATAATTCAGAGCTCTTAGAAGGATTCACACACCCTAATTTAGAAATTAAATGGGTCAATGAGAAAATTGGCTACGGTGTTTTCGCTAAAACATCGATAGCCAAGGGCAGATTAATTGGGGAGTATTTAGGGGTCGTACGCCAGCGCAGGTGGTGGATAAGGCAAACAGATGACAGCTACGCGTTTCAATACCCAACTGCGTCGTGGCGCAGCATCTACATTGATGCTGAGTGCTCAGGGAATATCACCCGGTTTATAAACCACAGTGCCAAGCCTAACCTTGAGACTATGGCACTATTCGCTGGGGAAATGCTCCATATAGTTTTAATATCAATTCTGCCTATTGATGCAGGTGAGCAGTTGTCTTACGACTACGGTGAATCTTATTGGAAATCACGCATTCCATTGAACTTTGACATAGATCGAAGATAACCGCGGTAGATTTACACTTAAATCAGTGCTGCCATTAGGATTTTTGATGATCTTTGCTTTTCCTTTCTCACTTACCCAACCTCCATAGGAGACATTTGCGCTGTTAAAAATTTCCTCAGCCTGAGCAGTTTTTGCCAAATTTGGTCCGTCTTCTTGTTGTTGCAAAGAGAACACATATTCTTCCTGATCTTTATTAGTGAAATTGTGGATACAGATGATTCCTTTATTGTAAGAGGGTTCTTTTTTTGAGCGCATTGTAGCGAAAACAAGATTGGTATTATCATTTACGATAAGGTATTGGGTTCCTTGGTCTGGATTGCATAGCTCAGGCAAACTAGCAAGCATCAAGTTAAGGTTTTTTACCATTTCCTGAATCCCTATGTGAGGCACTTCTGATAGCAATTCCCATGAAACTGCAGATTTAGAATAGTGCAACGGATTCTTAAGTGACAGCTGGTAAAGATGGTCCCATTCTTCCTTTTGACCAAAATCATATCCCATAAACAATAGAACATCGCCGAGGATTGAATATTGATAAGCTAGATATTGACGAATGCCCGCAAATTTATCTTTATTGGTTCCAGGTAGTTTTTGAAAGAGTGTTCCTTTTGCGTGTACTGCAAGATCATGTGATTGGGTCGCAACAATTTTTTCTCCTTTTGCTACTGCAAACACGGCATTTTTAATGGATGAAAATTTAGAGGTTCGTTCAAGGAGGGGTGTTTTAAAAAAATTTAATGAATCGTGTTCCCACCCTAAACTCCACTGACGATCAAATCCTAAACCTCTTTTAATTTGGTATTTGTCTTTTGCGTTGTGAGTTGTGCCTGGAAAACACCATGCATCTTCCGCGTACAATTTCACCCCTTCTTTTCTGAGAAGCTCTGTGAGCTGGCGTGAGAATAGAACCCCACCATGTTTTAGATTAGGGTGTTTTTTATAATCAGATGGGTACGGACTTTGAAAATTTTTATCAATCATAGCAGTCACAGCATCAATGCGAAAGCCGTCGAAATGATATATTTTAGCCCAGAAGTTTCCCGCAGAGAGATTAAAATTTCTAACAAAATCACTTTCAAAATTAAAGAACGCCGCGCCCCAGTTGTTGTTCTCATCAGTCTCAAAAAGCGGAGACCCATCGAAGTTTGCAAGTCCAAATGAATCACTTTTTGATGTGTGGTTGGCGACAAAGTCTATAATGACACTGATATTATGTTTATGAAACACTTCAATGAAAAATTGTAAGTCACGTGGTGTTCCTAGACGATCTGTGGGAGTAAAGTGGCCAGTGACTAAATAGCCCCAGCTGCAATGAGAGGGATACTCCATTACCCCCATCAACTGGACCGCAGAATAGCCATTTTTTTTAATATAATTTATAAGACTTTCAGAATTTGTGATATCAGCTAATTCCCTCCAACTCATTGTTTTGTTATGAATTTTTTTCCAAGCCCAAGGATATACTTCATAAATCCTTTCAGGCTGTGGTTGGAGGCTCAATTGAGAACGTTTGCTCATCCACTCATGATCACTCCATTTATAGGATTTTGGATCCCAGATTTGCGACTCGTACCGGAAAGGTTTATCTTTTTTTATTGAATGAAATCCAAACGGATCGATCTTCCTAAGAATTTTTCCTTGCTTATCAGTGATATCAAACACATAAGTTTGTTGCGGATTAACATTTGCAACTTCAAGATGCCAACGACCAGTGTCAGGCTCAAAAATCATAGGCATTTTCTTCAAATCGGTATCATATGCGGTAAAAATCAAGTCGATATTTTTTGCATTCGGGGCAAAAAGTGAAAACTTGTATGCTCCAGAAGGCAACTGATGTGAACCGAGCTCTTGATATAGATTAGGATTGATCCCATTTAGATAATAAGGCGGCTTAGGGCAGTCTTGCTGAAAATCAGCAGGTAACTGCTTATAAAGCGCTTTAAGTTGGCGGTGTGTTGCTAAATTGTTATGATGAAGCCAAAGAAAATGGTCCTTTTTTTGCTTAAAGTAAAGTGATTCGAAATCACTTTGAGATTTCCGATTGGTGCGTATACTTTCTTCTAATTCAATACGTTCCGAAATCTCTTTGATCATTTGGCCGCAGAGTGAATCGCCTTGCTTATGAAGTAATGGGATAGTTTTTCTTCCCAGATGGAAGCGGATACCATCAGCCTTTTCCAAATCAAGTTTGATTTTTTCTAAAGAAACATCTTTTGGGGCACCCAAAAGCAACCAGGAATTTTGTATTAATTTTGGTTGGATGGATAATGCTTTGAAAGCCGTTACTAAATCGTCATCCTTGGCATTAGGATTTTTAAGCAGAGCATCCAATGTTTGTAAATGTTTATAATTTTCACTCATTGCTTTTAGGTGATCACAATCATAAACAAGGTCTGCTGCTTTAAAAAGGCCTGATTGTTTGTAGGTTTCGATAATGATTGTTTCATTGGGAATGGTTGTGGCAAATAACCCTAGTTGTGCTTTCCACTCTTCTATTTTGGATGTATAGCTTGCGATTTGGGTTACCAAATGTTGTCTTAGATCTTGATTAGATGTCTTACTAAGATGGTCCTGACAAACCATCCTCATCACAAGATCGCATTTTAAGTTCTGGAATTTCATTTTATCTGTTGCATCTGGGAAGGGATCGTACGTTTGTTGTGCAGTTGAAGGTAATAGAAATTGGACAGTATTAGCCATAATTTTAATATGTTAAAAAAAATGAAACAATCTTTTGCCAGAAAGTGGCAAAAATGATCAAGTTATTTTATGAAAGGTAGGAAAAAAATGGCGGTGGGTAACATCGCCATAGAGATTAGACCTCTTGCGCAAATAAGATACTGTCGATTTTCTAGTTCTTTTGAGCCACTTTTTGACTTCAAATTGCAGGGGTAATGTCAACTTGCGTATATCACCCCTGCAATTTGAATAGAAACGCGGCCAAAATAATCTCGAAATTCGACGAACCCTTAGTTACGCAGGAGGTCTATTAATTAAATTGTCCTAAGATTGGATGCCGAGTAATTCCATCTCAAAAATTAGGGTGGAATTTGGTGGAATTGCATTTGCAAGACCTGCTTCTCCATATGCGAGATAATGAGGAATGAAAAGCTGCCATTTATCACCCACATGCATTTTTTGCAGTGCTTCTGCCCAGCCGGGAATAATGCGGTTTACTGGCATTACTTGCGGCTGACCTCTCTTATATGAACTGTCGAATTCAAAGCCATCAATGAAGGTGCCTTTATAGTGTACTGATACGGCATCTAGGAAAGTAGGTTGAGGTCCTGTTCCTGATTGAAGTATTTTATACTGCAGGCCACTAGAAAGTGTTTTTACCCCTTCCTTATTCTTGTTTTGTTCAAGGAATTGTTCCCCGTTGCGTTTATTTTCTTCAGCAAACCGCTTCATGAATTCTTTTTGCTGCTCTTCGATCTGTTGTCTTAGCATTTGCAAAAGATTGGTCACTTCATCTTGCGGTAGTTTAGGAGAGACTCCCGTAATCCCATCACTTAGACCTTCTAGCACAAGCTTTTCATCAATATCATCGAACTGTCTGCGTAAATTTTTCCCCGTCTCCAAACCAATGCAATAGCTAACCTTTTCTTTATTTGATTCCATGGGCTTAAGTCTCCTGTATTTAACAAAAAGAGTTTATAAACAAAAAATCGAATGCCCACAAGGCTATTTTAATTAAATTGATATCTTTCAATGAGAAGTGCTAAAATTTCGCCATAAATATGCAAAAAATCATTGAAAATCCGACGACTCTTAAAGCGGTTGCGGCAGAAATATTTTCTGACAGTTCACAAACCCAAGTTGGCCAATGGATCCGCTCCGGTAGATTTAGCGTCGATGGCATCGCTTGTCTGGACCCGAATGCTCATTTAAAGCCGGGACAAACAGTCCAAGCTTCTGCACGGCCACGATTTCTATCCCACGATTTGAGAGTGTTATTTGAAGATGATCATTTGATTGTTTTAGAAAAGCCTGAGGGTCTTTTAAGCGTAGCAAAAGACAATTCTAATGAGTTTAATGTCCATGAAATTTTAAAGCGACGCTACCACAATCGACGCGTTTTTCCCGTCCATCGCCTTGATAAAGAAACATCTGGCATCATGATGTTCGCCTATACTCCCCAGGCTGAAGCCTATTTCAAAGAGCTGTTCTTTCGCCATGATATCCATAGAGAATACTTGGGTATCGTTCAAGGCAGTCTTCTTGAAAAAAAAGGCACATGGGAAAATTACATAAGAGAAGATAATTCCTTGTTTATGCGGCCTGTTTCAGCGCGAACTGAAGGTGCATTGCATGCAATTACCCATTACGAAGTTCTGAAATCAAAAGGGCAGTATTCGCTTGTTCGGTTTCATTTAGAAACTGGGAGAAAGAACCAGATTCGTGTGCACTGTGGCTTAATGGGAGCTCCTATAGCAGGAGACAAAAAATATGGAGAGAAAAGCCGTTTTCTCCATCGAATGTATTTGCATGCATATTCTTTAGGCTTTGTCCATCCGGAAACAAAGAAAAATCTTATTTTTAAGTCCTTTATTCCCCAGGATTTTTTTAAACTAGTCCCTTATTCTTTATGAATACTATTCGGCACACAGTTAAGTTGTTTATATAGTTAATCTTACGTTTTTTCAACTAACGATTTCTGCTGTTTGTAATTAATTATTCAAAATTGTTTCTATTATAAAATAAAAATGCTATAATTATTTATAAATTTTAAGAGAGGTTTAGTTGTGAGTTATTCAAACGTTAATAATAGTTTTAATTTAAATATTAATAAAAATGCAATATATGTTCCTTCGATAATAAAACCTAAGAATAGCGAAGTCATTAAATTTCTTGATATGAGTTATGATGAAATTGAAAAAAATGGGATCCCAGAAGTAATTTGGCGTTATTTAAAAACACATTTAGAAGCTCTTTTGTTAAATACGAACATTGATGAAGATTATCTAAATGCAACAAATTATAAAATTTTAATTGAATCTATAGATCAAATTCAAGGAGCAACAGGTTGGAAAAAATTTAGCAATTCTTACCTCTCAAATTTTGCCATCTTATTAAAGCAGCTCAATCCTAATCACCAACCGCATATGATTGTCTCCGATTTATCAGGATTAGATATATTCACTTTTGAAGGAGTTAAGGAAAAATTGCTCACGCTTTGTGCTGAAGGAATTGCTAGAAAGAATCATCTAGGTCAGATGGAGAAAGGGGAGTGGAGGGTTGTAAATGATTCCGTTCACACGGTATTAATCTATCGATGTTTTGAAAACAATGCTTGGGGCTTTGCGAGCGTACCTACAATGACAGACGAGAGAACTCCCACACTTATTTCTAGGATGCCATTTGCTATAAATGTCTTGCGTGATGCAATTAGTTCTCAAGAAAATAATCTGCTTCCTATTTTTATTGGTTCGTTAAAAAATAGATTGCCTCTGGAATCTCTTTTTCTTATGGACACTTCTTTCAAAGCACAAGAACAATATAAAGGAATTTATCTAACTTTTGGTTATTCTCCAATTACTTTTACAAGCAAAAAAATAATAATTTCTGCTTCCGCTTCTTTCTATGCTGGTCCTATAGATTTTTCTAAAAATACACCTAATGGCAGAGTAATTAACTTTTTGATTGATCCGATGACAGGCATTATTAGTTTAGATCCTTACGAGAAAGACTGTGACATTATTACAAATAGGGCAAATAAGCCAGCTTTTCATGCATATCAGTTCTCATTAGAATCCATAAGAGGGTTAAAAGATCAAGCACTTCAATATTTGGCAAGCAATTCACTGGAACTAGAAGTGTCATATTCTATCTCATTTCCAGAATCTGAGAAGGAATGGAATAACCAAGAGATATTATTGCTTACAGAACTTGGTAAGGATCTTGAGCAAAATAAGCCCGGAGCTGCGCAAACTATTTTAGCACTTGCTAATGCTCTTGATATCGAAATTCCTGAAACAGACTTGTCCTTAGATGAAAAAAATCAACTGGAAAGCACAGGATCTGTTGCAGTCTCTCCAAAGACTTTAATAACGAGCATGAAGAAAAACGCTCTTAAAACTTTTGTGAAAATGTCAAAGGAAGAAAGCGCAATGACTCCCTCTTCATCTCTAATTGGTAAAAAAGAATTAAAAGTGTCTGAGAAAGAAAAAAATGTTAAGCAAATCACTCAAAAGTCAAAAAACGTAAAACAGCAAAAAAAATCAAAGCATAAAAGTGAAAGCAACAATAACAATGAGTCGAAGACAGCACAAGTGAAAAACAAGCAAATAGTGTTTTCAAAAGATGAGAAAGAAGTTAGCAGATCTGTAATGAAGGGAAATGCGCAAAAATCCTCTGATTTTAATAAAGTTGCTAGAGGGATGTTGGAGAAGATCCTAGGAGAAGAAGCAAGTACTATTAAAGAAATTAAGGATGGTTCCCATTTGGTGCTTCACTTTGAGCAAAATGGTATAGGAAAAGGTCTTACATTAGTAAAAAAACACGGAAATAAAGACGCCATGGCTATGGTCTTCAATCAAAAACGCACTTTAAAGGACCTTTTTGAACTTAAAGACAAAGCAAGTGACAAATCATAAAGCGCTATTTATTGGCTAACAATCTGTAAATAAGCAATTTAAAAAAATATTGCCAAAATACTCTGTAACGGTGTAACATTACATTATTACAGAGTGGTATATGGCTTATACAATTACTTCCCTTCCAATTGAAGAACTGACGCCATCAGATGCTTATGAAGCATTTGCATTTGAGGGGCATACACGGTTCTTGCTCGACTTTCGATCTGAAGATGGGGCACATCCCATTTACACTATTGTTGCATCAAAGCCGCACAAAACCTTTCAAAGAGATGTTAAAAACTCAGAAGGGGAAAAAGACTTTGATCATTTGCGCTCATTTATTGAGGGAGTTTCATTAAAGCTCCCCCCAGAACTTCCTGGGTTTTTATCAGGAGTATTTGGGTTTCTTTCCTATGAGGCATCGCAGCTTATCGAACCATTTGGTAGCCGTCACCATACTGAGTTTCCTTACATGTATTTTTGTTCGTTTGCAACAGTCCTTTTTTTCGATCATGCCACGAAGCTCATATATGTAATGCAGGTGGAAGGTGAGGAGAAGAATCAAGACATCCACAAGCAGCTTCAAATTGAGACTCGATCATTTGTTAATGATGTGCAATTTGGAGCTCTCGTTGAAAAAGCTAAAGCTTCTTTAGCATGTGGGGACGCTTTTCAAATTGTTATTTCTCGCACTTTCAGTCTCGATTGTCATTTAGATCCGATCTATTTGTACAACGAATTAGTTAAACGAGCACCCACTCCTTACATGTACGTGATTGAATGTCCTTATGGCACATTTGTAGGAGCTTCTCCTGAAAAGCTCTTGAGCGTTAGGGATAGGGTTGTTGAGACTATTCCGATTGCGGGCACCAAAAGGAGAACTTTAAATGGCCTCGAAGAGCAAGAGCTTCTTGGGGATCCAAAAGAACTTGCAGAACATGCAATGCTCGTCGATCTAGGGCGCAACGATTTGGGAAAAATTGCCGTTGCCTCTAGTGTTCATGTTGCTGAATATCGGTTGCTTAAGCGTTTTTCTCATGTTGTTCATCTTGTTTCAAAGATCCAAGCTCTTCTTGCTCCAGAATTCGATGCGGTTGATGCGTTAAAAGCAGTGTTTCCAGCTGGTACTTTAACTGGCGCTCCGAAGCGTCGAGCTATGGAAATTATCGATGCTTTAGAGGAGTCTTCACGCTGTTTATATGGCGGGGCAATCTGCGCATTTAACTGCCGGGGGGATCTCGAGGGCATCATTGCTATCCGAACTCTACAAATTTTTGATGAGTATGCGGAGATCCGTGCTGGCGCAGGAGTGGTCATGGACTCCAATCCAATAAGTGAAGCACAAGAGACTCGAAATAAAGCGGCAGCAATTTTAGAGATGCTTGAGGAGGTAAGATGATTATCCTCATTGATAACTACGACAGTTTTACCTACAACCTCTATCAAATGTTATTAGCTCAGAATAAGACTATTAAAGTAGTCCGTAACGATGCTTTAAGCGTGGAAGAGATATATAACTTAAAACCAACAGCTATTATCCTTTCACCAGGCCCAGGAAGGCCAGAAGATGCTGGAATAAGTATAGAGCTTATTAAGACGTTTGCAGGCATTGTCCCAATTTTAGGTGTTTGTTTAGGTCACCAAGCAATTGCTTGTGCTTTTGGTGGCGAAGTGGTCCGTTGTCCCAATATCATGCATGGGAAAACATCTCCAGTGTTCCACTCACAAAAAGGGCTGTTTCTATCTATGCCACAACCCTTTGAAGCAGGGAGATACCATTCACTTTGTATCGAAAAAAAATCCTTACCCAAAAGTTTGCTCATAGATGCTGAATCTGAGGACGGGATTATTATGGCTGTGCGCCATCGAGAGTATCCAGTATTCGGTTTGCAGTTCCATCCGGAGTCTATCCTGACACCATTAGGTGCAAATGTCATTGCTGCATTTCTGGGAGAAATGTAATATTTTTTTCATGAACTCTTTATGTATACCGATACTCGGACCTCAGCTTAAAGATGTAGAGAGACAGCTCTTAGAAGCCCAGAAGTACGCCGATCTAATTGAATGGCGGATCGACTACTGGAATTTCTCTGATCTCGATCATTTGAAGACTTTGCGCGATTCTATAAAATGTCCAGTCATGTTCACAGTGCGCAAAATAAGCCAAGGCGGCAAATGGGAAAAATCAGAAGATGAGAGACTTTCTTACTTCGAAAAACTCTTAAAATTAAAACCAGAATATTGCGATTTAGAAGCGGAAATCCTTTTAGACTTTTTTAAATCTCTACGCCGGCTCCATCCTACTATTCAGTTTATTGCTTCACATCATAATTTTGAAAAAACTCCTCAAGACCTTGAATGGCTGTTAGAGGAGATGCGCAATGTTCCTGCTGACATATATAAAATTGCGTGCATGTGCCTTTCAACGACAGATGCGCTGAGATTACTTCTTTTAGGTAAAAAATATCCTGATGTCATTCCTGTAGGAATGGGTGAGTGTGGCATCCCAACGCGTGTCTTAGCTCCTGTAGTCCATAAATATTGGACCTATGCTTCTTTGAGTGCGGCTGAAGCCTCGGCGCCGGGGCAAATGTGTGCAGAAACGTTGGTTCAAAGATATCGTTATAAAAAGCTTTCTAGCGCAACGCGCATTTTTGGTCTTATAGGAGATCCTGTCAGTAAGAGCATTAGCGACAGGACCCATAATCGGTTTTTTGGAGATGCCGGAATTGATGCTGTATATGTAAAAATGGCTGTGAAAGAAGCAGAGCTTCCAGAATTTTTTCAAGCATTTAAACTTTTAGAAGGAGAGGGCTTAAGTGTCACCATGCCTCTGAAAGAACGACTATTTAATCTTCTAGATGAAATTGATCCAAAGGCTAAACAAATTGGTGCCGTGAATACAATAGCCTTCCAAAATAGAAAATGGCACGGATGGAATACAGATGCTACCGGTGCCTTGGATGCTATTGAACAACATGTTCAAGTTGCAGGTGAGAAGATTGTCATTCTCGGTGCAGGGGGATCTGCTAAAGCGATTGCTTATGAAGCCAACTTGCGAGGTGCCGAGATCACGATCTTAAATCGCAGTCCTGATAAGGCTCACGATCTTGCTGAGAAAATCAATGCTTTATGGGGCTCCCTCGATGACCTAATCCAGATCAAGGACTATGCACTTATTATCAACACGACACCAGAAGATATGCCAATCGAAGTTTCTGCGCTTCGTGAAAACACCTATGCCATGGATATTAAGACGATACCGATAGAGAGCTTGTTCTTAAAGTCTGCATTGGAAAAAGATTGCCGACTCATTTATGGCTGGGAGATGTTTGTCCAGCAAGCTGTGGGACAGATGCATATCTGGCTGGGCAAAGAAGTCGAACAATTGCCGATTGCAAAAATGCTAAGCGCTCATATTAGTGAGGACATTGCCGCAACATTGCCAGATAACTAAGAAATATTAGCAGGGTACGTATCTTCTAATCCTTCCATTCATTGGTCGCTAAAACTTTCTTTTCACCTTCAGTGCGCGCAACAAGGACTGCACAGCAGCTGTCGCTGAACACATTGACCGTAGTCCGGCACATGTCAAGAAGACGGTCAACGGCAATAAAGAGCCCTATCCCTTCCGCAGGTAAGCCGATCGCTTTCAAGATGACGAGGATCGCAACTAAGCTAGCAGATGGGATCCCAGCTACGCCAATTGAGGTGACAAGGGCGAGGAAGACAACCAAGAACTGTGTCATAAAGCTCATTTCGATCCCATATACTTGGGCGACAAATATTGCCCCTACACATTCATAGAGCGCTGATCCCGACATATTGATCGACGTGCCCAAAGGGATCACAAGACTGCAGATCCGATTGGATACTCCAGCACGCTTCTCCACACATTCCATGGTAATGGGCAAGGTTGCAGAAGAAGAGCTTGTGGTAAACGCTGTGAGGAGCGCTGGGCCCATCGCTTTGAAGTGCCATGTTGGCTTTACTTTTGCAATGTATTTTAAGAGAAGGGGCAAGCCTACAAACATAAAGACTGCTAACCCTAAAACCACTGTTACAACAAACATACCTAGTTCTTTCAAAGAGCTAATTCCGCTTGTCGTAAAAACTTTTGCCACCAGGAAAAATACGCCGATGGGCAGCAGCTTCATGATCATGTGGGTGATATATAACATGACGTGGAACAGTCCTTGCCAAAACCCTTTGAGGGCACTTGTCTGGCCTTCAGGCACTTTGGAAAGGGCATAGCCAAACAAGAGACTGAAAAAAATCACACCGAGCATCTGACTGTGAGAAAAAGCGAAAAAGGCATTGGAAGGAACTATTTGAAGGATGACATCTCCAATTTTATGTCCTTCTTGTGTAGCAAGGTGGTCTTGAACTGCCGATGCCGCGGTTGCACGGAGATTGCTTGCGACTGTAGAGGCGGAGATCCCTGGTTCAATCCAGTTGACAAAGGCAAGACCGATGAGGATGGCCATGAGGCTCGTCCCCAGGTAGAAAGCAAAAGTTTTAAGTCCCATACGCCCAAAATCACCTTCATTTCCAATACGCGATATCCCAGTGATGATGGATGATGCTACAAGAGGGACGACAACCATGGTCAAAGAGTTAATAAATAGTTGCCCAAAGAGGTCATAGATTGAATAAAAGGTGACGCCAAAAGCCGATGTTTGAGTAGTGGTCACCGATCCTACGATAATGCCTAGAACGATTGCGATCAGGATGAGCCAAGGAGCTTTCTTTTTCTTCATAAGTACGCTAATATAGATCCAAAAAAATGCCAGTTTACCTGGAATATTCCTTTTATGCCAGAATTGCCAGAAGTTGAAACAATCAGAAAGCAGCTGCAAGACGCTGTTTGCCTAGATAAGAAAATTTCTAAAATTCATATTTTATGCCCTAGGCTTCTTGGAAAAGGGGGCGATTTGAGCTGTCTTTATGGAAAAAAAATTTTGGAAATTAAAAGGCATGGCAAGTGGCTCTGTGCTGAGATTTCTAACGGGCAGCGATTACGGATCCATTTGCGGATGACGGGACAATTTATCGTGTGCTCTCGTAAACAGCCTTTCACCAAACACGTCCGCGCTAGTATCGACTTTGATGATGGCAGCTCACTAAGGTTTCACGATACACGCCGATTTGGGACATTCGACTTATTCGAGAAAAATGAAGAGGTTTTTCTTAACTTAGGCCCCGAGCCTTTTGATTTATGCTGGGAAAACGGATGTTGGGCGCAATTGCTTAAAGAACAAAAAAGGCCTATAAAGGCAATTTTGCTTGATCAAAGTAAAATAGCAGGTATTGGCAATATTTACGCCGATGAAAGTCTATGGCAAGCAGAGATCCACCCTCTTACACCTGCATGTAGTATACTCCAACCAAAATCCCAAAATTTGCTCGCTTCAATACGCCACAATTTGAAAGAAGGGATCCTTCATGGAGGTACTTCCCTTGGACATGGATCCCCTAACTTCCATCAAATCAATGGCAATTCAGGTAAACATCAAAATGCCTTAAACGTTTATGGGAGAGCCGGGCTCCCTTGCCTGCGGTGCGGCACTGAGATTCTGAAGATTGTTGCTGTACAAAGGGGGACGCATTTGTGTCCTTCTTGCCAAAGTTTGAGATAATTCATCTGTAAAACCACTTAGCGCGTACGTTCCTCCGGAGTGTATCAAGAGGGCGTCTCCTTTGATCGACCTCTCTTGAATTATCAACTTCGACTCAATAAACATCTTAGCTGAATATACTGGGTCCAATAAGAAATTTTCATTCTCAGCGATGTCAGCAATCGTGTCGAAGATCTCTTTGTTGGTAGAGCCAAATGCTGCGCATGTTCTAGGAAAATACAGCTGAAATGAGGGGAGAGGAGGGAGTTTGTTTCCTAATAACAATTCTAACGCTCTTTTCCAATGATTGAGCTTTGCTGCAAATGATTCTTCCGTTCCAGCGAGAGCTACCACATGCACTTGTGCAGGATATTTGGTAATAGCGAGTCCTAAAATCAAGCTGATGGCAATAAACCCTGTACCAGCGTCAACAAAAATATGATCAAAAGTTTTTTGTGTTCTCTGCTCATGAATCTCCATTGCTAAAGACAAGGATCCTGGCAAAGAAGCTAACATGCTCGCTCCTTCAGGGATGATAAAGGGTTTGCTGTCTTTCATTTGAGCTGTAAAGTTACGTACCTCTTCGTCCAAGTTATCTCGCAAAAACAAATATTGCCGATGCGGAGGAACAAGCAAGCTCGTCAGTAAATAATTTCCCAAATAAGAAGGAGGATATTTGCATGGAAGTAAAAAGAACGGATGGATCTCTTCTAAATGTAATGCAAAGGCCAATCCAAGCAGATTATTTGAAAATGGCCCGCCAATCACTAAAGGTTCTTTGATGTTTTTGCGCTTTAGATAGGGAATTAAAGAGCTGTATTTGCGGAATTTTGACCCCAATCCAATTGGACCTAAGATGTCATCGCGTTTTACATATAGAGTGCATGTCTCCGTATGTCCCCAGTTTTGCATTTTTTTGATAGGGGACTGAGGAATGTGGAACGCATACTTTTTTATCAACTGTTGTAATTTTGCAATCATAGTTTTATATCATTTTTAAAAGGGGCGTTTATGAAAAAAAATGTCGCGTTGAAATTGATCGAAAGCCATCTACTCTCAGGAAAAACAGATCCAGGAGAGGAAATAGGTTTGAAAATCGACCAAACGTTAACACAAGACGCGACTGGGACCATGGTAATGCTCGAGTTAGAAGCTTTAGCCATTAAGCATGCACAAACGGAAGTATCTGCTCAATACGTAGACCATAATTTATTGCAAACTGACTTTAAAAATGCCGATGACCATCTATTTTTACAAAGTGCCTGCAAGAAATTTGGCATTTGGTTTAGTCGTCCGGGTAATGGCGTGAGCCATCCTGTCCATATGGAAACTTTCGGTAAGCCTGGAAAAACACTACTGGGATCGGATAGCCATACTCCGGCAGCAGGATCGATGGGGATGCTTGCAATAGGTGCTGGAGGGCTAGAGGTTGCTTTGGCCATTGCTGGAGAACCCTTTTATGTAAACATGCCACAAATTCATGGTATCTATCTTAAAGGAAAGCTTCCTGAATGGGTCAGTGCTAAAGATATCGTACTAGAAATGCTACGCCGACATGATGTCGATGGGGGAGTTGGGAAAATTTTTGAGTATTATGGACCAGGTCTTGAGCATTTAAGTGCAATGGACCGCCATGTCATTGCTAATATGGGGGCAGAAATGGGTGCGACCACAACAGTTTTTCCCTCTGATTTCATTACAAGAGAATTCCTGCGCAAACAGAATCGGGAAAAAGATTGGATGGAAATTCTCCCTGACCCCAAAGCAGAATACCATGATCATGAAGAGATCGACTTATCTAAATTAGAACCTCTCATTTCCTGCCCTAGTAGTCCTGGCAATGTTGTCCCAGTGTCGCAAGTCGTAGGAAAAGAGGTGTTCCAAGCCATGATCGGTTCATCTGCCAATCCAGGATTTCGTGATTTTGCCATTGCAGCACAGATGATGAAAGGTAAACAGGCTCATGAGAGGGTTTCTTTTGATATCATCCCGACATCCCGGCAAATTTTAGAAAATTTATCAGCCACTGGAAATCTAGAATTGCTAATCCGTTGTGGCGCTCGTATCCATCAAGCAGGCTGTAATGGCTGCATTGGAATGGGACAGGCGCCAGCGACCAATAAAATTAGCTTGCGCACCGTCCCTCGTAATTTTCCTGGAAGGTCTGGAACCAAAGATGATCTAGTCTATCTTTGCAGCCCTGAAACCGCTGCTGCAGCTGCCATTACTGGCGTGATCACAGATCCTCGGACAATGGAAATGAAATACCCTAAAGTTCAAGAACCGGAAAAATGGCTCCTGGAGCCTGAGGCTCTTGTTCCACCTCCAAAAGACGGGAAGCAATATGGCCTTGTCATGGGGCCTAATATCAAGCCCTTGCCAGCCTTTGGGCCACTGGAAGATCATACGGAAGGACCAGTCTTGTTAAAAATGGGCAACAACGTTTCTACCGATGAAATTTTACCAGCAGGTACCAAAGTGCTTCCGTTCAGGAGCAATATCCCCGCTATCTCCAAATTTACTTTTTCACAGATTGACGAGACGTACTATGATAGGGCAGTCAAATATCAAAAAACAGGCTCCTTTGTGATTGCAGGTGCCAACTACGGCCAAGGCTCTTCACGAGAGCATGCTGCGATTGCACCGCGCTTCTTAGGCATTCGCGCAGTGATTGCATTGAGTTATGCCCGCATCCACCGAAAAAACCTGATCAACTTTGCGATCTTGCCCTTGATCTTTCATGATCAAAGCGAGCTTGAAAAAATTGACCAAGGGGATGTTCTGGAAATAAGCAACGTCCGCGAAACAGTCCAAAAATCTTGTGAATTTAGAGTATTGAATAAGACAAAAAATAATACATTTAAGGTGATCCATGATTTAAATGAGAGAGAGCTTAAAGAAGTGCTTGCAGGTGGATTGATCAATGTCATATTAGCGCGGAATGGACGACATGTAAGATAATCTATGGAAAGGGAAGGACGAAAAAGGATATGCGTGGTTCAAAGATGAGCGCAATGAGAACTATTATTATTTGAAAGACTTTGAACATCTTGTTATAATGCAAGTTCTAGACAAGTGGGAAGCTGTGATCTTTGAGGATGAAACATGCCGGAAAGTCAGAGGACGGCAAGCATTCAGCAACGAAAATGATTTGTTCGATTCTTTGCCGGTCTTTGGACCTATGGAAGATCATATGGAGGGACCAGTCTTGTTAAAATGTCTCTACTGATGAAATTTTACCATCAGGTGCCACGGTCAAGGATCATCGAGAGAGCATGCTGCGATTGCGCCACGTTTTTAGGCATTCATGATGGCAAAAATGTCACAGATGAGGTCAGAATCCTCGCGCTCCGCAACGTCTCTGATCAGATTTAGTTACTCTATGTGCCCTATGGCGAGAGAATCCCTCTTGCTATAGGGGAGATTTCACAGTTTTTTTGAAATCGCGTATCGTATGGAACAAAGTAATTGGTGTGATTATACGGAATGAAAACACCCAGCTGTACTAGCTGGGTTAATAGAATAATTAATGCTTATTGCTGATGAAAAGGAGAAGTAGTGCTTAGCCATATAGATTCGATAATACGCGGAACATTCCGGGTTTCTTCGATAGTTTCCTCTTGATTTCCTGTAGTTTGAGCCGCAAAAGTGCTTTCAAAAATGCCGACTAAAGTACCTCCACCTAAGCAACCAAGCGTAGTACCAGTACAGACTGTTGTAGCAAGATTAATAGCTGGTGAACATGGGATTAGTGTAAGAGCTTGAGGGAACAGCAAGGAAATTAAGGCAAAAGATGTCCCCCCGAAAATTCCTCCGCAGGTTCCACCGTTGGCAATCTCTTTATTACAATAAGTGTTTAAACATTCAACAGTCCTAGATCCTTCAACAGATGTGTTTTCATTTGCGTCTTGCATAATGATCGAAACTGGAGGATGTAAATTATTTTGATTAATAGAGATGTAATTAGATGTGCTCATTATTTATCCATTTAAAATTATAGTTTGTTTGGCAATTGCTTTCATAAATCAACATGAAAAAAATAGCGTCTTGGTTATTTGTTGGCACTTAAATTAGTTGTTTATGTTTTAAATGAAAAATTGAAAACATGTAATATAATATTAATTTAATATTGATTTGAATTTTTATTATTTGTAATTATGATGCTGTGAATATGCCAAACGCGACTGAAAAATACCCAAATGGCTAAAAAGCCTAGCAAGCCAATCACAAACATCGCTTCTTTAGGCTGTTAATGGGTATGATGCGATGGGTTTACGATTAACTGCCCTAATGAAGATATTTTTCTCATTTATTATAGGAAGATCTTAAAGGGAAAATAAAAAAATTGGGGGAGCTAGAGAAAATGCGCGGCAAGTAGTGGGGCTATTGCATAGCTGCAAAGGGAGTTGCTAAGAGACTGTTAACGGATTCAGGATTCGTCGCTTTTTTGAGAATTTTTGAGCGAATTTTCTTTTGGTTTGTTGGGGGTAATATACGAAAGTTGATATAACCCCCAACAAACCAAAAGAAAATTCGCTCAATATGATTCTTTTTACACATGATCAAATTTGAGATAGGCCACAACTCCGCAGAACTGGCTATTGAAACTATAGCTGAAGCTGTCGACGCCAAACCCAGAAATAGCATAACCTCCACACACCATCCTGTATTTATCAATATAATCAGTGCAACGAGAGTATGTCATAGGATGGTCGCTTAATAGTCGCTTTGGTGGGTTTTTAATAGAAGTAATATATGTGAGAATTGCAAGAGTTGCCAACGGTAGAACATTTGGCATTTGGCAATTCAATGTCTCCAATAACTTTTCTTGCTTAGTTATTGACAATGCCCTGCTGCCTTCGACGACGTCATTTGTGATGAAAACTCTATGATTTTTTTCTATTAGGGTATCTCCAAGCTCGTCAGGAAAATGGTGCCAGGTATATCTAAAATTTGTAGGGTTGCCTCTAAGGGGAGACTGTGCGAATGATTTAACTTTATTATAGGAAAGGCCCTTAGGCATTGTTAAAAGTGTTATACCAGCATCATTTTCAATCTTTAAATTAGTGAACAAGCGTTTAAGCAGAGGGATAATTTGACGGTTATTATTAGGTGGTGTGTCTTCAAAGCTTAATTGGTATTTATCTAAATTAATATGAGCTTTCCAAACCGCTTCATCAATGATTTCTAGTTTTGGGAACAGAATTTTAAGATTAAAATTCTTCCATAGAGACTCAGTTTTCCCTATTTTATGCCAATTTTTGCAAACGCAAGAAACGCGTCCAAGCTCTTCAGGTGATAAAAATTTAAAGATTTCTAAGAAGATCTCATTTGGTAGAGTTAAATTGAGGGAAGTCATATTTGTCCACTTACTTTTAGTTGCTAAAATTTTTTAACATTTAAAAAATCTTTTCCATAGGGATTGGGTGGATTCAGCTGAGCTTAGCATTTGGGAATTGGCTTGAGATTGTGTGGAATTGCTACATTCTACAAATGACGCTAAGAACGTACCTCCAGTGCTACCCAAAGTAGCACCTACCATTACAAGTATAACTAAGCCATAAGTAGGTGAAAATGGAGCAGTAATATATGCCAAGTCTTGTCCATGAAGAAGTAAAGGGGGGAGAGCTCCACCAAAAAGCGCTCCTGCGGCACCACCAATTCCTATCTTTTTATTGAAAGAGCATCCTTGTATTTGACTATTATCGTTTGAGTTATTTTGACCATTTACGGTGGCTGAATTTGAGTTTTGAATATTCCGCCCTGAAATAGTTACTTGTACGCTCATGGCCAGCTCCTATTGAAAATAAATTTGAGTTTTTTGTAAAAATTAGACAGCATCGTAACAATTTAACTCCTTTCTATAAAACATAAATCTCTAACTATCATATGCTAGCGTCAAAATATGATATTTGGATTCATTTTTTTAACTAATTGACTATTTTGAAATTTTTAAATTGTTGATTTTAAGTTTGTAATTATAGATAATTGCGCCCATGAGAAATTCAATTAAATCAATTATTGCAGTTGCTTTGTCTGTGTTATTAGTTGTAATTGTGGGATTTTCTTTTAAATCTCCAAAGATGACTACTGAAGGACATTTTGCCGCTGACTCACAATTGTCAGTCTTCGCAAAGGTCCTTAACCAAGAAGAATCCCAAAGGATTCTTCAACAAGATATCATGAAAGTTGGAGTCCAGCCAATCCAATTGATTGTTCATAATGCTACAGCTGAACCTATGTACTTTTCAGTGGACTCTTTTCCCATCAAGACCCAGTCAGCTGCTGATATTTCTAAAAAACTCCATAAAGGGGCAAAAGCTCGCGGATGGGCCTGGAGGATCTTAGGCTTGGTATTTTGGCCAGGTACTATTGCAGGGATTGCTGATACGAGCATTTCCGCAAACGCTAGAGACAAAATTTTAAAGACTTTGAATGCCTTGCAGGTCAAACAGGAACAAATACCACCATTTTCTACAGTTTTAAGAGTTGCCTTTGCCTCTGGCGAGGACCTTAAACAACAAGAGATCAAGATTAAGATACTAGACTCAAGGGAGCGCACGTTCCATGAGTTCCCAGTGAAACTAGATTTATCTCATGTCCAAATAACAACCGCAGCCATTGATGATAGTCCGCTTGGCCAACGATTAGCATTGGAAGGTTGAAATGAAGGTGCAAGGGAGTTCTCAAAGCTGTCTCCGATGGGAAGATAGAAGGGAAAATCTTTTATCATCCCAAAGAGCTTCCTTGTTGAGTCAATTTTTCACATGGCTCGGTCAACAGCTGTCGGGCCTTAAACTTAGACTTTGCGGTAGGGTGACCATTGTCGAAACGAAATCAGATGTTCCATTTCAACAATATTACACACAAGATTCAGCAACGCTGCCTAAAGTGATGGAACTCAAAACAGCTAAGGTCCAAGTTCCAGTCACGCCGATTTTCGATCCTAAGCCCGTAGTGAAAGTGGCAGAAACCCATCTGTTCAATACAACTGTGGCCAAGGTGCACAAAAATGGCAGATTGGTGACAGGTCATGGGAGGCTATTTGAAGCGAAATGGCGCTGGGAGATCGACTCTTGGAAAAAGGGGGATGAGATCTATTGCTATTCCGACATCATGAGGGACAAAGGCTGGGTGAAATGCTACCATGTACGTAGTGGGGCAATCAATTATCTAACCTCTATCGGGGACTTCCGTAAACCAGAGCTTCCTGGAAATTATACATAACGTAGATTATCAGACGTATCGAGGCCGTCTAAGCGCAATCGCTTAAAGAGGGATATAATGCAACATTCTGGATCGATTATTGGTCCTAACAGTCCCCCTACTAAAGTTGGTCCATTCATAGTTCGTACATACCTCCAGGCTTAATTAACCCATAGTGTTTGTTGAGCAAAATATTAGAGACTCGTGACGTTCACGAAAAAGCGAGTCTCTAATTATGCTGAAAGAAGCCACACTTATTGATCAAATGAAATGTACTTCAAGTCCACATACCCAGAGTTATTGATAAAATATCCTTTCAAGTTGTCTTTCACGAGATATTTGCAATTCTCTGTGTATATCGGTATTACTGGCATTTCATCCTGAAGAAGCTTTTCTGCCTTATAAAAGCATTCATCCCTTTTAGTCTTTTCTGAGGTCGCAATGGCTGTATTGAGCAACTGTTTATAAGACTCGTTTTCCCATCGGGAGTAGTTGTAGGAGTTGTTCTTCTCTTTAAAGATCTCTAAAAAGTAGAGAGGATCTTCATAAATGGCATTTCTCATGCAACTGGCTAACTGGAATTGTCCGTGAATGAAATTTTGAACAAGGGTGTTCCATTCCAAACTTTGAAGAACAACTCGAATGCCTAAAGTTTTTTGCAATTTTTCTTGAAGCAACTCCGAGAGGCTTTTTTGGCTGCCATAATTGCAATAACTTAAAGTAATTTGAGGGAATGATTCTTTAGTCAAGGATAACTCTTCAAGCCCTTGCTGAAAAAGTTCTAAGGCTTTTTCTTTGTCTTCATCGATCACCGAGTCATTTTTTATGGTTGTAAGAGTTTTGGGAAGAATTGTGAAGCAAGGTGTGTCGCCAATTAGAAAGTTCTTGGCCAAAAAACTGCGGTTAAGCGCATACGCAAATGCTTTGCGGATTTTATCTGAAGTGAAGGGCGGTTGCTGTGTATTGACATATAGCCAATAAACGCGAGAAATCTCCTGGCTTCTAAAGTGTGGGCTTTGCATTGCTTCTGGAAGAAAATCTACAGGGAAAGAATCAAAACAATCTCCAATTATATCAAGCTCATCCCTCTGAAACATTGCCTGTTCCACATTCAATGTGGACACCATGAAAATACTAATTTTGTCGAGATCAACGGCTTGTTTATCCCAATACAAAGGATTTTTTCTGAGGCCCAAGACAGATCCACGTTTCCATTCATTAAGTTCGAAAGGGCCATTGAATGCCTTAGGTTCTATTTCCTGGTCGTAAACGGGAGAAAAGACAGGGTGAGAAATGAGTTCCAGAAAATAGGGCGCTGGATTTTCCAATTCTACTCTAAGCGTTTTTTCATCTAACGCATGTATACCCAATGCTGTAACTGGAAGTTCACCTTTTTTTATTTTTTTAGCGTTTTTAACAATATAAAATAGGTCAGCTCGTGCACAGTTGCTGTTGGGGTCAACTGCTTGCTGCCATGCTTTTTCAAATTGGTATGCTGTTACTTGCTCTCCATTCGACCAAGAATGGGGGCGTAAAGAAAAAGTATACACAGTTGAGGAAGGGTCAAGTTCGATTGCTTCGCAGGCTGCAGGCTCCCCTTTGCCCTGCTTATTTAGTCGAGTAAGTCCTTCGAAAAGAGCTTTACCTAATATACGGCCACGTATGTCGGAAGCTAGATGTGGATGCAAAGATGGCGGGTCACCTTCAGAAAGATTTAATCTTAAGTGTTTTAGTTGCGTTTCATGTGGCGTTTGTTGCCAGAAAAAAAAGTAAAGAGGGAAAATGCTCAAGATCCCAATCGCAGAGTACAGAATATGCTTAAGATTCATGTATTTTTTCCTTTTTTGAGATCTTCTTTAAATCAATATCTCCGTTTGGGGCAATGGCTATTTTCTTAATTGAGTCGCTTAAGAGATACTTATATTCAGGTAAAAACACCGGAATTACTGGCATTTCTTCTAAAAAAATATGCTCTGCCTGATTTAAAAAATTATCTCTTGATTCTAGGTCTAAGCTTTTAAGTGCTTTGTTAATAAGTTGTTTAAATTTTCCATTCTCCCACTGAGAGGAGTTATATAGATTAGAAATTTCTCGAAAGAGTTCTAAATACGATCGTGAATAGCCATAAGGAGCAGAGCGATAGCATGTGGAACATTGAAAATCTCTTCTATCAAGCAAGGACGATAGCTGATTCCAGGGTAAGCATTTTAAGTTTACAGATATTCCAAGAGTTTGTTCAATTTGCTTTTTTATAAGTTCTACAACGTGTTTCTCCCCTTCAAAACTCCAATGCAAGGTGATTGCAGGAAAGTCATTTTGTGAAATGTTGAGATCTTTTAATCCTTGAGAAAAGAAGCTACGCGCTAATTCTGCATTTCCATCCCAGTGAGCTTTATCTTCACTAAAAACAAATGGTTTAACGGATAGCAATCGCTTCAGTTCTTTTCGATTAATCGAGCAGGCTAAGGATTTTCTAATATTGATTGAAGAAAACGGAAAACAACAAGTGTTAAGATAAATCCAATAGAATTGATCGACTTTTTTGGTTGCCCATTTTTTTCTCTTTTCTAATTGAAACGAATGAGGTGAAGAGGTGTTAAATGGTTCGCCAATCCAGTCTAGCTCTCCTGCTTCATATAGTTTTCCAAGCAGATGCACTTCTTTGTGCATAGAAATCACAATTTCTTCCAGATTAACGTTTTTTTTGTCCCAGTAATAAGGATTGGCAGTTAACCGTAATGATTGGTTTCTTTTCCACTCTTTTAAAAGAAAAGGGCCATTAAAATAGTAAGGCTCTTGTTCGCCTTTATAGATTGGGCCAAATATAGGTTGGGAAAGTAAATAAAGAAAATAAAAAGCCGGATATTCTAATTCTACGACCAAAGTTGAGGCATCATGGGCTTTAATTTTAACATCATTCAATGGCTTTAGACCGAGATGGACGCTTCTAGCATTTTTAATAATATAGAAAAGATCAGGTCTAAGACAATTAGAGTCAGGCGTTATAGCATTTTTCCATGTTTGCTCATAATCAAAAGCCGACACCTTTTCTCCATTAGACCAGAAATGTTCTCTTAAGGTGATCGTATAAATTTTCTGACAAGGGGAGATCTCAATCTTGATGGCACCCGCATGCTCAGGGGTGCCTTTATGATTTAATCTCGTTAGTCCTTCAAATAGGCCTCTTTGCAAACAGCGGCATCTTTGGTCGATCGCAATTTGCGGGTTTAGTGAAGGAGGGTCCCCTTCTTGAAAATTAATCCTTAGGGTTTTAGATGTGGATTGGAGATTTAGAGTGTCCACCTGATTTCTTATGGCATTTTCAAAATGTGTTTTAAAATCAAATTCTGAAGAAGGACTTAAGCCCAACATGCAAACATAATGCTTTTTCTCAAACTCAAAACTGCTGTATCCTATGGTGGAAGAAACTTCTTTTTGGATGTTTTTAATTTCATCAATTAAACCTTTTAGGTGTTTAATTTCTGATGTCTTTAGAAAAACGACTATAAAACTTTCCTCTTTTTTTTCCTCTAGCATGAAATCAAGGTCGACTGAGGTCTTCTTCATAAAAGCCATGAAATGAGAAAAAATTTTCTGACTTAATGGTGTAGATATAAATGCCTGGAAACTTGGAGGGTTAAAACAAAACAGATCAGAGATCAAAGGAGAAAATTCTTCATGCTTGAATCTCAAACTGTTTTTAATTTCCTCAATTTGTTTGTTTTGTAGAAATAATAGTCCGCCATTATAGTCTCTAAATGGACCAAATATCTGCTCTATGATTTTAACAATGTAATTTCTAGCTAAATTTAGATCTACAGACCAATTTTTCCTTAAAAATAATGAATGGTCAATTTCCAGAGAAAAAATTATTCCTTCTTTAATGCTATCATTAGAAAGAGGGCCAAAAGAAATAACTTTTTGGACAGTCAAAGTTGTTGAAGAAGGAAGAGAAACGTTGTTTCTAAGGTCTGGGTCATTTTTTTTTCTCACCCTCACCAAGACAACACTATAACTTAATAAACCTTGAATGTGATTCTGAAAATAGATGATCACTTGAGGGATGTCGTCTTTTGCTTTTAGCTCTCTAGCAAGCTGAACTGTATTTTTGTATATTTCTTCTTCGTTATTGGAAAACAGTAAGGAATATGTTAGCGTTTGTATGCTATGTATTAATTCGGAAGGAAGCTTTTGTTTTAAAAGATCTGTGTCTTTACGAGTGAGATTTTTCCCTCTTAATTTTTTAATTTCTAAATAGCAGAACAGAAAGCTTTTACTTTTATCAGTGCAGGAGTAAAAAGAATCCGATATAAGTTCGATTCCTGGAAGAAGGGACAATAACGCCCGATAAATATTTTTTTCTTCTAATAGTTCATAAGGATTCAATAAATTGAGACCAACTGCAATCCCAACAATGCAATTATCTTTATGACTTGAAACATGGAATATTTTTACTGTTAAGTTCCGCTTCGTCTGTTCTTCTTTCTGCCTATTTTTCCGATATAGGTTATATTGTAGTAATATGAGGTTCTCGATTAATTTTAGTGGACGCTCTTTCACAAGCATCTGGCTTGCAGATACCAACGTTCTCATTCCTATCTCCATCAGAAGCTCTTTTTGATAGATTTTCGGGAAACGAGCAACATGTCTTTTAATGAAACTCAGAAGTTTGAAAGGGATCAATCTAAAATCCTTGAGAAAATTGATTAGGCATTTTCTATTACCCTACCAATTTTTTCAAACCTTTTATCTAGACAAATGTTTAGGAGGTGGTTTACGAAGCAACGAGCCCTTACTTAGAGACACTATCTCCGTTTTTAAAATAAAAATCGGCTCAAATAGACCCAAGAATTGAAAGAGGTTTGAGCAGTCTCTAAAAGCCAAACGAAAATTGGACGTTTGCTTTATTGTCGGAGTAATTATGGCCAAACTCCCCTTCGTAATTTAAGGTGAGATAATATCTATCTTGACCAAGATAAGCTGTTAATCCTGCCCCTGGTGCGATGAGGTTGCGATTTGTGTAAAGTCCCGTTACGTTGAAAGTACAATTTGTCCCCTCAAGGCTTGCTTTTTCATGCTTCCCATCGTAGCGGTACTCCCCTACCCAGCTTAATTTTGCATACGGGCGTATTTTATATCTTTCCCTAGAGACGCAATATGATGCTTGTAGACCTGCTTCGGCGCGGAGCATGTCCGCATTTTTGTCGCGTATTTTGACATCCAAGCTTTGAGCGCCGCGTTCTTTAAAGGAATTCTGATGCAAATGGACATAATCAAGCATACCGAATGGGCTGATCAAGAGATGATTAGTTTTGTATAAAAATCCAAGGTCAAGATGTCCTGCAAATTCTGATCCTTGTGGGTGCGAGGAAGCTTTACGATTGATGTCTGAGAACTGGATCTTGCGGTGTGCTTCGTAGTCGTTGTATGCTCCGGTCACCATGGCGTTCACAAAAAGATACTTTTGGAAGAATCCCGCATATACCGTCCCATAATAGCTTTGGATATGGCCACTGCCTCTGTTTCGGCTAAAGTCGAGATCGGAATAGGAATACGCAAAGCCAGCCCCGACAACAAAGTGATTGGCTATTGTATATTCGTATCCTAGCAAGACACCACCTGTGGAAGCATGGTAGCCAATTTTATTTTTATTGCCGTCTTCTTGGATCCAGTAGCCATAAGCATCTGCCCATACATGCGAATGCTTGTTTTGTAAGGTACACGCAGTTTCATATACTTGCTCTAACCGAGTGCTAATAGAATCTCATACGGAAGGTGTTATTTTGTTGTGCGAGGGCAAGATCTGTATAAACTGCTGGTGCTATCTGATTGAGCGCCTTTTGCAGTTCTGCCACACTTGAAATTGAGCTGAGAGTGTTGATGACGTTGGCTAAATCTCCCGTCGCTGTTGTTTTCAATTGGTCGATACAGATCGCAACTTTTCCGGCATTTCCTGAAGTCACTACAGTGCTAAACGGCACGACTCCTAAAAGAATATCAATTTCATTTACAAGGTATTGGACTGTGAATTGAATTAAAGGCATTGTTGATTTGACAGTAGTGAATACTCCCGAAACAGTACCAGCTGAAGTTTGTACGATCTTAAAGATTGTGCCATTCGTATAATCACCGTTATCTACGGTCAATTGCAATGTTGAACCTGGTAGAATTGTCAAGTTACCTGGATTGATAATTAACAAACTACTTGCTGTAGGAGTCACTTCGATATCTAGAGTAGAACCTGAATTAAATGTTTGGTTGCCAGCTAAGGTTAAAGTGCCAACAGAATTTCCCGGCTGTACAGTACCGCTTATTGACCCCACCCCAGAAACAAGACCAGTTCCTTTTAACGTTGCTCCAAAAGCAACATTTAGAATTGTCGCGTTAGAAATAGCACCATTAACGGTAAGTATTCCAGCATTGACGTTTGTAGTTCCTGTATAAGTATTATTTCCTGAAAAAATTAAGTTGCCTGCATTTTCTTTTGTAACTGAGCCCGTTCCACTAATTGTTCCTGAATAAGTCCCGTCTGCTGCTTGATCAAAGACTAAAGATGCATTATCGACGATGTTTCCTTGGAGGCTTGTTGTATTTCCTTGGAGGACACCTCCTGAGGTCGTTGTTCCTCCGCTATAAGTATTGGCTCCAGTTAAAATAAGTATGGAAGCGTTAACTTTTGTAAGTGATCCTGTAGGATCAACTTGAAGTTTTCCAGTCTATAGTTAAAGTGCGAGCTAATGTGAATTTGTTGAGAAATTCTAGAGTACCATTAGAAGTAGTGAAACTGATCGACGCTGGTCCAGCACCTATATTATTAGCAGCCGAAATTGCGAGAGTTCCATCTTGGATGTTTGTTCCGCCAGAATAAGTATTTGCACCGCTCAATGTAAGTAGGCCTACACCCAATTTTGTGACAGAAAATGCATTTGAAATAGGGCCTGATAATGTGAGTTGCGTACTTACAGCAGTGTCTATCGAAGTGTTAGCAGTTAAGGCCATATTGAAATTTACGTTTGCAATTGCCCCGCCCGTGAGTGTAAAACTCGCAGCTTGCATGCCAGCAGGAGCAGAGATGTTATAATTGCCGCCTGTAAAAGACATTAATGCTAAATTATTGAGAAAAGCGTCGTTCTGGGTGTTAGTTTGGTTAAGAGCCCCTGCAGGAAATATTGCCGTGCCACCATTTGTCGGCCTAGTACTAGGGCAAGCACTCCAATTGGAATTAGTTGCCCAGCTTGTTCCTGCTGACCCATTCCATGTACAGACCGCGTGCGAGTAATTTGTGAGAATGCTGAAAAGGATTGGAGAGGCAATTAAAGCACGTTTAGTCCAAAACATGACTTTTTCCTAAAAATAATATAATTATTTTTAGGTATATACAGTCTTGCTTCCTTAAGTCAAAGAATTTCTTAAATATGGGTGAGTCTTATTTTATAGACATTGCAACTCGAAAACCCGTAAATCCATCGGCTTCTCGAAAGTGGAGGGGGCGGCGCGCATTTACGGCCAAGTTATCCATAGGGCTAGCATAATGCCCTCCCTTTGTGACTATTAGATTTTTTTTGGCATCAAACCAAGTATCTGTCCAAGAGCTGACGTTGCCGCACATGTCGTAACATCCAAATGCGCTGACAGCATCTTTGGATTGAAATGAACGACCTCTGCGAACAAAAGAGGTATTTCCATTGAAGAATCCGATTGGAGTAGTGAGATTGCCTTCACTCTTGTCATAAGCTATCTCTGCATAGTTTGCATATCTAGGATCAATTGCATCTGCTCGACATCCGAACAGGTATTTTCTTTCATTGTTTTCTGGGTCCATTCCTGCGGCGCGCTCCCATTCAGCCTCTGAAGGCAAACGGAATCCATTATCTTTGCAAAATGCTTCTGCTCCTGTAAATGTCACGCACACGACAGGATGAACTTCGGCTCCGGGAATGGGTTCAAAGCGCAGCACACCATTTTTTACCTGCAACTGAACTTGGCTAAGAGGGTCCGAGGATTGCGTCTTGCAGATCAATTCTTCCTTGGCATTGATCAGATCTCCATTTTGAAGGAATGTGAATGCTCCTCGATTGACTTGCTCCGTGAGCCAGCGTGCGTACTGAAGGTTAGTGATGGGATAAGCACTGATTAGGAATGCTTCAATTTCGATTTTATCTTTTTCGGAATTACCTATTAAAACAGGGCCTGCAGGGATCAATGCCATCCGCATTTGCTTTTCTTGCCCGCCACCCGCTTTTTCATCTTCGTCTCCTTCGTCATCAGAAGAAGTGTTTTTTTTTGCTTCTGTCTTTGTTTCACCAGTAGCGTTTTTGTTCATCGGGAAGGTAACGAGGATGTTATTAAGAGGAACAGGGATAGTCTTGTTAAGGATTTGCTGGTGAAGCATCTCAGTTTTTTGGATAAGTTCATGTTTGTCGCGCATAATGACAGGGTCTTGTTTTGACGTTTCTTGCTTAGCCTGCTTAGAAACTTCCGAATCTTTTACGACCACCTCATTTAGATCTGGGGCAGCTTGAAAGACAACTTTTTGTGTTTGTTGTTTTTCTAATTGCTCAGGCAATGATTGTTGGATTGAGAAGAAGTTTTGCTCGAGCGTATGCAACAATTTTTCAGCAGATGCCCCATCTTTACGCACTGCTAGCAAATGGAGTTGCTCGTTATGGGGCAATGGAGCAAAAAGTTTTATAAAGTTGGCCACGTCTTTGAGGAGAATATGAATTAACCTTTCGAATTCAGGAGAGTCTTTTGATAAAGATTTACGAAGCATCTGAACGCTGAGTTCAAGAGCTTGTAATTTATGCAAAAATGCCTCAGGTGTCATTCCCCCTCTTATGGCGAATTGAGGTCCTAATCCGAGCAAGTACAAACATTTATTGAACACTTTTGATAAGTTAGACGCTTGCGTCCCCACTGGAGTGTATGTATCTGGTTTTAAAGGGCGAGACTCCAGAGTAAAAACAGAAAGAGATAGCAAATAAGGGCCTAGTTGATAGATCTTAGTTTCACTCAAATTGGTGCCATCAGAAGCGGAGGGCTTTGGTTGTAAAAATACGTTTTTATCAGGGTGATTTGGAGTAATTCCACCAGTCATATAATCCAATCTGTTTTACTAAAAATGAAACCCTATTTACTAGAATATTGTCTAGCAATCAAATATTTATTACGTTTGTTGAGACAGATTTTAATCTTAGAATATAGGATTTTTGGTATGGGTCCAATGAAGAAGCAAAGAATCCATCCAATAAAAATCACCGTTGGAAGGATTTCCTAGAAAGCCCATATGCCCCCCATATTCGGTGACAATGAGTTGAATATTTTTTGGCAATATAATTGATTGGATGGGCAGAGGATCAATCATAGGATCATCTTTTGCAAATAAAAGATGGCAAGGTACTGAGATATCTGGAATTAAAGATAATGAACTGGACTTTCGATAATAATCCTTTGCATTTTTAAACCCCCAAGAGGGAGCTGTAAAAATCTCATCAAATTCAAATAGGTTCTTGCACGCTTTAGCAGAATTTTTTTTCACATAAGAGTTTAAATGCTCGTAGGTTAACACTGATTTGATGAGGGCGTTAAGGAACATTTTTTCGTAGATCCGATTTTCCCGTTTTTGCAATCTGACGACAGTGTCTTCAAGTGCCACAGAAGGACAAACAGCAATAATTTTTTCAACGTATGGGTCAAGTTGATGTCCCAGCTCGCCAGCTAGCTTTAAAGCGATATTGCCGCTTAAAGAGAACCCTATGACAATAATTGGAGAGCTTGGGGTCGCCTCTTTTATTTTTTCTATTACTTCAAATAAATCACTGCTGACACCAGCATGATAGACCTTTTTGGCTAGCCCCGTCCCACTGCCGCATCCCCTCAAATTGACGCGAATTGCTCTAATTCGATCATTCGCTAACTTGCTTGCCATCCGTTTGAGATAGGGAGATTCATGGGAGCCACATAACCCATGCATTAAGATTACTGTTGGGTTGTTTTGTTTCCATCCTTGAGGGGTTGTTATCTGTAAAGAAAGAATGTCCCCATCAGAAAGTGTAAATAATTCCGATTTTGACGAAGGATCTTGGTGCCAATTAATGACAGAACTTAAAATTGTTTGTAAATGAGGGTTTTTTAAAAATGGGAAAGGATTGAATTGATATAATTTGTTCATGAAATTGATGTTTATTATTATTTTTATAAATAATATAAACGACAATTATTTTAAATTAAATATTTACAACGACGCGAAATCCAGTGAAACCATTGGCTTGGTCGGGATGTAAAGAGAGTTGGGAGGATACGGTCACGTCATCTATTGAACTACAGTAACTTCCACCTTTTATAATATAGTATTTTTTCTCATTGTCAGCCCAACTGCAAGTCCAACAATTGGCATTCCCACACATATCGTAACAACCAAAAGGACTCATAGCGTTTTCAGAAGTATATGACCGTCCGTCTTTGACAAATACCGACTTTCCATTATAAAAGCCTACGGCTGTTGTTAAATTTCCCATACTTGTCTTGTATAAAGTATTGGAATAGTTTGCGCATGTAGGGTCAATTGCATCCTTATTGCATCCATAACGGTATTTTTTTTTAATATTTTCGGCGTCCATGCCAGCAGCTCTTTCCCATTGGATCTCAGTTGGGAGTGAGAAACCATTTGCTTGGCAATAGGCATTAGCTCCATGAAAAGACACGCAGACAACAGGATGAAGCTCTTTTCCCAATACAGCCCTAATGCGAACATTGCCCTTGCTTGCAAATGTCTGAATTTGGCTTAGTGAATCTGATGATTGTGTATTGCAGAATAGCTGTCCCTGAGAATTGACGATCTCTCCGTTTGACTTAATTTTTATTTTCTTTTTTTTAAGTTGCTCTGACAACCACTGGGCATATTGAAGGTTAGTAATAGGCGTTATGCTTATCAGAAATGGATTGACTTCGATAATACGTCTGCCAAAAATAAGCGGACCTTTAGGAACAAGGGCCATCTGCATCTGCATTTGTTCCCCATCTCCGCTCTCCAGGTCTTCCTCCCCCTCTTCATCTTGAGAAAGTGGACGTTTTTCTTGTGACTGAGATGGAGTTGGAGTTTGTTTCAGAGGAAACATGACCATAATATTATTAAGGGGGATAGGAATTGCTTTTGCCTGTATTTGTTGTTGTGCTACTTGCATTTTCTGGACAAGTTCAGTTTGAGTTCGGAGAATTATGGGCATCTGTTCACGCACTTGATTTTGAGGGGGGCTGTTAGTTAGGAAAACTGAATTCGAACTCTTTTTTGTTGTTTCGTTGGCGTCAGTTTGTAATAAAGATGCTTTTATCCCCGTCTTTTCTTGATTTGTTTCCAAATTTCTGGCCAAGGATGATTGTTTGAAGTTTTCGAATTTTTGTTTCAACTCTGTAAATTGTTTGATCACAGAATTGCTCTTAGCGTTAAGCATATTTTGTTTTTTTTCTGGGGATAGAGAGTTAAATTTTTTAAGAATCTTTGCCCCCTCATTAAGAAACTGATTAAGCTGATTTTCTTTTGTTCCAATGTTTTGTTTCAAAACATTGCGCATTTGCTCAATCTCTTTTTGTAAATCACTAAGCTTGTTGACAAAAGATTCAGGCGATCCCTTTGCTGGCGTGCTTGTTGGTTTTTCCCTAAGGGAACTGCTTATAAGCTTAGTATTTTTAATCAAAAGGGCCATCTGCCTTGTTGAGAACCCCCTATCCCTAAGAATCATCCCTCCTTTAAACTCAGGGGTATCTTTGTTCTCTTTGCTTTTTGTTGGCTGACCAAGGCTTTGGGGAGCTTGCATTACATTTGGATTATTTCCTGTTGGCTTAGCTGATCCTTGGGAAGAATTACGCAATTTATCAGAAGATTGTGTTAAGTCTTTGTCACTTTGATTCTCTTCAATTTTTACTTCTTCTTTTTTCTCTTCAACAGGCATTTGGACGGGCTTTTGGTCTTCTAAAATTTGTTTCTTGGACATTAAAGGAAGCGATTTTTGCTCATCTTTGGTCTCAATTAAATTTTTTTCAGAAAGAGTATTAGAAGGTATTTCTTCGAACCTGTCGGGATTTAGTTGCTTAGATGCGGTAGAGACTCTCATCAACAATAGAAAACGAGGAGTGACAATAAGGATGGTTTTATGAACGGTCTTGTTTTCTTTGGAAGGTATGTGCTTACCATAGTTCCCATAATCTTCATTGCGACGCCTTGGACCTATGCCTTCAGACATATTCTTTCCTCTTTATTACACGAAAACTTGTAAAACCGTCTGCCTCATCAAGCTTTAATGGACGTCGCGAAGAGACTCTCAGTTCGTTTAAAGAACTAGCGTAGCTCCCACCTTTTGTGATCTTGTGAACTTTGTCTTTATTAGACCATGTTTCAGTCCAACAATAGGCATTTCCGCACATGTCATAACATCCAAAAGGACTTTTTGCGTTTTTAGTTTGATAACGGCAATTTTCTTTAGCGTAAGAGTTCTTCCCATCAAAAAATCCAACAGGTTTAGAGAGGTTGCCCATTTTTTTTTGATAAAGGGCTTCCGAATAATTTGCAAAACTAGGGTCTATAGCATCTGTGCCACATCCAAACCCGTATTTTTTTTTCCTATTTTTAGGATCCATTGCAGCTGCTCTTTCCCATTCCACCTCGGAAGGGAGTTGATATCCATATTGCAAGCAAAACTCCATTGCTCCCCGATATGTCACTGAAACAACGGGATGCAGTTCTGTCCCAGGCAACGCTTCGACCCGAAGGTCATCCTTTTTACAATCAATTTGAAGTTGGCTTAATCCGTCTGCAGGAAATGTTTTACAAAGAAGCTCCTTTTTTAAATTTATAATATCGCCATTTTTTGCAATTTTGGCTGAGCCTTTTTTTATCATTTCGGTAAGAAAGAAAGCGAATTGGTCATTTGTGACAGGCATCACGCTAATTTCAAATTCCTCGACTTCGATTGTTTTATTATCCTGTATCAATGGCCCTTTAGGAATTGGGACCATTTGAAACTGCTTTTCCCTTTTTCTTGTCTTAGATTTTTTGCTGCCCCTAATTTTATTTTCTATAGGGGCAAGAGAGCTATCCTTAACTTGTTTAAAGCTATGTTCCAACATTTTAAATTGATTCAAGGCAGAGGCTTTTTTATCAGAAGGAATGAGCATATTGCGCCTCTCTTTGGGAGAAAGGGCTTTGAAGTTATTGAGCAGCTCCGTCCCCTTTTTGATGATTTGATCGAGCTCTCGATGCCCCTTGGTTATGTTGTTTTTTAGTTCGTGGCGTAATTTTTCGACGTCTTTGTGCAAGCTCTTTATTCTACTGACAAAATTCTTGGGGGTTATTTTTTTGTTTTTATTTTTTTCAAGGGTATTGCTGGCTATTTTAACAATTCTGATCAATTGCTGGAGCTGTTTTGATGTAAACCCTTTTCCTAGTAAGGAAGCCTTCCTTTTAAAGCCCGATCCTCCCTTTGCCTCTTCTTCCTTTGCTGGGGGAGCTATCAGCCTTCCCTCTGTCTTTTTTGGTGCAGAAGACTCTATGCGCTTTGATGGCATTAATAGAGGGGTAATTTTACGCGAGCGAGAAAATGAAAGGGCTGATTTTCTAATTTGCGATTTGAGGAGAGATGCAAATTGTGGGATAACGATGAGAGTTACTTTATCCTTCTTAACTTCTTTTGAAGAAGACTTTGGATACCAGTTGCTGGAAGGAGGTAGACCACCTATTCGGGACATGTTCTTTCTACTCACATTGTTTCTGAATCAAAGCCGTTATTGAATAAAAAATCTAATATTTTTTGTTTGAAGGTTTTGCCAGTTCTCAGTTATACCAGACTAGTGCGCGAACCTTAGAGACTGTTAACGGATTCAGATTCTGTCGTTTTTACAGACGATCTTTGTATGAAGGCTTAATTTCGGAATTTTTGTAAGGAATAAATTAGGAGTAGCGCCCTGGTCTGGCAAAATTGAACCGAACGTGACTCAACATTTTAAATAGGGACTCCCCATGCTAACGGCTATTGCCATCGTACTTTATGTTATTTTTGGCTATTGTGCCGGTATTCTCGCAGGGATATTTGGGATAGGAGGTGGTGTGATTGCCGTTCCTGCCCTTTTATTTGTGTTCCATTTATTAGACTTTCCTCAAGCTATTATCGTACAAACAGCTGTTGGAACTTCCCTTGCAGCAATGGTATTCAATTCATTGTCGGCAGTGCACACACAGCATAAACATCATTGTGTGCGTTGGATTTTAATTAGGACTATCATTCCAGGGATCATTTTAGGCTCTCTTTTAGGGGCAGTTGTTGCCCACATGCTCTCCGGAGTAATCTTAGAAATTTTCTTTGGTATTTTCCTTATAATATTGGGTGTTAGATTCATCCGGAAAATGCCAAAGCCCAAATTGGCTGGGGCCTCACCAAAAAAAATAGCATGGAATGCCATTGGTGCATGTATTGGCTTTATTTCAAATTTATTGGGTATTGGCGGGGGGGCATTGAGTGTCCCAATCCTTACCCATTATCGATATCCCACGCAGATTGCTGCTGGTACTTCATCAGCCATGACTTTGATCACAACTTGCATAGGAACTATTTCCTACTTTTTAATTGGACTTGAAGCGATGCCATACCCTGGTAATTTAGGCTATGTGAACATCACAGCTTTTTTCATTTTAGGGCTTGTTTCTTTTTTCGCTGCTCCAAAAGGCGTGCAAATTGGGAAGAAGCTTTCTAAAGACAAATTCTACCGTTACTTTGGTTGGGTTTTGATCATTATGGGCATTTTTATGATTTTTATTTAGGTGGATAGATAATGGCTTGCTATCTGACGCATTTTTCTCATATTCGACCTAATCAAGATTGCCAGCAGGAAGACATTTTGCGTTGGATCGCACATGCTCATGCCCATGCGGAGTTACGTGCAGGAGGGAGCAAAGCCCAAGATCCCAATTTTGAACGCGAGTTGCTTTCGATCTTGCTTCGTGTAGGTGCTGGTAAGGGTAAAATACAAAAGAGAGGGATCCATTTTTCCGATATTTTGCATGAAAATTGGGAGGAGATGGAGATTTTCAATTTCAGTCATGGACCCTCTGGCCAAGGACACAGCAAGCGTTGTTCTTATTTTGCTGAATCTTCTGCAGAAATTTTAGAAAGGCTCTATCCCCTAACCGCTCCCCTCCCCTCTCATTTGATCCATGTAACGTGTACAGGGTATGCTGCACCAAGCGCAGTCCAAAAACTTGTTGCCAAAAGAAAATCGGCTACTTCTATCACTCATGCCTATCATATGGGATGTTACGCATCGTTGCCTGCTATTCGGATTGCAGCGGGACTATTGCCTTCCCATGTTTCTCCTATTGATATTGTACACACTGAAATATGCAGCTTACATTTGAACCCCTTGGTGCATACTAAAGAACAACTCGTGATACAGAGTTTGTTTGGAGATGGCTTTATTCGTTATTCAATGGTTGACAAGCCTTATCGTCCTTCCTTACGGGTTCTGGCGATTGGAGAGCAAGTAATTGCTGACACAGAAAAATGCATGCAGTGGCATTGTGCAGATTGGGGAATGGAAATGAGCCTTTCTCTCGATGTGCCTATGCATATCGCAAATGCTTTGCCTCAGTTTATCAACACATTGGCTGCAAAGATCGGGATGGCTTTCAATGAGTTGAAGAGTAAAGCAATATTTGCGATCCATCCTGGGGGCCCTAAAATCATAGATAGCATTGAAAATTGGTTAGATTTAGACAAAACGCAAACAATTTTAAGTCGTGAAGTTCTTTGCGATATGGGTAATATGTCATCAGCAACGCTTCCGCATATTTGGGAAAAAATTGTAAAAGATGCGTCCATTCCCAATGGCACTTTAGTTGTCAGCTTGGCTTTTGGCCCGGGACTAACACTATTTGGCTCAATTTTTGAGAGGACGAAATGATAAATAGCTGGTTGATTTTCATCCCCTTCCTAGTTCAAGCTGTGGCCATTGCTTGGGATGAAGGGCATTTCCATATAAAACGAGGACTGCCTAGATGGGAGCGCATTGGACATCCAATCGACACCTTTTCAGTGCTCGTATGTTTTGCCTACGTCCTGTTGATACCATTTTCTATGCCGGCGTTAAAAGGCTATCTGGTTATCGCTGCAATTTCTTGCATACTGGTCACAAAAGATGAATTTGTACATAAACACCACTGCCCTGCAGCTGAACACTGGGTCCATGCTCTGTTGTTTATCAACCATCCAATTCTCTTATCTGCTGTTGGCATGATGTGGGGTGCATGGTCAGCTGCCCCTGAAATGAATTGGCTTCTTAGTTGGCTTAAGGAAACCGCGATGCTTAAGGCTTTTGTTTGGGGGCAACTTAGCGCCGTTTTCATCTTTTTTATTTATCAAATCGTCTATTGGAACATAATCTATGCAAAAAAAGACCGCGCTCATCAATAACGATTTTTATGAAGAATTAGAAGATCGTTGGTTGCACGCTAAGGATCATCCTATAGCTTTGCTAAGAGCAGAAAACAATCTTCGACTTCCTTGGATTCAAGAAGAAATTACAAAGAGATTCCCAAGGCCATGCGATGTGCTTGACGTTGGTTGCGGGGCAGGGTTTCTAGCTAATTTTCTTGCACAAAAGGAACACCGGGTCCATGGTATCGACTTATCTAAATCATCTTTGAGCGTAGCTATTCGAAGTGACAAAACACAGAAAGTGAACTATAAGATGGCGAATGCATACCAGATCCCATTTCCTGGCAATACCTTTGATGTTGTGTGTGCAATGGACGTTTTAGAACACTTGGAGCGTCCAGAAGAAGTGATTGCAGAATGTTCACGAGTGCTCCGTCCTAAAGGACTTTTTTTTTTCCATACTTTTAATAGAAATCTGTTCAGCTGGTTTCTAGTTATAAAATGTGTAGAATGGGCATTTGCTAATGCTCCAGAAAATATGCATGTATACCCTCTATTCATTAAACCCAAAGAACTTGCTGAAATGTGCGGTCGCAATGATCTTAAAATGATCGAAGTTAAAGGGATGAAGCCATTGCTAAAGCCCAATCATATTTGGAACATGTTAAGGACAAAAAACGTGCCTGAAACTTTTTCTTTCAAATTTACAAAGAGCTTAAAAACTGGCTATTTAGGTATCTGTATGAAAGAAAATCTCTGAAATCATGTCGCTTGAGCTAAGACCCTATCGGTGAATTTTTTAAAGTGCGGGACAGTTAATTTTCCGAGTAGATCCGTTGTTTTACTCTCACACGACTTTATAAAGTCACATGAGACTAGAACAAATGATCGTAAGTCTTCCAATATTAGAAATATGGGAGCGACTTACGATCGTTGAACTCCGTGGCTTTGACGCGCTCAAATTTTCACAAACGGTATTAGTCGGAAAAATATTTCGTGATCCTACCGATTTGAAAATGTCTCTCTGGTTTAGATTTAATCATATCTTCCCAGCGGACGTATTCTTCAGCTTCCTTCTTATCAAATAATGTGTCTTCTTCAAAAAGACTGACTTGGTGAGAGTTTTGAAAGGGACGCGCAGTATCTGATTTTTGGCTGCATAAGGCCCCTTTGTTACGCCATACCAAAAAAGACTTTTGATAAGGTACTTTTGTAACTCTGTTAGCATTTATCGAAGACTCTTTTTCAAAACATTTTCTTAGCGCATTTCTCAAAACAGCAAAGAGAGCAAAACGTAAAGCTTCTTTGGCAATTTCTTTAGGGTTGGCCATAGGGGTAAGAGGTTTGCGAGTTGTTAACTCATGCTTTTTGCGAAATCTTCGAGAAGTATCAAGGCAGCCAAGAGGAATTTTAATCATCCCGCAACGTCTAATAGAATTGGGTTTGTCTTCGTTAAAAGAAAAAACTTTGCTAAAGACCGCTTGTTTCTCTTTGAGCAATCCTTTGACCCGTTTTACAGAATCGGTACATCGCAATACTTTTTTCTTGTCTTTTCCCATAATTGCCTATTGATTACAGAACGCGGTAATTTAATTGTGTTTTTGTTAAAATATTGTACTACAACAATTATTATTCTTCAATGTGATAAATAATAATAAAAAATTAATTTTTCATTTCAAAACCAGAACAATTTAGCGGAATCGTCGAATAAAAGTAAATATTATTTATGCTGCTCTCCCTTGCTGTTTAAATTGACTGGCTAAGAGGTAAGGTTCTAACGAATTTCAGGTGTTTTTGAACTAAATTTTGGTAAGTTGTTCGAGGGGGAGGGACTTTCAGTGACGACCCCTTTCTTTGTAGACACTCTCTAACTAAGCATATCCCAATAAATTATTGCGATTTGCTTTGTCAAAAATTCTTACTTCCTTGAACGGATCTGACTGAAAAGATCACGAGTAGATTTATTAGGATGGTTTCAAGTAAAGTGTTGATGTGTTAATTGGAGGTTTGTGCCATGTCTACAGTTGCTTTTAAGGGGAAACCTATTCATTTAGAAGGTCGGTTTCCTTTGGTTGGACACATTTGTCCTGAATTCATTTTGGTGGATAAAGACCTGAATGACCGCCATCTAAAGGATTTTGATGGTAAGCGCAAAGTGATCTCGATAGTGCCTAGTCTAGATACGGCTGTCTGCTCTCTTTCGACAAAAAAATTTCATGAAGCATTAAAAGACCACCAAGAGATTGTTGTTATTGTCGTATCAGCTGATTTGCCATTTGCACAAAGCCGTTTTTGCTCAAATGATGGCGTTAAGAATGTGGTAACTCTTTCTATGATGCGTTCTAAAGATTTTGCCAAAGATTTTGGTGTTTTGATCCAAGACTCTCCTCTTGCAGGTCTTTGCACGCGAGCGGTTATAGTATTAGATAAGAACAATAAAATACTCTATACTGAGCTTGTCAAAGAGATTACCCAAGAGCCAAATTATGAAAAAGCTCTTGAGGCTCTTTTAAAATAGATTTCTTCGAAACTCATTTGTTATGAAGATTTCAACCTAAGACACGTAAGCTGAGAAGATTAAAGCGTTTATAACCGTAATATTTTTAAATAGCTGCTTAGGATCCTTGCATGTCAGGATGTAGAGGATATTAAGAGGGTTTTCCTCACATCTATTTTTTAGACGGTATCCATAAACAGCTTAAAAGTGAATCTACGCATCCTGTATGAGAATGTTGAAAAATTCTCATCCTACTTCTTCTTATAGCGAACGTACTGAGGGTACCAGATTGCACGGTCTATCTGTGCAATGGTGTCTTGGGGTGTAGCAGAAGGCGCCACTCCGTCCTTTTGCGCTTGAAAAGCAACATCGATTGCAATTTGGCGGGTAACTGCTCGTAATTTTTCAAAAGATGGGAACAAGAAGTCATGTGGATCTTTTAACATGGGTGAGTGTTTACTTAACGATTGGGCTGCGGTTAAGAACATTTCATCAGTAACCTTACGCGCATGTGACGCAATCGCTCCAAGTCCCACTCCTGGGAAAATGTATACATTGTTGCACTGTGAGATGTTAAATTGCTTCCCTTCATAAACTACTGGATCAAATGGGCTTCCCGTGGCGATGATAGCTTTTCCCTTAGTCCAAGCTAACAAGTCCCTTGGCGTCGCTTCGCTTTTAGAAGTTGGGTTAGAAAGGGGGAAAATGACCGGCCGCATAGTGTGCTTCGCCATTTCTTTCACGATTTCTTCTGTAAATGCCCCGCCTTGTGTGGAAACGCCAATCAATACTGTAGGATGCGCATTATGCATCACATCAAGAAGGGATATTTTTTGAGGATCATTCACATGCCATTTCGAGATTTTTTCGTGCCCTTGGGCAAATTTTTTCTGACTTTCGTCAATTCCTTTGAGGTTGGTGTGAACCAAGCCTTTAATATCCACAACATAAAAACGCTCTAAAGCCTCCTGTTTATTAGTTCCTTCAGCGATCATTGCCCTGGCGATTTCCTCACATATACCAATTCCTGCAGAACCACCACCTAAAATGGCAAATCGTTGTTGTGCCAAGGTGCTGTTTGCTGACTTGACTGCAGCCAGTAATGCTGCGAGAGTGACTGATGCTGTTCCTTGAATATCGTCATTAAATGAAAGAATTTGATCTCGATAACGATCCAGTAATGGACGGGCGTTTGGTTTTGCAAAATCTTCCCATTGCAAAAGTACTTTGGGATAACGTTTACGAACACTTTGTACAAACTTGTCAATAAACACATCGTATTCTTTATCGCGGACCCTCTCATGTCGCCAACCTAAATAGAGAGGATCTTTTAAAAGCTTTTCGTTATTGGTTCCTACATCCAAAAGGATAGGCAATGTTCTACTCGGGTGGATCCCGCCAAACAACGTATAGAGGGACAGTTTTCCTACAGGGATTGCCATTCCTCCCATACCTAGATCCCCTAGTCCTAAAATTCTCTCACCATCTGTGACAACGATAACATCGATCTCTTTACGAGGACATGCTTGGATAATTTGATCGATTTTATCCATCATTGGATAGCTTAAATAGATCCCGCGATGATGCGTATAATAAGTGCTGAAATGGATAGAAATATCACCAACCGTAGGTGTATAAATGAGAGGAAGTGTTTCTGCGATATTATCTAAAGCAAAACGGAAAAACAAAGTTTCATTGCGATTGTGCATCGCTGAAAGAAAGATGTATTTAGCAATGTCGCCTTCTTGCTGACGGAAGTCTTTAAGACGCCGTATTATTTGTTCTTCAATCGTAGAAACATGGTTAGGAAGTAGGCCCAATAGTCCAAATTCTTCCCGTTCTTCGAGTGTAAAACCAGTTCCTTTATTTAAAAGAGGATTATTAAGTAAATCCTCTCCCATATAGCTAACATGATATGTATCCATGAGCAAAGCAATAAATAACATCAAATTATAAAGCAAGAGCTAGTTATGTAGCTGAACCTATCTTGATGAAATTTTTCGTCGATTTTTAGGATTATTTTGAGCCGAATATTGATTCAATTTTAGTGGGTAATATCGACTGAAATTTTGTTCTTGATCGCAGAGAAATTTTAAGCAGGGTCGCTATGGACTGAAGGACGAAGGGTGCGATAGGCCATTAAAGACCAAAGTGTAAGAATCACAAGAGAAATAATACTGAGACAAAATACTGCGCCTGTCGTTGTTACGGCTTGTACTAACAAGATTAAAAACGAAGCGACAGCTTTTGAGCTACGGTAAGCAAAAACGTCAATAATCGATTTAGAACGGAACTTGGCTTCACTTGAAAGTGGGACATAAAGCATTTCCTTAGTGATCCCAAATAAAGAAAAGTCAAATGCTTTCACTGTAATGTAAGAAAAAGCAATCATACCAAAAGCCGGGAAAAATACATATAGAATGGCATTTGCAGCTAAAAAAAGAGGGATTAGGCAGTGCAGAGCTCTTAAACCAAAAAGATTCACAAGGAGAAAAGTTCCAACGAACTGCAAGCAAATCATGATCGCTTGCATAATCGCTAATATTTTGCCAAAATACTCAGTGCGCAAGTCTTTATCTAGAACTGTATTTTCGAGAACCAAAGAGAACTGATAGTCAATTAATGTTGAAGTACACTGCATAAAGACAACGATGGCAAGAATAAAAAAGAGAGTCTTAGAGGAAGCGATGAACTTGAATTCTGCTAATATGTCTGAAACTTTTGATTTTTGTTGAATGGCATCTTTTGCAGGGAGCACGCCAAATTGCGCTGTAAAAAAATACAGAGTGGCGACTCCTAAACATAAAGGAACGCTTAAGTACAGTAATGCTTCCGAGCCTGCTTTTACTGCAAATAGCCCTGGGATTAAACTTCCGCAGATACCACCGAGCCCTCCAATGCCAAAAATAATTCCATATAGAGCTCCAGCTTTTTTCATGTCGAAATTCGTGTGGATCAAAGACCAGAGCTGTTGGAAAAGAAGCATGATATACACTTCTTTCCAGACATAAAACGTCATAGAAAGTGAAGGGAAGATAGGGAGGAGCGATGCAAACAGCAAATTCACTACGAGAATGGAGAAAATAACTCTTAGAGAAGTTGTTTTGCATCCCCAACGAGATAGAAAAAAATTATAGCCAAATACACAAAGAAAATTAAGAGGAATGGCTAAGAGCCACGCGACAGGAAAAAAAGAGGCTCCAAACTCATGGATAAACAAAGAGTTGCTAATAGGACGGACCAATGCATACTCCGCATTGATAAAGAACCCACAAAACATCGCGCAAATGAGGAACAATTTGAGACTGCGAGGCATTCGAACTACCTCGTCCCAGCTCCCCTTAATTTTCGAAAAAATTATTAACATAGCGCAATCATTATATACGATGTTCGAGTTTTTCCAGAGCAGATGTCACTGAATCTTCCCATTCCGGGGCAACGAAGACCCATCCTAGTGCAGTGGCTGGGATTGAAATCCTCGAAACACTTTGTGCAGCCACCACAGCACCACTCCTTTTTAAGACAGGAAAAGACAAGGTAAAATTTTTCTTTTTAGACGATGGCAGCGACCAAAATGCTTGACTTGCAGGGATTTTTAAATTGCCTAAGACCCCCTTTAAGACTTCTTCAGAAATCCCAGATGGGTAAGAAATTGCTTTAAAACGTTTTTTTCGATCAAAAATACACGACGCATCTAAATGACCAGGAAGAAGCGGATCAAGGGCTGCTTTGCGCAATTCTGAGAGGACCTCATTGTCCGTTAATGACAGATAGAAAGAAATTTCGTTTGGGTCAATTCTACCGTGGTAGATAGCTTTCATAAAATTCGAAAGATGAAAAGAGTACGATTTGACAGATGGATATTGGTACACCCGTTCATGCATAAAGTGACGTGCCAATAGCAGAGCTTCGCAGGCATCCACTCCATTTTCTTCGACTCCCAAGCACCATGAGTCGGAATGTGATGATGGGAGGATGCAGAGCATTTCTATAAGTTGGTGATAATCAAAAACGCCGTAGGCAACTCCCGTTGACCTCGCATCTCGCAAAAGATAATCGATCCGGTCTGCGCCAAAAAAGTCCCCTGTGATCATTTCGCTTAACAGGTTTTCCCAAGAGGTCATGGACTTACCCGATAATTCTTTCCATCGGCGTTGCCCAAGAGAAATTTTTGCGACATCTTCACTTAAATCTCTCTGTGAGGTAGAAAAACCATTCCATACATCATGTAATTGTGCACTGCGGATAATCTCTAGCGTCCATTGTTCATGTCCCCCCTCCCCTATCAAAGCTTTTTCAGCAACATGGGAAAAAGGGAGATGGCCTAGATCATGACATAAAGCTGCTAAACGGACCACCTGTTTCCAATACGAAAAGTCTTGGTCGAAAGGCACATTGAAGTGCTGTCTGCTACGCAATATGACCCTATCAAACATCCTAGACGCTAGTTCCATCACACCCAGAGAATGTTCGAAACGAGTATGTGTCGCACCGGGATATACTAAGAATGCAATTCCTAACTGGTGTAAGTAGTGCAACCTTTGAAAACAGAAAGAATCAATCAACTTCTGTTCTATATTATTGAACCGTATAAATCCATGAACGGCATCGTAGATTCTTTTCGGATAATGCATATAAATTAATCTGTTCTGGGTTTGCTTTCAGTGATGTACGTCGAAGTTACCGCAACAAACTCTGCTTTTCTTTGAAGCTCTTTAATATTTCTTGCACCACCATACGTCAACCCGCTGCGAAGCCCTCCTAAAAGCTGATTGATCAATTGGAGAGCTGGGCCACTAACTGGCGCCCAAAAATCAATCCCTTCCGCAACAGTTTTTTCTTTCAATCCACCATAAAAATCATTCTGGAAATCTTCACTAGCCTGCCCCCGGAACTTTGCTTCCATTGTTCCTAATTTTTTCTCAGAGGCTCTTTTGGGGGCAGAGCTTTCATTTGTTAGGGCAAATAGTTTTCCAATCATCACGGTACTTGCCCCGGCAGCCAGAGCAAGGACGACATCGCGGCTTGTGCGGATCCCTCCATCAGCAATTAACGGCACGCGGAGCTTTTCAGCAATTTCAGCACAATCACGGATTGCCGTGAATTGAGGAACACCGAATCCCGTCACCATTCTTGTTGTGCAAGCAGCCCCTGGGCCTACACCTACTTTTACCGCATCAGCTCCGGCATTGACGAGGTCATGGTAAGCCATAGCAGTGCATACGTTGCCAGCAATTACATCCTTATCAGGATGCGTGCGCTTCAACTCCTGGATAAAACGGAACATGCGGTCTGAATGCCCATGAGCAACATCAATACACACACCAGCGGCGCCTAAGTCTAGAAGCTCACGTGTTTGATCGATTTTCTGGATCCCACAGGAGATATAACAATTGTCGCCGAATTTTTTTACCCAGGCTGCCTGTTGCTCAAACGTTGTAAATCGGTGAAAGATAGGCATAGATCCTTGAGCAACTAATATATCCGCAAGCTCATCGCTGATTGTGGTGTCCATGTTAGCGCAAATCAGAGGCATGTGGACTTTGCGATTTTTTGTCATCCACGTTTCCAAGGATGGCTCCGTTCTCGAAGGGACGTTGTTAAACTGTGGTACTAAAGCCACATCGTCAAAAGTATACCCTTTTCTTAATTCATCACGCATGAGTCTTTCCTTTATGCAAAATAGTAAAAATGCTTTAAATGAGGTAATTTCTCAAGAAAAAGCGGATTTGGTGTAAGATAATTGCTATGATTTCAGTAACTGTGCTCACTAAAAATTCCGCTGATACGATCAATGCAACCTTAGATGCGCTTCAGCGCTTCTCCGAAGTGATCATCTATGACACTGGCAGCACAGACAATACTCTAGCTATTGCCGCAAGCTACCATAACGTAAAAATAATCCCTGGGACTTTTGCAGGCTTTGGTCCTTCCCATAACCACGCTTCCTCTCTTGCGAGCAACGATTGGATACTGTCCATCGATAGCGATGAGATAGTAAGTCAAGAGTTAGCTGACGAAATTTTCAAATTAAACTTAGATCCTAACAACGTCTATGGTTTTGAACGTCATAATTACTTTAATGGACGTCATATCCGGTGGTGTGCCGGCTGGCATCCTGATTGGATCATCCGCATGTACCATCGTAAGAATACTTCCTTTTCTAACGATGCGGTCCATGAGAAAATTCTTAGCTCCCACTTGAATGTAGTGATGTTAAAAAACCCTGTTATCCACACCCCTTACCGTTCCATTGCGGATTTTTTAACTAAAATGCAAATGTATAGCGAGTTGTTCGCCGCTAAAGAAGAAAGAAAAGTTCAAAGCTCTTTTGCAAAAGCTCTCTTCCATGGTTGGCATGCCTTTTTCAAAAGCTACATTTTAAAGAAAGGAATTTTTGGAGGAAAAGAGGGGTTCATCATCTCTTTATACAACAGCCACACCGCCTACTACAAATATCTAAAGTTAGCTGAAAAGCAGTCAAAAATCTAGATAGGAAGCAGGTCGAGAAGTAAAAAATCTTCTCGACCTGAATGTTAAGAAAGCAGCTTGTCTGATCCAAAAGCTCCCAGACATATAACTAGTATTCCAAATACGGCTGCACCTACAGCTGGGCCGATACCACAAGTAAGTACAGTAATTGCAACAGCCGCCGCGGCAATTAAAATTAGCCCCACAACAATTGCAATTTTTAGGAATAGCTTTTTTTTCTTTATGCTATCAGTTTCTTGTTGCAGTTTGTTTATTTCAGTGTTTAGTAGCATAGTTTTTTCAGTAAGAACCTTTTGTCCTACCATTTGATTTTGTAAATTGTCTTTAAACGTTTTTCCTTTGAAAAACTTCAAGAACAACTTATCTCCATAGTTTCCTAGAGTTGCATTCCATTTTTTACAAACTTGGGCACAAGAACCCAGTGTTTGCAAACAGAGGTAATCAAATATCTTAATGATCAAATCTCTTGGAAGATCATCAATTGCAAAAACTTTAGGAGATACATAATTTATATCATTTTTTTCTTCTTTTGAAGAATTGTAAATAATCGCGGACATAATACACCTATTATAAATTTATTTAATATAATTGTTTAACGAAAAATAAAAGTAGTATAAAAGTATTAATTTCGCCGTGAGAGGCGAATCCGAGAATGAAAAGACTTAAAAAGAATTGAAAAACAGGAAACAATAACACCCTGAAATGGGGAGCCTTCAATTATACAAAAGCAGTTGTTATTGGTGTTCATATAATGAATTGTATTAAAAAATAGGCTTTAAAGTCAATTAATTTTTCTACCGATTTTCAAATCACTGAGTCTCTAAGAGACGGCCTCTGAAGTACTTCTTGAATCTATAGGGTTAACAATCTAAGATTTGCGTCTCTACTCCTTTGTAGAGATTTTTCAATCTGTTTTTAACATTTACGCTGTATTTTCTAAGAATACTGCCTTTTGAAAATATAAGGAAACATTATGACTGCACCAACACTGCCAACTGGAAACAACAACACTGTCCAACTAGCTCCTCACACTAATAGAATTTCTAAAGATGGATCTGTCGTCCTAACATGGAGAAAAAACAACACAAATGTTACGGAACAAACGCTATTAACTCCGAATTGCGGGGCAAAAAAAAATAGATTTGATGCTTTGTCCGTCCTTACAGATAATTCGCTATCTTTAAGGCATATTTCAAACTACACACTGACCTCACGTAATGAAGGTTTTTTTGAAGGAAAAGAGCTTCAAGTAATCGGAATAAACGGAAAATGTGGGATAGTAATGAAACGATTTTTAAATGGAAAAATAAATTTTATTACCCCTGACTTGGGAATTCTTGCGAAGCTAGGAAAGCTCAGCGGGCTAATGTTATATAATGCTTTTGAAACTTGGACCTGCAAAGAAATTTCCAGAATTGGAGAGATTGAACCGCAGGGTAGAATTACTAACGAACCCACTACAACAGCTACTCGTACATCGTTAGAAGTCTTGGAAGGATTCAATCTTGTGTCCGCGATGGAACATACTCTAAGAAACACTAAAGCTGAGAACGATCATTTAGATGTTCACTTAATTTGCCAAACTGGTGAAGGAGGTCTAATAACAAAAAATGGACTTCCTCTTTTGGAAGTTAATAAGAAACTCATGATTGCAATTAACGGGCTTTCAGATGAACAAAAATCTCAAGCAAAAATTTTTTTGGAACATGGCACAAGCACTGAAATCAATCTAGAACAAATGGTATCGCCAAATCAAGCAACAATTCTATTAGGTTTTACAGTTCCATCCCTAACGCATATCTACCAAAAATTGGTTATTAAAATTGGAGAAAAGCAATACGACTCCGCAGTTTGTCTTTACAATATAAAATCGTTGCAAGATCACGCAGTAAAATATGCTGCTTTTGCAAACATTCAATCAAGTGTAGACTCAGCTCTGCGTTCTCCTGCTCCAGCGACCCCTGATTCTGCAAACGCTTCTTCCTGGACCGTTGACGAGCATGGAAGTTCCGTACCTGTGTTTGAGACAAGTAAAACCCAATCCCCTAAAGCTCCTGGAACACCTTGCACCCCCTCTGGATGGTTTAGTTTTGTTGAAACAATCCAAAGAGAAACTTCAATAACTTCAACTGAAAATCCGAAAACACCTGAAACTCCAAGTGAGAGATTTTTCAATATCCCATCAAATCCTGTAAAACCCGTCGAATCCAAGAAATCGGAAGCCAAGGAATTAAAAAGAAAAACTGATCTAGTAGGAGTTGTTTATAAGTCATCTTCTGAAGATGAAAAAAAGAAAACTAAAAGAAAATAAACAACAAGATCAACGCAAGAAATGTTTAGAGCATTTCTTTAAGCTTATAAAACCCTTTATTCGAGCATCGAATAAGGGGTTTTTTGTATTTCAAGATCCTATCCCAGTATTCAAAAACTTTGATTTTTGATGAATTCTTTCACAGATTTTAGCGTCACTTCGCAGGACATACTTGGAAAAGTAGACCAAGAAGTGACTGTTAAAGATGTGGGAAAAGACGCAAAAAGCATGTTTTTTAAATACTGGGATAGGTTCAACAGGTTATGATTGTAAAATTTTTCATTCGTACTTCCGCAAATTGAATCTTTCATGCTACGATTTTGTCGTTTTCTTATAATATTATTATTTCCCAGGAAAATAACATGAGTGCGATTCACTATCGTAGTTCAATTGTTCAATTTGAACTTAAACTAACCCAATTAAAAGATCTGCTAGATAAGACCTCTCTATCTACAACAACTCAAATTCCAATTACTTTTGGGAGCCTTGTGCAAGAGGTTGCTCGCAATAAACAGATCACTAAATTGTTTACGTTGCTCGAGCAAAATCTTCCGCAATCCTGTGAAACTAGAAGTTCCCTTAATTTTGTCTTCCTTGCACTTAAAAGCGTGCAATACGGCTTAACTCTAACTTCCAATCAAGAATACAAACAGAAATGGAAGGATCTATCCAACGACCAACTTAAAATAAAAATCGGGAAATTACAGAAAAAAGTAGATCAACTTAAAAAAGACTACCAACCCAAGTCTTTAACGAAAATCGATCCAGAACTTTCTAAGACACCTGCAAACTTAGAATCTAAAAAAGAGAGCGCATTGTTTGGCTTAGTTACAGGCTCTTTATCAAAGACTGCTGATAATGTAATGCGAAAAATGAGTTTGACAGGTTCTGTAAAAGATTACATGTCAACAAAACAAACCACAATCCGGAAACATGTTGCTGACGTTTTTGCTCATACAAACAAAGAACCAGATGTTAAAGAAACCAATACAAACAAAAACGAGGTTTCACCCACAAAAAAAGAAAAAGAGGAAGTGTTTTTTTGGCAATTTGGGGTGCTAGGCAATGTTTCCAAGAACCCACCACAGATTCTTGCAACTTATAAGGATGATCTATTGAATGCTATACAAAAAGATCCTGAGTTTATCAAGTTATCAAATACCTGCAAGAATGAAAATGAACAGTCTCTTTTTTTAGAAAGCCTGGTTTTCTGTTTTGATGAAGTTTTTTTTAGAATGGAAAAAGACCTTGATCTTTTTGAGAAAGACCCAAATTCTCAAAAAGAAATAACTAAAGATAATTTCATTGCTTATTCATTTTTACTAAATCTTTATTATGTTTCATTAGAAATTGACAAGGTATATTTTGAACACAAATGGCTCAAACCTAAGTTATTAGATGAGATGCAAAATTTACTTCATTTTGAAAAACAGCTGAATGCATTGGCTCCATGTATTAAAGAAATTCCTTGTCTAAAGTCGGTATGGTTGCTCAAACACGATGTTGAAGCTAAACTCGCTTACGCATATCTTTGCTCAAAAAATAGATGGTACACACTAGTTGCATTTAAAAAAGATGAAACTCTTAAAATGGACCCCTTAAAATCTTCGGGACTTGGACATCGAAAATCTGTTGAAGAATTTCCTAAGTGGATGCTGTCAATTTATAAAATACAGAAGTCATAATCTATTTATCTAAAGCGGGAACAATTGGCAATCTATTTGCTATTGTTCTCGTTAATTAGAGTCTAAAGCAAGAAAGAATCAAAAAAAAGAGAAATTACTCCTGAAACAATAAGGGCATAGAAGTTTAATATTTAGCCTCAATTGTATCATCAAAATTGAATGTTTAGTACGAAGCAATTGCTCTAACCAACTGAGCTATACCGCCATTGCGATGAAAATTAGCGGGGGAAGGATTCGAACCTCCGGCCTTTGGGTTATGAGCCCAACGAGCTAACCACTGCTCCACCCCGCGTCAATTGAACCAATACTTTAACTAAGAGCTTAATTACCTGCAATCAATCTTTTCTTTTTCTTCAAAATTTTCTCCAAGCATTTCCACGTCTTCTCAATGCTGCCAAGAGCCTGCTCTTTGAGAATCTTCCCAGCTAACAGCATTTTTTTGTATTCAACTGGGTCCAATAGCAGCTTGCGAACTTCTATTGTCAGAGTGTCGATGGTAACCTGTTTTCCGGCGCCAGCAGAGAGCACCATACCCATAAGCTCTTTTTGCTCTTCCATGTGAGGACCAAAGAGTACAGGAACATCCAGAGCGATTGGTTCAAAAATATTATGTCCTCCGACATGGCTAATAAAACTTCCCCCAACAATTGCTAGTTCCCCTATTTGATACAGGGAGTTCAGCATTCCCATTGCGTTTATAAGGAGTACTTTTTCTGCACCTGATTTTTGAGCACGTTCTGAATACTTTAAGAAATTAATATTCCGCTTTTTTAGGTCCTCAGATACCTTCTCAAAGCGCTCAGGATGGCGAGGTACAAGAATGATGCGCAACTTTGGAATCTCATCCCATAGGGAAGATAAAGCTGAGAAAATCCATTCCTCTTCAGAATCGTGTGTTGATCCAACAACGACAATGCGGTCATCTCTCTTTAAACCTAGCTCAGACAATAGGAAAGAGCGGTCTAAATCGGAAAGGAGCTTAGGAGCTGTACTTAGTTTGAGGTTTCCCGTGATGCGTAATTTATCTGGAGGAACACGAAGTTGGGTAAACCGTTTGCGGTATTCTTCATTTTGCACAAGCATGAGATCAAAACAGGAAAAAACTCTTTGGGCAAAGAATTGCGCCCATGCATAGCGTTTTGTTGAAGTTTGCGAGATCTTACCATTGACAAGGGCAATCTTGGCGTCAAATTGACTTGTTTGATAGAGCAAATTATACCAAAAGTCGCTTTCGACAAGTATTAACAAGTCAGGATCTAGGCGTTTCAATATGCGCTTAATAGTCCAAGAAAGATCTAAGGGAAGAAAAAAATGAGCAGCCGCATCTGGAAAGCTCCGCTTGGCTTCAGCATGCCCCGTTTCGGTAGTGGATGAAAAATAGATCGTGGCTTCTGGATGGTGCTCTTTGATTTTTCGATAAAGTGCTATTACAGCACGTGTCTCCCCCATCGAAACCGCATGGAACCATATCACAAGACCTTCCGATTTGGTTTGCCGTGAAGGCAGTCGAATTCCAAGACGTTCCACCAAGCTTTCTCGATACTTGCCGTAGCGCCACCACTTCCATAATACGTAAGGAAGAGAGATTACAGCAACGCTGAGCAAGACCACATCATAAAAAAAGGTGAATATCATTCAGGTATGACCAAATTGAGCAGTTTATTGGGAACATAAACAACTTTTTGGATCTCACCTGTGATGTGTTTTGCAATTTGAGGCTGCTGACGGATAAATGCAAGAAACTCTTGTTCCGATTTATCTTTTGGCAGCATCCACTTACCGCGAAGCTTTCCATTGACCTGTACAATATACAGCACTTGATCATCTTCGAGATAACGAGGGTCTACTTTAGGAAATGGAAGATATGTGAGGCTTTCTTGGCCGCCAAGATGCTCCCATGCTTCTTCGGCAAGGTGCGGAGCAAAAGGATAAAGAACCTGGATGAACATTTTTACGACACTTACAGGATATTTAGGCAAAGGGGCAAATGCATTCAGAAATTCCATCATCTTGGCAATTGCGGTATTGTACTGCATCCCCTCTATGTCTTTGTCGACCGCATTCACGATCCTATGTCCTAATTTTAGGGCTTCTATTTCATCTTCTTCAGAGAGTTTGTTTGAAAAAAAGATGTCAAAACAGCGATTTAAAAAACGACGGCACCCCTGAACTGCATCTGTGTTCCAGATTTTTTCTTTATCAAACGGTCCCATGAACATTTCATAAAGCCTAAGGGAATCTGCCCCAAAAACTTCAATCATATCATCTGGAGTGACACCGTTTAATTTCGATTTAGACATTTTCTCAATTTGGGCCTGAAGTTCAATGTCTGTCCCTTTTTGGAAATAATGATGATCCACTTCTCTCACTTCTTCAGGAGATACATAGGCCCCTGACGGTAGCTGGAAGGAGCGTGCAGTGATAAGCCCTTGATTGCGCAATTTTTGGAAAGGCTCTGGTGTGCTGACAAGACCGCAATCAAAAAGAACCTTATGCCAAAAACGAGCATATAGCAAGTGAAGGACTGCATGTTCAACGCCGCCGACATAAAGATCGACAGGGAGCCAATAACTCTCTTTTGCCTTATCCCAGGCAGCTTCAGTGTTGTTTGGATCGCAGAAGCGCAAATAATACCAACAAGACCCTGCCCACTGAGGCATAGTATTCGTTTCGCGTCGGGCTTTTTTCCCGGTATGTGAATCAATTATTTCAACCCAGTCCTTGACTTTAGCTAATGGGCTTTCTCCATTTCCAGATGGTTTGAAATCGGTAAGGTCTGGGGGGCATAAAGGCAGTTCTGAAATATCGAGAACGCGTTTTGTTCCATCTTCCTGATGGATGATAGGGAATGGTTCACCCCAATAACGTTGGCGCGAAAAGAGCCAATCTCGAAGCTTGTAGTTGACTGTGACATCCCCTTTTCCTTCAGATGCAAGGTACTGACTGATCGCTTTTTTGGCTTCTTCGACATTCAGACCATTAATTGAAAATTCTCGATTCGAGCTGTGGACCATCTTTCCATCGCCCATCCAACATTGTTTTCCAGAGAGGACCTCTTCCCTAATTGAACTGTCCTCCGGATCGACAACGGGTGCAATCGAAATGTTGTGGCTTAAAGCAAACTCAAAATCGCGTTCATCGTGAGCCGGGACGCCCATTACAGCGCCTGTCCCGTATTGTAGCAGTACATAATCGGCAATCCATACAGGTACTTGTTTGCCATTTGCAGGATTGATGGCAAACGCTCCGGTCCAAACTCCGCTTTTATCTTTATTGAGCTCTGTGCGCTCCATATCGCTTTTTTTTGCTACTAGAGCCTGATAATCTTTAACTTTTTTCGATTGCTCGGAAGTCGTAATCTCTTCTACGAATGGGTGCTCAGGAGAAATAACAATGAATGTTGCTCCAAACAAAGTGTGGGGACACGTCGTGAAAACAGTGATAGGTTTATGAGATTTCTGTTCCACAAAGTGTATCTTTAGCCCTTCGCTGCGTCCAATCCAATTGATCTGTAATCGCTTTAAATAATCAGGCCAATCAAGCAAATCAAGGTCTTCGAGGAGTCTGTCAGCATATGCAGTTATTTTGAGGATCCATTGTCTTAAAGGACGTCTTTCGACAGGATATCCCCCTTCTTTTGATTTACCATTATCAACCTCTTCATTTGCTAAAACTGTGCCGAGAGCAGGACAATAGTTGACAAGGACCTCAGCCTCATAGGCCAGTCCTTTTTCATAAAGTTTTGTAAAAATCCATTGGGTCCATTTATAATATTTCGGGTCGCTTGTTGCGAGTTCTTTGCTCCAATCATAGCTAAAGCCCAAAGATTTTAGTTGCCTGCGGTAAGTGTTGATATTGGTCTCAGTGGTGATTGCGGGATGTGTGCCTGTGCGGATGGCATATTGTTCTGCAGGCAGACCAAAACTGTCCCACCCCATTGGATGTAGGACATTAAACCCTTTCTGACGTTTGTAACGAGCGATAATATCTGTTGCTGTGTAGCCAGTAACGTGCCCAACGTGGAGGCCTGCGCCAGAAGGGTATGGGAACATGTCGAGGATATAATATTTAGGTCTCTTAGGGTCGACTTCTGCTCGGAAGATCTCGCGGTCTTCCCAAATTTTTTGCCACTTTTTCTCTATCCGTTGATGATCATATTGTGTTTTTGACATGGTGTTTCTAAATTAGACCTTAGTGAAGAGGTATAGTATTATTTTTATTAAAATCTTACCATAAGAGCACATCAAAAAGAAATCAGTTTGTGAGGCAGTAGAAAGACCCAAGTTCTTTTGTGGAGGTTGTTACAATTCAACGGGAAATCAACCAAAATAATTCTGCAGGATGTCTTAATGATTGAAATGAGTCCTTTACGGAAGAATAAAATAAATCTATCCGATTATAACTACCGTAGAGATATTGAAAACCGACTTTTAATGGCGACTTTTTCTGCCTTTGAGCTCGAAGTTTTCGAAGAAATTTTATACAGCTCTCTAATGATCCCTGTGCGCAAGCTCGCAAAAAATTTAGATGTAGATGAAGTGCGTTTGGCACCTATCCTAGAAAAATTGAAAAAAACAGGCTTATTAACTGTTGAAGATGAAAATATTGTCGTTGATAAGGAGATGCGCAAATATTATGAGGCGCAAATGCTTAAATTCGACGACGAGTTTAAACCTGGAATGGAATTTCTACAAAACATGTTGCGCAAAGTCCCCATTCCGGTTTTGCCTGTATGGTATTCCATTCCCCGCACTTCAAATAATATTTTAGACTCTCTTGTAGAAAAATTTCTTCTTACCCCGCAAATTTTTCAACGCTATCTTCTTGAACTTAACTTTAATGACCCTACTTTGACAGGGATTATATTCGACGTATACAACTCTCCTGAATTACGTGTGAACTCTAAAGACTTAATTGATAAGTATGGACTAACAAAAGAGCTGTTTGAAGAATACATGCTCCACTTAGAATTTAATTTTGTTTGCTGCATAGGGTATGCACGTCAAGGAGAGCAATGGAGAGAGATCGTGACCCCTTTTCAAGAATGGCGCGATTATCTGATCTTTTTAAAAGACACAGACTGTCATTCTATTGAGCCTGCTACCTCAATTGTAAGGACGCGTCCTCAAGACTTTTCTTTTATCCAAGATATGAGCTACGTGCTCAATCTTGTAAAAAATCAACCTATTTCTCTTATTTCTGAAGGCAACGGCAAGTGGAAGCTCTCATCCGAAGGAAGAGCATTGGTCTTACGTCGACTGGAACCCGTTAATGGTCCCGTTGATATGACAGACATCTATCTAGACCAAGTGGTGGCCAAACTGCGCCTTCTTAAACTAGCTGACAATGTCGATGGCCGATTGTATGCTCTAGAAGCTGCCAATGATTGGCTCGATATGAAATTAGAAAACCGAGCTCACTATCTCTATAGACATCCGTTGAACCGCATATTAAGCATCGAGCTTCCTCCGTATCTCTGTGGAGAAAAGTCTCTAAGAGAAGCGGAAAAATGCATATTGCGCGTGATTGATAAAGGATGGGTCGACTTCGAAGAATTCTACAAAGGGGTGAATGTCCCTTTAAGTGAAAAGTCCACAGTCGTTCTGAAAAAAGTTGGCAAAGCTTGGAAATATGCGATTCCAGAGTATTCTGAAGATGAGCGACACCTCATTGAAGCCGTTATTTACGAATGGTTATTCGAAATTGGAGTCGTGGCAACAGGCACTCATCAGGGCAAAAAGTGTTTCTGCGTCACATCTTTCGGGCAGACATTATTCAGCAGATAGGATTTAATTTAGTCATGCCAGAAAAAAATTATTTTGCCGATCTTGTTAGCAATCGAAGAGCTTCTCATGATTATGAAATTCTCGAGACTTTTGAATGTGGGATAATTCTTACTGGCACGGAGGTGAAATCCCTGCGCAGCCACTCTGGAAGTCTTCAAGATGCATATGTAATGGTAACTGATGACCAACTTTTGTTGAAAAACAGCTCTATCCCACCCTATAGGTTTGGAAATATTTATAACCATGAAGAGAAAAGAGACCGCCAACTATTGATGCATAAAAGGGAGACTTTGCGCCTCAAACACCTCACGCAAGAAAAAGGCCTCACAATCATTCCCCTTTCTTTTTACTTAAAAAACAGCAATATCAAAGTCAAAATTGCTATTGCCCGCGGCAAAAAAATTTACGATAAACGCGCTGCCCTTAAAGAAAAGGAAGCGAAAAAAAGTATCGACCAAGCCATGAATAAACGGTATGATTGAACTAATCAATTTAGGTGAAAGGAGATCGCTGTATGAAATTTCTCATTTCTAAAAACGAACTTGTTTCGATTATTAGCAAAGCACAAAGTGTTATTTCACCTAAACCAGCCCTTCCTATTCTATCCAACGTACTCATTGAAGCACAAAACGACCAATTAATATTAACAGCTACTGACCTCACCGTCAGTATCCGCTTATTTGTCGATGGTGCAAAAGTGCTAGAAGAAGGTGCTATTACATTGCCTGCAAAGCGCTTTTTCCAGCTAGTCCGCGAGTTAACATCCCCTCAAGTTGAAATGCATACTTCCTCTCCAGAAATCGCGGTTATTGATGCTGGCTCTTCACATTTTAAAGTTCATGGTATGCATAAAGGTGAATTTCCGATATTTCCGGATATGCATGATGGCGCGTCATTTACCTTGACTACCGGAATGCTCAAAGATGTCTTAATACGCACGGCATTTGCCGCTGCTCGCGATGATAGTCGACAAGTCCTTAACGGCATCCACCTTGAACTCGGCGATTCTCAGGCAACTTTTACCAGCACAGACGGGAAAAGGTTGGCAAAACTACAGATTTCCGTCTCGCCCCCATCATCCCCCAACGGGTCTTCTATCCTTCCTTTAAAAGCTATAGAAGAATTAATCCGTATTCTAGAAAACAAAGATTCAGCCGTTAAAGTCACTTTGAGTGCAGACAAAGCTGCATTTGAGATAGACAATTGCATATTAGTGACAAAATTGCTTGCTGGTCAATATCCTGATGTCTCTCGCGTTATTCCGAAAAAATCTGAAAAACCTATTAAGATTCATAGAGAGGAGCTCATAACCCTGCTCAGACAAGTTTCCCTCTTTACTTCAGAATCCAACAGTGCTGTCCGTTTTAGCCTTCAGCCGGGATCTCTACATTTATCTGCAACGAGTGGTGATATTGGCGAAGGTCGTGTCAATATGCCTGTCAACTATAATGGCCCCAAGCTCGACATTGCGTTTAATCCACAGTTTTTTCTAGATATTTTGCGCCACGGTAAAGATGAAGTCGTCGATTTCGATGTGACTGATGCATACAATCCTGGACTTGTAACAGATTCAAGCAATGCAGAGTATGTGATCATGCCTATGCGCCTAGAAAACTGAATTCAATGAACCTATCTCATTAAGTCTAGTCATGATTCTTCAAAGATTAATTCTCCGTAATTTCCGTAACTTTGAAGAAGTGAGCGTGCATTTTTCCCCGCGTATTAACGTCATTTATGGCGCTAATGCGCAGGGCAAGACCAATCTCATCGAAGCCATCCACCTCGTTTCCTTTGGGAAATCTTTTCGTACAGTCCAACTCTCAGACTTAATTCGTGAAGGTCACAATTATTTTTATATAAAAGCTGAGTTTATTCGAGATGGCCTCACTCAATCTGTAGAACTCTACTATGATGGCACTAGCCGAAAACTTAAGATTAATCAAACCGAATATAATCAGTTCTCACCTCTCCTCGGAGTGCTTCCGTCTGTTCTTTTAACGCCAGACGATCCTGCATTGATCGATGGTCCACCTAAAGAGAGACGAAATTTTCTCGATGCATTTCTTGCACAAGCTGATCCGTTATATGTTCATCATTTTATCCGTTTCCATAAGGCGATGAAACAAAGAAACCATCTTCTCAAACAGCGCAGTACCCACACTATTGATATCTGGGAACAACAAATGGCAGTCTCTGGAGCATATCTTATCGCAAAACGAAAAGCTTTATTAGAAACGATCACTCCTCCCCTAACCATGCTCGTTAATCAACTTTCTGAAGGATGGGATGCGATAGGCACCTCCTATCAATCTTCACATAGTCATAATGCTTTTGCGGGTCTTTTGGAAACACAGCTCCTAAATTCATGGAACGCGACGCGTTCTAAAGAAATGGTATTTGGAACAACGTTAACAGGCCCTCATCGTGATGATCTACAATTTTTACTTAAAGATAGGCCTGCCCGTATCTTTGCAAGTGAAGGGCAGAAAAAAACCCTAGCCATTTCTTTACGCTTTGTACAATGGCAAACGTTAAAAGAGATGTTAGGCGCATCGCCGCTTCTTTCATTAGATGATTTTGGGGCCCATCTTGATGATCATCGCCACAGCATCCTAAAAAAATACCTCGATAGTTTTGGCCAAGTTTTCATTACTCTTCCAATGCTTGAATCAGGGAATATTAAATTCCCTTCTTCGCATCATATCCACATAGAAAATGGCAACGCCAGTAATTTATAGAAACAATACAACGAACATATCCCAGTAAAACTTTTCGTCGATTTTAGACTTCAAATTGCAGCTATAATATCAACCTTCGTCTATTACCCCTACAATTTGAAGTCCAAAATCGGCGCAAAACAACTCGAAAATCGACAAAACCATAGTTACGCAAGCGGTCAAAGATATTACGCAAAGAAGCGCGAGCTGCAAGAACGCAAAGATGTTTTCAATTTTTTATGTATTTCCCTAAATTTCACCTCTAAGAGACCATCGGCGAATTTTTAAGGGCTTAATTAATATGTTTTATATAAGCACTGCCTAAAGGAAAAGCCTTACTATCCACTTTTCCTGAATGTTTTGCAGCAAAAAGGTCAATACATTTTAAAGCAAGGACTTTTCCAAGTTGGACCCCTTCTTGGTCAAAGGAGTTGATGTTCCAAATAAATCCCATAAAAGCAACCATGTGCTCGAACAATGCTAAGATCGTTCCCATAGTATAAGCATCGAGCCTCTCAGCCAAGATGATCCGATTCGGACGATTGCCTGAAAACTCCTTGTTAGGATTTGCATTCTTTTGCCCTTGGGCCAACGAGATTGATTGTGCAAATAGATTCGAGAGGAGCTTTTCCTGCGACATCGTCCCTTTGTAATTAAAGTCATCTCTATATTGGCTTTCTCTAAAACCTAGCATGATAAGAGGTACAATCGTTGTACCTTGGTGGAGAGATTGGAAAAAAGAATGCTGTCCATTTGTTCCCGGCTCTCCCCAAATAATTGGTCCTGTTTGGAATGTGACAAAATGTCCAGATTTATCAACATGTTTGCCATTAGATTCCATATCGAGCTGTTGTAAATGGGCAGGAAATCGGCAAAGAGCTTGTGAATAAGGGATGACCGCGCAGGTCTCATGAGAAAGGAAGTTGCGGTTCCAAATCCCTAAAAGGGCCATAAGGAGGGGTAGATTGTGACGGATATCGCCCTTAAGCGCAACTTTGTCCATTGCATTGGCACCACGTAAGAAATCCAGAAAACGGTCCATGCCAAGAGCAAAAGCGAGCATGACTCCCCCGATCATTGAGGTCACTGAATATCTGCCACCGATGTAGTCCCAGATATAAAATGAAGCTAGATATTGCTCCGGATCGTCCATAGGGCTTCCTTTTCCTGTAACAGCGACCAAATGTTCTCGTGGATTAAGCCCTTCTTTTTTGAGCCTATCCTTGATGAATTCTTCATTAGTTCTAGTTTCAAGTGTAGACCCAGACTTTGAGACAACGACCACAAGCGTTTTTGAAAGGTCTACATCGCGTAAAATACGAGCGGCATCATCAGGATCAACATTAGAGAGAAAATGCACTTTTCTTCCTTGTTTCTGATATGCTTTTAGAGCAACGTAAATTGCTTCTGGGCCCAAGTTAGACCCGCCGATGCCAATTTGAATGAGATCGGTAAATCTGTTATTTGCTTCGATTTCATGGAGAAAAACTTTGAGTTTTTCGAGTTCTTTATATGCAAGATCCGTAGCCTCTCTTGCTGCTTTTCCTTGATTGCGGTTTTCAAAAAAATCCCGCATGGCCGTATGGAGTACGGCACGGTGTTCGCTTTCAAATCCATCAATGAAGTTCATCACTTCACCGGCTTGCATTTTTTCCATACAACGCAAAGCGCCTGCTTCATCAGCCAACTTGGCAAGATCTGCTAAAACCGCTTCATCTACACGTTCTGTTGCAAAGAGCAGTTTTAATCCTGCAGCTTCAACTGCCATGGATTCAATGCGTTTTGTTGTCAAAACATCATCCTGAGCCAAGTTGATAGCTTTATGAGAAAGTTCTGTAAGACGATTGAAAGAAGGCAACTGCATAAATGATGGCATATAACACTCCTGCAATCATTGGAGGATGACATAATTTTTTGAAGCAGACAAGAGTTTTTTGCAAATATTGCTTAGAGACTGTTAACAGTCTCTTATATGCTCTCCTAGGTTTCCAATTAGAATTTTTACAACGTTTTAAGCGCTAGGATTAGTTGTTGAGTCTTCAGATAATGCATTATTACTTAGCGCAGAACATTTTCGAAAAATTCCTAAAATCACACTGTTCGCAGAATTAGGGAAGCCCCTTCCTTTCGTATCTTCATGCAAGCTCTTGTAATTGCTGGCGAAAATATTGCAATGCGCATTTTGAATTGGAGAATCGACGAATCCTTAGTTACGCATCGACAAACGAAAATAAGCTCTGCTTTGTTTTCTCAAATTGCAGAAATAATTGAGTAAAAGCGGTCCCAGAAGGAAATTGAGTGACAAAACTTTTTAGAATTGCTTTCTGCTTTCATAAATCCTCCAAAAACCGGATCATGAAGCGTTCTTTTTGATATAAGAAACTAGAAGCACGGCTTAAAATGAATGTTTTTGGTCAATTTTGACAAAAGAAAAATAAAAGAAACAAAAGAGTTGGCGAAAAAGTGAATTGAAGTGTAGAATATCGCCTTTGATCGGAGCATAGCGCAGTTTGGCTAGCGCGGCTGCTTTGGGAGCAGTAGGTCGGGGGTTCGAATCCCTCTGCTCCGATCCCTTTCTATCCAAGATTGAAGATCGGTTTCGTCATCAAATCCTAGAGGCGCATCAGCATAAATAAGTGTCCCGCCACTGGCATTAAATCCCGTAATACCTCTCTTGCCAATCCTGTCGATATTTTCTGAAAAATAAATTAAGGCCTCAATCCCTTCCCATTCCAAATGCAACTCAGCCTCAGGAATGACCCTAAAAAGAATTTTTTTCAACGACAACATCTTTTCGATGTCATTAATCATTATTAACATTTCTTCAGACATTCTACCGTCCTGAGGCAATGCTATACCAAGGGAAATAGGCTCTGCTAAACTATGGTTTTCTCTAAGAGTTGATTTCAAATCTAGTATGAGATGTGGAAATCTTTCTTTTGAAAAGATAATTGGGACCATTTCTGGATTAAGACCGACCTCAATGTCAAAATTGGCAAAGATGGTCATTGTGTCGGGAAGCAACACTAAAATTCTTTGGAGATAGTCGGCAAAAACATTCCAAGAGAATAAAATTTTAGCAGCTTTATCCCTCATTCGGTGCTCTTGCATAAATTCATCAAAAAAAATTGCATCTTGAGGTTGCCAAACAAACCGCTCAGCGATATCTGCATATCCCTGATAAAGACACACACCCATTGAAGTAGTCTGGAAATCAGGAAGAACAACTTCAGTAAACTGTCTGATTGCGAGATCTATGGCATTCCAATACAATTCATCTCGCAATATCAATTTCCCTCTGCTGAGTCCACAATCCAGATACCATAAGATTGAACGTCCCTCTGCAATGAGCGATTTGGCCTCTAAGATAGGCTCCTTCCAATCCAAAGGATCATTTGGGCCGCAAGAAAGTGTTATCGTTGAAGTCTTCATTGTTTTTGAAAAGACATATAGTGAATTTGCAACCCCTTATCTCTCCATAAAGTATCAAAATAAGACGTCCCGTAATCTGGCCATTCGGTGAGATAGTAAGGGGTTGGGAAACGAGCATTCCACTTGGGCGATGCTAACATTTCTTTTAGTATTTGGTCTCTATAAGTAGGATCATCTGTAACAAACACAGCTTCTGCATTAGGTTTTGCAATCCGTGCAATCTGATCAACAAATTGTCCTTGGATCAATCGATTTTTTGCATGTTTTTCTTTAGGCCAAGGATCCGGAAAATTAATGAAAATATTATCAACACATGCATCATCGAGATAATTTTGAGAGAATGTTAAGGCTTCTCCACACACGATGAACACGTTATTAAGTTTAAGATTGCGAGCTTTAGACCAGATTTTCCGCACTCTCTCAAAACGCCATTCCACTGCCACCCATCCAATATTCGGGTTGCTCTTTGCTCGATCAATAAGCCAACTTCCATTACCTGAGCAGTATTCGATTACTATAGGCAAGTCCGCTCCAAAAAGCTCCTTCCAAACAGGCATTTTGAAAGATTGGTGCTCTTGATAATATTCAGGAATGAAAAGCACTCCTTGAGAAATTTCAGGATGGCGCTCTTCCCAACGAAATGGAAATTTCAAATCTTTTTGTCTCATAATTTAAGATCCTGCCACATCCCGTACGCAATAAGTTAAATCTGTTTTCAAAAATTGCAAATCGTCTCAAAAGAACCTAAAAAACCCCAAAAGCTTAATTTAGAGATGGTCTCTTATGAAAGCCTATTCTTCAAACTTGGTACATTATAGCGAATGCCTCTCTAATTAGGAAGTTTCTCTTGATCAATTGTTGGCAGGTTGTTATGGTGAAGTTTATTTTTTAAAGATTCCTTCTCGTAACCTAGTAGAGGGAAATACAACTGGGAGATGTTGCAGTGAAAGACTCTCGATTAAAATTAATTGTACTCACAACCGCCATCCTAGTCTCGGGATCTGAACCGGTTTGTGGAGAAGAGCAAGTACTCTCCAAAGAAGACGTCCTTTTCGAAGAAATCGAGCTCTTGTCCCAAAAAGATGTAGAAAGGACTCTTTCGGCAGATCAAGTTTCGCTCCAGGAAGCATCTGCGCCTTCCCCTCAAGTTTCGGCTTTTCAAGGTTCCGTGGATACTGAAGAGCTTGTTTTGACCTTCCCAGAACCATCGATCTCTCAAGATTCCGAGCCCTTCTTCGAGACCTCTGAAGATATTTTCTCATTTTCACAGACCGATTCTTTAGAAGTCGAAATTGAAACATCTGTTCCTGAATACTCCCTTACATCCATGCCGGAAAGCTCTTTTGATTTTCCCGCTTTAGATACTGTTTCTTTTTCCAATGAAGATACAGTTACACCAAAAAATGTATCTCAAGAACTTCCAATGCTTGAAGAGCTATCTACCCAAGAATTAGCTGTATCAGATTTAGCCAAACCTACTCTGAAATTGGAAAAAAAAAATTTCGATGAGCTCGAAACCCAATTTGTTGATTCGTTAGCTACTAGAGAAAATATAGTGGATGACAACTTAGAAGCGTCAACAGCTCTAAGACAAGAAGTTGCCTCTAATTCGGTGCAAAATGCCCATCCCGCGGTTCTCCCCGCTTCGTGGAACATTAGCGAGGTTTCCCTAAATGAACCTATCCAGATAAGCAGAAGGATCGATTGGCGTTCTGTGTTCACAGGGTCTCCAACGATTTACTCAATTCTCGGCCTGCTCTCTTTTGCGGCAGTGGGCATTTGGGCTTTCAACTCTGCTCAATTGGCAAACATGCTGAGAACATCAGCCAATCTTAAATCATCCATCAAGTCAAAACTACTTAGCAATCATTACGACGATGTCCTTCAATTATGTGGACATAACGAAAGCTTTCTTTGCAGCATGCTCCACTCAGGAATATCAGCGCGTAAGAACGGCCCTCACATACTTTGGGAAACAATGCGCCAAGAAGGCAAGCGTATTAGCGTCCCCTTTTGGCAAAGATTGTCTTTGCTTAATGATATTGCCTTAGTAGCACCCATGGTAGGTCTTCTTGGCACTGTACTTGGAATGTTTTATGCTTTTTATGACATTAACCGCTCAACTGATAGCATTAAAAACCTGTTTGATGGCTTAGGTATCTCGATCGGCACAACAGTATCCGGCCTTATTGTGGCAGTCATTGCAATGATGCTCCATTCTATCGGTAAATATCGACTTACCCGTTCCTTGGCTCAAGTAGAACAAGAAGCGTTGGATATGGCACGGCTTGTCGATAATAGAGTTTCTTCAAGTGACAAGGGGTAATACGCCATGAGCCTTATTCCTGATGAAGAGTTAAACTGTCAGCGAGGTATGAACCTTGCCCCAATGGTTGATTTTCTGTTTCTTATCATTGCGATTCTTTCAACGATGGTCCTTACAAAGGCATTTTTATTCGATTCTAATCTCGAAATGGCAAAAGTGCAGACATCACAAGAGCTCGCGCAGAACACAGATCCGCGAGGGTTGCTCCATCTCGCTTTAGATCCTTCTGGAAATTGCCGTTGGTTATTAGAAAATGCCGCGCCAAAAGCAACAGAACTAACTCACCTATCTGAAGATGTTCAGGCTTTTCAAAAGCTTGGATTGTTTCCTTCTTCTGACAACGTTAAGATTTTCCTTCATATTGACAGCCATACAGAGTGGGGAACTGCAATAAACGCAATTTTGGCGGCAAGGGAGACCGGCTATTCCGTCCACCCAGTATTCGAAAAAAAACTATGAACCTATTTTGTTAAAATTTTTAGAGAAACAAGATCATAAACTTCTTACAACAGATTTTTCAGATAACAGAGTTTCGAAAACTGTGTTGACCGAAATTTTTAGAACATTTAGCATAAGCTCCTCTTTATGTTTGCCCAGATGGTGAAATTGGCAGACACGCCAGATTTAGGTTCTGGTGCCGTAAGGTGTGTAGGTTCGAGTCCTATTCTGGGCACATCTCGGAGACATTTTCAGATATGAGAATGTCTCCTTTTTTTTAATAAAGATAGGGCATCTAGTTAAAATACTTTTCCACCAATTTTTGCTGGGGCCGAAGGTGTTATAAATGTTGCTTCCCCGCTATCAGCTTTAGGAAACTGGACTCCTAAAACAAGAACCTCTGAAATCGCGTTACCAATGTGTCTCGGTGGAAAATTTAAAACTCCTAAGACAAGTTTGCCCACAATTTCCTCTGAAGGATGCAGAGTGAACCTTCCAACACTGGTTTTAATACCAAATTTTCCAAAATCGATCCTCATTCTGTATGCTTTTTTTGGCGCTGTAGGTTCCACTTCAACACTAATGACTTTTCCTAAACGAATATCTAATTTATCAAAGGTCTCTTCTTTAGAAACAACTTGTTTTTCTTCTGCCATAAATTCGGTCCTGTTTACAAATGTTCAAGTGTTCGATGCATGATATAACCGTCTTGATAGTACCCATCAGGATTGCGAATAGCCTGAGGAATTGTGCCAATAATGTTAAACTTGAGTTTTTGGTAAAGTTTAATCGCTATAGTATTTTGACTGAGCACCATATTGAACTGCATAGCTTGGAACCCGAGGTCTTTAGCAATGCACAACGAGGCTTTTACAAGAAGAGTTCCAATGCCCTGCCCTCGGAATTCTCCACGTATCATATAAGCAGAATTTGCAATATGGTTAGATCTACCTGAATAGTTCGACTTGATGTAAAAACCACCAACTACTTTCTGACTGTGAGAATGGCATACATAGACATAAGAAAGGGGACTTAGAAACTGGCGGTAAAACTCCTGGATTGAATTGCATTCGTAAGGAAATTGGCTACCTGAATCAACGACCTCACGAAATATTTCATAAAGAGAACTTTCATACGTTGGGTTATATGGAGACAAAATATAGCCTAAACTAGACAACTCTTTAGAAACTTCTAGAAAACTTTCCATAATAACAGCTCTTTATATTTCTTTTTTGCGCAATCGTGAATTTCTAAGTCCTTTGGCATACAGAGCGATCCCTTGATGAACACACTCGATCTCTCCTGCCGTTAAAGTCATAAGAGCTTCCTTTGTCTGGTTGAATGCAATAGGCTCAAAAGCTTCAAGAGTTTGCTTGCCTACATCTGTTAACTTAAGAAACTTTCGTCTTTTGTCCTTTTCGTCTAAAACAGTTTCGATATAACCCTTTTTTAGAGCTTTATCGATCAATCGACTCATGGTCGATTTGTCTACAAGCAATCGCTGAGCTAATTCCCCAGCTGTTGGAGTTTCAATTGAAGAAAGCTCTATGAGGAGATGGCGTTCAGCTAAAGTGACACCGATATCGAAATAAGCATCATTTAGAAGCCCTAGTTCCCGGACAACACTTCTTGCGTTGTGTCTCAAAAGATCGATCTTATCATCCGAAAGCATTTCCATAAGACCCTAAATAGTTGTATAACGCAACTAATATAATAAATCAAACTTTTTAGAGCTAGAATTTTAGATGCTTTCTTTTATGTAAAGCTCGTGAAAGTCGCAATAAATCCATCATATAAGACAGTCGAAAAACTAGCGCAACCATGAACCTATCCCAGTATTCTAAAACTTTGATTTTTGATGAATTTTTTCACAATTTTTAGAGTCACTTCGCAGGACATACTTGAAAAAGTAGACCAAGAAGTGAGTTTTAAAGATGTGGGAAAAGACGCAAAAAGCATGTTTTTTGAATACTGGGATAGGTTCATAGGTGGATATTTGTAGATGGGACCAAAAGTATTCTTTCAACCACAGAAGGATTTGGCCAAAAATTCTCAAAAAAGCGACGAATCCTGAATCCGTTAACAGTCTCTTAGAAACTCAAATTTAACAAACTACTTTCCAACGTAATTATTTAGATTATCTCAAAAAACTCCGATGATCATTTTATATTTATTAGTTAAATAACTAATATTTGTAATATTGCATTATTTATATAATATATAAATTATCGATTTAAATACTAACAAGGATGCTACATATCTGATTGCTAATAATCATCTATCTAATTATGATTTCCTTCGAAATATGAATTTTCTATTATAAGAAGCTCTTAATTGATTCATTTTTCAAAAAATTATCACCAATTTAAAGGATGGTATAGTTATGGCAGTTCGAGCAATCCCTTATCAAATGATTCAACATTCAGCTCCTTTGAGAAATGTTGGGTGCTGTTCAAAAATTCTTGACACAGTACTCCCGCGTAATGCTGTGACTAAACGACGAGAGTTCCATCTAATACCTGAAGCAGTAGAAAAATTCTTAGGCGCTTCAATGTACCCATCTATGATCAGCAGTCAAGGTGGACGCTATGCAAAGCATGGATATCAAGACATGGTAGAAAGAGTTGGACGAAAAATAAGTCCCATCTCAGGCAGACCGGAATTGCCATGGCAGTTCAATGTGATCGATAATAACACAATGAATGCATGGTGCATGCCAGGTGGAAAAATTGCTTTCTATCGCGGTCTTATTGATCAACTAGCAGCTGATACAAAAGACTACGGAGTGGGAAACTTCACACTCGAAGAAAAAGTGGCGGCTGTAATGGGACATGAAGCAACACATGCTGCTGCAAGGCACTCAGCGCGAGGAATTGAATTTGCTTTAGTCTTGGGTATTGCTTTTGCTGTCCTCAGAATTGCTCTAAGAGTTTTCACAATGCGCTCAATAGAACAAAAAGGGGGAACAAATCAACAGCAGCGCCGAACTGCGGACATTGTCGATCGCGTGCTGAGCCCTTTGAGCAGTTTAATCAGAAATCTCGCGACCATGCATGGCTCCAGAAGTAAAGAATTTGAAGCGGATAAATATGGAATGGTCTTTTTGAAACGCGCTGGATACGATCCAAAAGCTGCTCTATGGCTGCAAAAGTTTTTTATTGCACAGCATCCAAAAAGCGGAACCTTCCTTGATGATATAGCAAATCTATTCCGCTCGCATCCTTATAGTGAAGCGCGGTTTAAAGAAAATGAAAAGACCCTTGCATTGATCAACAACGGACAACTAGTCTAATCTTTACAGGGATAATATCAATTTTAGCATATTATCCCTGTAACTTGTGCACTCTGATATTGACAGATGTGAAAGATCCTAGAGATAAAGAAAGCAGATGAGATTCATTCAATTAAGCGTTATTGAGAAGATACTGCAACCATAATGTTTCTGAGCAGATCTATGGATTCTAACGGATACATCAAAAATTTTATTATTTTTTTATATTTCAATATCCTTCTAACAAATCATTAAACATCAGTTGCTTAAAAAATGTTAATTTCAATTTGTCAACAATTTATTTATATGTTATAATATTTTTAATATTAATTTTAATTCTAGTAGGAATTATGAGCGTCAGTAATATTCTTAATTTGCAACAACAATATACAATAAACAACAATTCTATAGGTGGAATCACACAAGAACTATTTAAAATATTAAAAGAAACTAATGAAAGCAATTCAGAGGTGTTATCAGAATCCAATAAAATACGTATTGCAAATATATTTGCTAACATTTTCGAAAATAATAACTTACAAAATGAAAAAACATCGCTTACTCCGCTTATCGAAAGAGCAATTCATCAAGCTAAAACAGAGGATGTGAGAAAAGTTTTTATTGCTTTTTTGAGGAAATGCCCTGATGAAATGATTCGATCAGTTTTGAATTTAGACAATTGGAAAAACAGTCTTCCTAAAAACTGGCTGGATCCATCTTTAATGACTAGGGCGGAAACAGCATGCACTCGCATCATTGAATGCTTTAAAAAGGCTGATACTAAACTTGATTTGAGCTCGCTCTACTTTTCTTCTTTACCAGATAGTGCATTTACATATCTTACCCATCTTGAAAATCTCGATATTTCAGCAAACAATTTAACAGCTTTACCAAAAGAGATTTTTTCTTTAACTAATCTTAAAAAGCTTAATTGCGATAGCAACAAATTAACATGCCTACCACCAGAAATAGAAAAACTCTCTGCCCTTACTTACTTATCTTGTGGCCATAATAAATTAACGTCTCTACCAAAAGAAATTGGTAAACTCTCTGCTCTTACGCACTTATACTGCGGCTATAATCAATTATCTTGTCTACCAAACGAAATAGGCAAACTATATACTCTTACCTATTTGCGTTGTGATACTAATGAACTTTTATCTTTACCAAATGAAATAGTTAATCTTGTTTGTCTTACTGAATTAGATTTTTCCTACAATTCTATATCTTCCTTCTCCTTAGAAAATGGACAACTTCCAGCTCTTATTAGACTTAATTGTTCTTATAACAATCTTACATCGCTTCCAAAAGAAATTAAAAAAAGCTCATCTCTTACCTACCTAAATTGTTCTAACAATAAATTATTATCCCTACCACCAGAGATTGGACAGCTCTCTGAGCTTCAAATCTTAGACTGTTCTAGCAATGAACTTACACAACTAGTAAAAGAGGTGGGGTTGCTCCTCAAACTTCAGCGACTTAATTGTTCTAAAAACCGAATACAATATCTCCCTTCAGAGATTGGTCAGCTTCTTTCCCTTGAAAGCCTAACTTGTTGTGAAAACAGACTTTTGTTCCTGCCAATAGAGATTGGACAACTTATTTCTCTTAACTCATTTAGCTGCCGTAGTAACAAGCTTTTATTCTTACCAGAAGATATGGGGAAACTCTCTGCGCTCAACAACCTGGATTGTTCAGAAAACCAACTTTTATCAATACCAGTAGAGCTTGGACAACTCTCTAAGCTTGAACTTTTTAATTGCAGTCATAACAAACTACAAAAAATTCCAGATGAAGTTGCCAGTCTCAAAATACGGCATTTTTCTTATCAATACAATTTCCTTACAACAGTGCCCAGCGCTCTACAATCGATTTTTTCTTTGAGATTTCAAAATCAACATGAGACATCCGATAATAACAACTCAAATAGTTCATTTACAGCGACCAATGCTTTAGTTGCCTTTATGAAATCTACCCAAGACGCATCACTCAGAGAATTAAATCTCAGCTTTTTGACCATTTCTAAACATCCTGGTCTATTTGACAATGTTCTTCAGTGGCTAGACAAATTAAAAAATGCAAAGGAATTTCAAAATGAACAAACGCGCCCTCTGTTTGCTGCGCAAGTCCTCAGTATCTTAAAATTTGCTAAAAATAATCCGCAGTATCTTGAAACCTTAAAAGCCCAGCTCGTTGAAGCTTTAGGTGCATGCTCTGATAGGGCTGCATCACCGATCAACTATCTAAAGCTTCAAAAAATGGTCCTGGAATCCAAAGAAGGATCGATTGAAAACTGCGTCAAAATCTTGAAATCTAGTATGGCGTTAGAGCTTCTTGATAAGTTTGCTAAAGAGTTTATGAAACATCATTTAAAAGCAGATGAAATCGAAGTATATCTCGGGTTCAAAATAAAGCTAAAAGATAAGCTAGATCTTCCTACTCTGGAAAGCATGGACTTTTTTACCTGTTCTGATATTACTGATAAGGATCTACAAATGGCAGAAGATCTTGTACGAGATGCCTGGAATAATTTGGAGATGTTAACAAGTTACTTCCTTCTTCAAAGAACATGGACAGACAAATTAAAAGCGGATTACAAAACAGAGTTAAATGAACAAGTTAAGCAAGTTTATGATAAACTCGAGAAACTTACTGAGAAGGCGGATCAGTTAACTACCGATGAATATATGAAAGAGATGGAGCTTCTGCAAACCGAACATAAGAATTTAGAGAATGAGTGGCTAAGTAAAAAAACTATAGAAATTCTCAAAACTTCATCAGCGCAAAGTAAACAGGAAATATAATGTTTTGCGAGCCATCGAGATTTTGTTCGTAAGATGTCTGCGATGGCATTAGGTTATGCACCTTACATTTTTGTTAAACAAAACCAAACATCCTATAGGCTTCGTGACAAGATAGCACTATCTCAACATTAACGATTAATCTTTTCAACAGCACGGAACCCACATCCCTTTAAGATGCGTGGATGGCCAAAATATTCAATCAATGGCCATTTTCTACAAACGACTGGACGTAAATGATAATGTGCGCAGCTGCCATCCTTCTTCAAATAGCGGCATCCCATCAACCATACCGGTTTGTCATCCGAAAGATAAGTCTTTGGAGAACGGAAATAGAAGCCTAAGATCTCAGTGCTCCACCATTTGAAAACTTTATCTAACAATCCCCTTGACTGCGGCAGCAAGATATAGTGGCAGCAATTGCCCCTTCTCAAACATTCCCCCTCGCGTTTATAGGGGGGCCTGATAAAAATTCTAGCAACTCTTTGCATGCTAAGGTCTATTAATATGAAGGGCAAGACGATGCAACGGACAGGCCAACGTATCCAGCCTGGAACACGTTGTTTGGGAATTCCACCCAGCGGCGGCTCTGGATCATGAGAGTTTTCTCCGGCCTTTCCCAGTAATTGAAGTAAAGCGTCGCTATTTTCCATAAGCTATCCGACATAATTTTGCATTAAAGGAACAAGCTGTGTTTCATAGTAGTTCAGTATGGGCTCAAACCACTTAATGATCAAATCGCGATTTTTACTAAGGACATAAAGCTCCGCAACCCTGGCAAGAAGCTCAGAATGATATTCACTTTCCGAGTATGATGTCCTATCATACCCGCTGAGAATGCAAGATAATAGTACTGCCTCGTCCCTTGTACAAAGCGAATGTCTTCCTACATCAGGCAGAATTTTAAAAATTTCTTTTAATGCTTGATCCCTGGAGCTCAATTGTAAAGAGCTTTCACATCCCCGCAATAATCGAAATAAATTTTTATAGATTAGTTCAAGTGTCTTAATTTCTGCAATTTGGCATCTATGCTTTTGAATTTGATCGGTACAACTATAAGGCTCAGACGTTGTTCCATTGGCGTGATTTGAGCAATTTTTATGGAAGCATTCTTTCATAGCTAAATGAAATAATTCATGGATGATCACACCTTCATTTTGCCGATTTGGCCGCCGCCAATCCCAAACTGTGGCTATTGAATTGCTTGTATTATAAAAACCATTAAATTCTTTCGCTCCATACGAATCCATCCTATCCCTGTTCATTAAAATGAGGTTAAATCGGTTAGGATAGCGCCGCATCCTGACATGGGCAACATTCAGGATTCCTTTAAGGTAGGGATGTTGTTGCAATCGCTGAAATTTATGGATTACTTTCATTTTTTGTTCTGTAGAATAACTTGGCTCACAAAAACAACGACTGAGAATGGGCACTGATCTTCCATCCAAATGGATTCCACTCAAAGGCGTAGACACAAGAAAATCAATTTTCTGGATCTTCTTGGAAATTATTTTGTGTTGTTCTGAGCCAATATTGCATACCTTCAACGCATTTTCTAAGCTTGTCTTTGCAGCTATAAGGTTATTCTTGCGGCGATGGATTTTTGCAAAATAATAATGGATTTCTTTTGCGCATATAGAATGAGCACTACTAAGGGACATACTTTTGTTTAAGTGGTTCAAGGAATTGTCAAAGTCTTGCTTGCGATACAACTCTTTTGCTTTATGCAATTCCCTCATTTCAGGAGAGGTGTGTAAATACTCACAACACCTTTCGTGCAAGGATTTTAAGTTATGCAAAATCCGCATACAAACACGGCCCAAGAGCTCTTTTATCTTTAGGCAGATCTCGTAAACTTTTGAAACAGGAGTTAATGGGCCAGTTTCATAAAGAGGATATGGAGTAAAACTTGTTTGAGATATATACATATGAGATAATTATCCAAGAACCTATCACGATAAAGAAATTGCATCGACTGTTACAGGTTCACGGCGAGAATTGTACAGACATTAAAAAAATTAATCTATGAATACACAAAAAAAATTTTCATTTATTTTCATTCTATTTCTAGCTTTTGTGGACTACATGGGAATTGGGCTTATATACCCCCTATTTTCGAGCATGCTCTTTGACCCAACAATTTCTTTACTACCCACATCAGCAACTTCTGCTCAAAGAGGGCTTTGGCTAGGGGTAACTTTAGCAATAATGCCCATCGTCCAATTTTTCAGTAGTCCTTTCTGGGGTTATTTATCCGATCGCAAAGGAAGAAAGCTGCCACTGATGATAAGTATCGGAATTGGGATCTTAGCTTATGGGATGGCAGTCTTTGGGGTTATTGTCGAAAATCTCTATATTCTAATCTTATCACGCTTTCTCCTTGGAATTGCAACAGGTAACATGGCTGTGGTTCAAGCCGTCGTCGCAGATCTGAGCACTCCAGAAAAAAAAACCAGCAATTTTGGACTCTATAATATGGCGATGGGGTTAGGATTCACTCTTGGCCCCTTTCTTGGGGGATTTTTTTCAAATTGTCCCCTCTTCAATTGCAAAGGGTATTCACTTCCCTTTTGGTTTGCAATGCTCCTTACAAGTATAAACTTTGTAAGTATCTTTTTTGGTTTTAAAGAAACAAACCAAATACTCATTAGAAGAGCATTTTCTGCGACTACGGGAATTAAAAACCTAATCAAAGCATTCGAAGATCAAGGATTGAAGGTATTGTTTATAACTGCATTTATTTTCACTTTTGCATGGTCATTTTTCTTTGAGTTTATGCCAGTTTTTCTCATTGGCGCTTTTTCGTTCACGCCAGAAAAAATTGGAATATTTTATGCAGTTTCTGGTGCAGCCTACGCTCTTTGCTGTGGGGTATTGATCCGTCCGATTGTGAACCGTTTCAAATCGAGGACGGTATTAATTTTTGGACTTGTTCTTGCAGGTGTATTTATTGGGTCTTTCATTATTTCACTGAAATTGCCTCCTCTTTTATGGGTCCTTTTGCTTCCAATGTGCTATGCCATTGCATTGATCTTTCCAACAATTTCCGCGACATTATCCCACTATGCGCCTGAATCGCAACAAGGAGAAGTAATGGGAATCTATCAATCCGTCTCTTCTGCTGCACTTGGCCTAAGCCCGTTGCTTTCAGGGTATATCGTGGGTCTCAACAAGTTGATGCCTATTTATATAGGTTCTTTGGGGATGATATTTGCAGCTATTGTTCTGGCGTTTTCATTAGTCAAGAAAGTTAGACATAGTCTTTGACTTCGTAAATAGGAGCACAGAATCAATCTCACTAAAATTTAGTGAGATTGGGGCTAGCACTCAAATCTCAATTTGAGAGTGTCTAAAATGTAAGGTACTGGCGATTTTCAGGGAAATTCTAGTCTTTATTCAGGTAGTATCCTGAAAGTTAATACAACCTCCTAACAACGGACCGAAATTTGGCCAAAAATTCCTGAAAATCGACAGAATCTGAATCCATTAACAGTCTCTTATGCCGCCACAAATTTTATAACGCCTTGTTTTACATTAATTGAATATAGTTTATCATTCCCGTCATAACCTGGACGGTTTAATATGAATAAATTTCTACATCTATTTATTGTTTCCTTTTTTTCCATAAAGGCTTTTAGTGGAGAACCCATTAGTACACAATCTGTGTACCAAACAGTGGTAATAGGTAGTGGAGTTGGGGCTTTAACTTCTGCTATGTATCTTGCTCGTGCAGGATTATATCCCTTTGTCATTGAGGGACCTAATCCAGGTGGGGCTTTAGCCCAATCTCCAAATGTAGAAAATTGGCCAGGTGAGATTGCTATCCCAGGCTGGCAGCTCGTCGAAAAAATCCGTACACAGGCAGAAAAAAGCGGTGCGGTATTGTCCCCGGAAATCTTAGTCGATGTAGACCTCACTGACCGTCCATTTAAACTCACACTTCAAAATGCTCTTGAACCTGAAAAAACAAGAAAAATTACTACCCACAGCTTGATCCTTGCCCCTGGATCGAAACCCACACAGTTAAATGTTCCTGGTGAAAAAAAATACTGGACTAAGGGACTTTATAGCTGCGCGGTTTGCGACGGGTCCCTTTATCAAGGCAAAACTGTAGCGGTGGTCGGCGGTGGAGATGCAGCAATTACAGAAACCCTTTACCTAGCAAACATTGCAAGCAAAGTCCACGTTTTCGTTCGCAAAGGGGATTTTAAGTCAGTAGAAAAAGAACGCAAAGAGTTGGTTCTTAAGTTGCCAAACGTTGAAACACACTTCTTCACTTCAGTTGAAGAGATTCTTGGAGACAATGAAAAAGTCAATGCAGTTGTCGTCAAAAATCATGACGGACAAAAAGAAAGGATTGCAATCGATGGACTCTTTTTAGCCATCGGATCTCTTCCCAACACGGAATTCTTGAACAAGAAGATCGAACTTGATGATAAAGGCTATATCGTTTTGAAAAACCAACAACAAGCCTCAATTCCGGGTGTGTTTGCCTTAGGTGACAGTGTTGATGGAGTTTATCGCCAAGCAATATCGGCCGCAGGGGATGGGGCAAAAGCAGCGCTTCAGGCACAAGAATACTTAACTAAAGCCCTCTTGCAGCCAAAATCTGTAGTAAGAGAGACTAACCAACAACCAGTTGAAAAGAAAAAAGTCATAGAAATCGTTGAGGAAAAAGATTTTGCAAACCTCTTTGATGGAAAGGACAGCATTATTGTCGTCGATTTTTTTGCAGATTGGTGCTCGCCTTGTAGGTTCCTTGCCCCTACCTTTGAAAAATTTGCAGGAGAAAGTTCTGCAAATATCCGATGCTATAAACTCAACGTACAGAAACATTCCTCATTAGCTCAAAAGTACAGAATTCACTCCATTCCAACTATCATTGTCTTTAATTCCAAGGGTCAAATTATTTCTCAAAAGGCTGGAACTGGAGATATTTTGAACTTATTTAAGCAATTGAGCGCGGAAATGAATACATCGAGTGAAAAAATTGAAAAAATGTTAAACAACAAACGATAGAAGAATTATCACCCAGCTCTCCGAAGAGAGCTGGGGGCAATTTGCAACACTTAGTTCTGGTTCAATTCGTATATCTCAGCAGTATTCTTTTCAATCTTCTCTTTCATGATAAAGAACTCCATCGCATGTTTAGTGCGGGCATGCACTTCATGTGTTTGGATAAACTGATCACGCATATCGATAATTTCCTCTTTGAGACGAACGTTTTCCGCTTCAAGTTCTTGGATGCGTTTTAAACGCGCCTCATTCTGAGAATAAATCTTTAAAATTTCGCCAGTGTTACGAGCGATCATGATCCTGCAATGTTCAATATCAGCAAGAATAGAAAGAGGATCCGATGAGTTAAGAACTTCCTTTTCTTTCTTTAATATATCTCGTTGCAAGTTGTCATTGTTCTCTTGTAACTCGCGAACGCGTTGTAAGTTAAAGCTCTGTAAACTAAGACGGTCTTGGCCTGTATAGAACTTGGACAGATCATCTTGTTTGAATGATTGCTTTTCAGCAAAGTTAACTACAGGTTCAGATGCTAAATTTGGCTTGTGAGCCTCATTAGCAACTGGAGCCTCAGTAATTTGATGTTCATTACTCGTCATTATTACACGTGCAGCAGACATTGTATACCCTCCACTAGTTTCGAAGTGAGCACCTTAATTCTTCAGCGCTTCCAAAACTGATTTTATTATATAAAATATAAAATTGTCAAATTAACTATAAAAATAAATTAATCATCTATTTCAATTAATTAATTTCTTATTAATTAATATAAACAAAATTATCTTTATTATTTAAAATACAGTAGTTTAATTGAGGCCCTTAGAGGGGGCTACAAAGTAAGAATCGTCGCTTTTCTCTAGAATTTTGGCTAAAATTCGATTTTTTGTTTGGATGCAGAGTACTAAAAGTGAATACAACCCCTGAAAAAAGAACCGAAATCTAGCTCAAAAAACCCTGAAAATCGACAAAATCTCTCTTTCTAGACACCCTTACATTAAGGTTGGGTTAAGAAAATTTTTATTTTTAATAAATATTTTCCTGTGCTAGCGTATTCAGTTTGATTCTGAAACCAGGAGTATTTATGAAGAAACATTCGAAATTCGCACCCCTCACTAACATTCTGGCAATTGGACTACTATGTTCTGCACCAATTAGCGCAGAAATACCCTCGGAACACAATAAGCCTGAGAATGCACAAATTGGCGTTAGGCCCTTGAGCCAAGACTCCTTGCAGAAATACGAGAAGGAAATCACAGAAGAACCTCAAGAAGAAACCCTATCTTCAGGTGCAGAAGGAGCAACACGCATCCCCCCCTACACCTCCTACTCCTCTTTTAGCTATCATACTTTAAAAACCAAAGGCGCCAGCACTTCAATTGAGCTCGAAGATGGCTCTTGGTGGAAAATCTCTTCCTCTGATAGTTGGATATTGTCCGGATGGCAAGTTGGTGACTTTGTCACGATCACACCAAACACCGGTTGGTTTTCTTCTGCCCGCTTCCTTATTCAGAACAAATCTCGCGGCACACACGTTAAGGCAGAGATTGAAGTAGGGCCTGAGACTTACGGCCCTTATAGCTGGCTCGTACAATCCCTAGATGTATTTTCTGGAATTGTCTGCTTGGCGCAACAAAGCATTAACGGCGTCACACAAACGTATTGGAAAGTTGATTTTTCAGATAACTACCTACTCAGAGAATGGGCTGTTAACGATACAGTCATTGTTGGAGTAAACGACAATTGGTTTTCGTCATACGACAACATATTGATCAATGTTAATATGAACCATTTCCTTCGCGCTAAATTTTACTAGAATTAACTAATATTTGTACTAGAGGATAACAATATGGCAACAGTACTTTCTGCATCCAATCACAATATAAACAGAATGGAAGTCCCGCAACATGGACCAAACTCCCCAATCCCTGAGGGAATCAACCTCTCCCCAACAACAAAAAAAATTGCAGTTTTGGCTTTGGTGTGCTTTGCTGCATTCTTAGTTGTTGGTCCGACATTTATCATTAAGACCACTTCCTTAATTGTTGGGTTAGGTTGCATTGGACTCATATTCTACACTCTCTGGAAAAATCGCGAACAGCAACCAGAAGGGATAAGACTCTTAAGATCTTCAAACAACACTAACATACCTAGCAGTACCCACACAACAATTGGCGGTGGACACACTCCATCTCAAGGAGCGCATACAGGAGTTGGCAGTGGTCATTCTCAGTTACCTGCAAAAAAGGCTACTAATGCTCCAATGCAAACAGGGACTGGCCATACACAAGTGGGAGGCGGACATCAAAATACTAGCTCTCACACGGTAATTGGTAGTAGAGCAAAAAAATAATAGTTGTTAAAAATGTCTTTGCATTATGTTTGAGATGTACATGTTTTTTATCTTTTTAAGGAGTGCTAATGAGTAAGTCACTAGACAAGAAAAAAGAGGACAAAAAGAAGCCTCAGAAATCTCTAAAAGAGAAACGTGCTGCAAAGCAAGAAAAGAAAAAACCTAAGTGATACAGAGATCTAGCCCCTGATTCTATTAATCAGGGGCTAGTTTTTTTAGAAGTCTTGGATCAAGAAAATCGTCTCCATCTCTCCTCTAGTAAGTCCGCCGTGCGCCCCATAGAAGTGTTGTTCAAATCTACCCTTTTCTAGCCACCACACTCCTTCCCCAGAATAAGGCAGAACAACCATGTTGCCGACTCTATTGAGAAAAGCTTGCGAGACAGCTTTTTCTCCAAATAATCCCTCTTCGATAAGTTCAGAGACAGACACTACGATTCCCCGCTCTCCGACACATTCTTGAATTGTCGCTAACGCTTTTTCAAAATATTCAGGTTTGACATGGAGAAAAAAGTCTCTACAACTTCCGGCAGGGATGAGAGGCTTTCCTGATTTGGAAAGAACAATCCATTTTTTGATGTCTGGAATTTTTTGATTGAGATAGAGGGTATCCTTAGGTGAGACACGGATCATCCCATGATCAGCTATGAGAACAAGAGCTCGCTTGCGAAACCCTTTGTGTGCAAAATTTTGGAAAGAGTTTTCTAATAACGTAAATGTCTCATGGACACTTTCCTCAAATTGAGGAGAATCTTCGCCATATCTGTGCCCAGCCGAGTCTACTGCACCGAAATAAAGATACGCATAAAACCTTTCTGGCGTTGCAATTAATTTCTCTAATTGGGCCAATCCATCATGAAAATGCTCAAATCCAATCCGTTTTGCGTGGCCAAACATACATTCTGAATAGGAAGAAAATACAATATCTTCCGATTGAATCACATATGAGTTGATCCCCTGCTCTTTTAAAGTACGATAGATCGTATCCGTGGGAAAAATGGCAGAAGGCTTATGTCCTGCCTTTTTTAATCCATCAGACTGTTTATCACCAGCAAAAGCAAAGAGCAAAGGAGTGATTATTGCATCCGCTTTAGGCTCATACATATACCATTCATATACCCCACTCTCTCCTACAGAAAGCCCTGTGTTGATACAAGTGATGTGGTTTGCTGTCGTTGAAGGGAATTGCGAGGTGATCTTCGAGCATATGCCATGATCGAAAAATCTCTTTAAAAATGGATACCTGTCCGCGTATTTCTCAAAAAACTTCCATCCAAACGCATCAATCAAAAGAACACAGATCTGATGGTATGGCTCTGATAAATTTGGCAAACAATCTCCTGGAAGGGTCCTATCCATGGGAATACCAAACAAACGCATTAACGTTTGCGGAATGCGCGAGAAACAGTAAGAGGAATATAATGGACGGATGAACCCTGGACGCCAAAGCGCCTTGTCCACAGCTTCTATAGATTTTGTATTTATCATATATTATTTCTCATATTGGATTCCCTACTTCTTTGTCATTTCAAATTTTCAGCAATTTTTTTATACTAGCTACAGTATATGATTGATAACTTTTACACATTTGCTTACAAGGAAATCTAAAAGCTAAGGAATTATGGCAAAGATAATAGACAAACCCCACCGAATACTCGGTATATTTACATTAGCGATGATCAACGTCGCAGCAATTTGTAGTATCCGTAACTTGCCGGTCATGGCAGAATATGGACTTTCATCCCTTTTCTTAGTTGTTCTTGCTGCCATCATATTTTTTATCCCCTCCGCAATGACAAGTGCCGAATTGGCATCAGGCTGGCCTAAAGCTGGTGGTATTTTTGCTTGGGTGAAAGAAGCATTTGGCCATAGAACAGGATTCCTTGCGATTTGGCTGCTCTGGATTGAAAATGTCATTTGGTATCCTACGGCTCTCTCTTTTATTGCTGCAACAATAGCATATATTTATGATCCTTCGCTTTCCAATAATACCTTTTTCAACATTGGGATCATTTTAGTGGTTTTTTGGGCCGTAACTCTCGCGAATCTTGGCGGAATGAGGACTTCTGGATGGATCAGCACCCTTGGTGTTATCGCGGGCACTTTATTGCCAGGACTAATTATCATATTGCTTGGCCTTAATTGGTATGCAAGTGATCAACCTCTTCAAATTACGTTTGACCTACAATCGATCTTTCCCGATTTTACATCGATCAACCAACTTGTCTTTTTTACAGGAATTATATTGGCTCTCGTTGGAATGGAAATGTCAGCAGTGCATGTCCGCGATGTCCAAAACCCCCAACGCGATTATCCTCGTGCAGTGTTCCTATCTGGTTTGATCATTATCGCCTTCTACATATTTGGGGCCTTGGCAATTGCAATGGTCGTACCTCAAAAACAGATAAGCTTAACAGCCGGCTCCCTCCAGGCATTTTCGACAATCGTTGAGCGATATGGCCTTAAATGGCTCACCCCCTACATGGCAGGCCTGATTTTAATAGGCGCTGTAGGAGCTTTGAGCACCTGGACGGTTGGCCCAAGCCGAGGTCTATTAGCAGCAGCCCAACAAGGCGATCTCCCTCCCTTTTTTCGACGTGTTAACCGCCACGGAATGCCTGTTGCCCTTTTGATCACACAAGCGAGCATAGTTTCAATCCTCTCTTTGCTCTTTATATTCATGCCAAGCGTAAGCAGCGCCTACTGGATTTTGAGCGTACTCATCACCCAATTATATCTCGTAATGTATTTGCTCTTATTTGCAGCGGTCATCAAATTGCGCTACAAACGTCCTAAAACATTCCGTCCTTACAAAATTCCAGGTGGTATGGTAGGTCTATGGATTGTTGCTGGCCTTGGAATCGTCAGTTCCATCTTTACTTTTGTTATGAGCTTTTTTCCTCCTTCACAAATCACAACTGGGGGCGAAGGCTTCTATGTTGGATTTTTGACAGTAGGAATCATCGTCTTCACAACAGCTCCTCTCATCATCCTGCTGTTCCAAAGACCAAATTGGAAACAGCGATTAAGCCATGAAACCACAGACTAAAATTATGTATACACTGCTGCATTATCCTTCAGAACATTTTAGAAAATCTATTCGTGAAGAAAATGCAGCAGATGTGCACCATAGGCGGAGCTTTACTGTCTCAAACAGCTATAACCAAGAAAAATTACTTATTGAGACCCATGAAAAAACCCCTAAAAAAACAAGCTCCTAGAACATCTTGGGAATCAAGCAGCGGTTGGTATGATCGTATTGTTGGCGACCAAGGCCATTATTACCATGAACGGATCGTACTGCCAAAAGTCCTTTCTCTTTTAGGCCTAACAAACTCCTCCTCTTTATCTTTGCTCGACTTATGCTGCGGGCAAGGGATCCTCGCGAAGAAAATCCCACCACTGGTTAAATATATCGGAGTTGATGCTTCCCCTTCACTTGTACGCTTCGCAAAAAGCCATCCTGAAAGACAAGCAGAATTTCTCGTCAGTGATGCTACTGCCCCTTTAAAGCTTGAATATGAAGCATTCACTCATGGAGCGATAATCCTCGCATTGCAGAATCTCGAAAAGCCCGAGCTGGCTATAATGAATTTTAAAAAACATCTACAAAAACATGCTCCCCTTATTCTTGTACTCAACCATCCCTGTTTTCGCATCCCTAGACAGTCTGCTTGGGGCTTTGATGAAGACAAAAAGCTACAGTATCGCCGAATGGACCGATACATGGGAGAATTAAAGATCCCTATCGCTACACATCCCGGCAAAGGGCAAACCTCTGAGCAGACCATCTCCTTTCATTTTCCTCTGCAAAAGCTTGCAAATATGCTGAAAACTTCTGGATTCCTTATTGAAGATATCCAAGAATGGTGCTCTGACAAGGCCAGCGAAGGAAAAATGGCCACTGCTGAAAATCGCGCCCGCAAAGAATTTCCACTCTTTCTCTGTGTTGTTGCGAGAAAATGGTAGAGCGCTAGGTTTTCCAAAGAATAAGGATATTCTCTAAACAGCTCTGTTATACATATTCAGTTGCCACAGCCATATTTTCGTATATTACTCCTGCAATTTGAATCGAAAAGCAGCCAAAATAATCTCGAAAATCGACGCCCCCTTAGTGACGCAAGAGGTCTATTGAGAGACTCAAGCTCGTTAAACCGCGAAAGCTTTCAGACAGCTGAAATGTGCATTTATTTTTCAAAAATGGTATAATTTATTTTTTCTTAACCCGATTCCTCTTAAAGCTAGCAGTTACCAAAGCTCCGTACGAGCAGGAAGGATGATTGCAGCGATCCTGATCCTCCTTTAGTCTTCTGTGACATATCTTTGTTTGAAATTGCTTCGTGAGTGTCTCAATTATTAGATAGTTGACTTATCCTTTGTCACAAATTTCCCCCTACGCTACATTTGTTGCAGAATAGGATGACAACATGTGCGGTATTTTCGGCTATATTGGATCTCATAACAGCACTCAAATTTGCCTCGAAGGACTTAAACGGCTTGAATATCGCGGATACGACTCCTCTGGGATAGCCGGTATCCATGATGGGTCCCTATTTATCGTTAAAGAACGAGGAAAGATTGCAGCTCTCGAAGCTCTTCTTTTACAGAATCCAATCCCCTTCGAGTTTGCCATAGCCCATACCCGTTGGGCCACACATGGAGAGCCTACCACCGACAATGCTCACCCTCATAGCGATCAAAATAATACTTTAACTATTGTCCATAACGGCATCATCGAGAACCACCAGTCGCTGCGCCAGTATTTAAAAGAAAAAGGGATCTCCTTCCGCTCCGAAACCGATTCAGAGGTTGTAGCGCAATTAATTGCCTATCTCTACAAAGGGAACTTCCTTGGAGCTGTCCAAAAGGCCCTTTCCATGTTACAGGGATTTTGGGGAATCGCAGTCATCCACAAAGATCATCCTGACCAAATTATCGTCGCCGCACGTGAGAACCCTATTGCTATCGCAACCAATGCTAGCCGCGAAGAATCTTTCATTTCCTCCGACGCTAATGCATTCCCCCATGACGACCTCGACGTGATCTTCCTCCGCAGCGATGAAGTTGCTGTCGTGAGGCGCGGGTCCGTAGAAATATTTGATCAAGCATCGACAAAAGTAGAACGGAATGCTGAAAGATTAGGACTTGATACCTTCGCATTCTCTAAAGGTGACTTTCCCCATTTCATGCTTAAAGAGATCTTTGACCAGCCCCAGGCCATTCAACAAGCCCTCCACAATCGCTGCATCGATGACTATGGAACTGTTGAATTTGATAATCTTACATTCACTGCCCAAGAGTTACTTGGAATCCGCAACATTCTTATTCTTGCATGCGGGACCTCTTGGCACGCAGGCTGCATCGCCGCCTCGCTCTTTGAAGATATCGCGCGTATTTCTTCTCAGGCAGAGATCGCTTCTGAGTTCCGCTACCGCAACCCGATCGTTTCTGAAGAAACTTTGGTCATTGCTATCAGCCAATCAGGAGAAACACTTGATACCATTGCTGCGGTCCGTGAAACAAAGAGGAAAGGGGCAAAAGTCCTTGGAATTTGCAATGTCCGCAACTCCACCCTGACAAGAGAATGTGACAGCACCCTGTTCTTACGCGCCGGACCTGAGATCAGCGTGTGCTCGACCAAGGCCTTCACAAGCCAAATCACAGTGCTTAGTCTTTTTACTTTATTAATGGCACGCCTAAGACACATGAGCAAAGAAGAAGGGCAAGAGCTCATTAAAGAGCTCCGTACTTTACCAGCTCTATGCCAGCATGTACTCCAACAAGGTCCAGAAATCGAAGCCATCGCCAAAAAATATGCAGAATTCGATAACTTCTTCTTCCTTGGACGTCACTACATGCATATCACAAGCCTAGAAGCCGCGCTCAAGCTTAAAGAGATCTCATACCTTCAAGCAACAGGTTACCCTTCAGGTGAACTGAAACATGGGCCTATCGCTCTTGTAAATCCTGAACTTGCAGTAGTCGGTCTCTGCGGCAATCAGAAAACGTATGAAAAGACTCTCAGCAACTTAACAGAAGCAAAATCTCGTGGCGGAAAGATCCTCGCAATCGCGCCCCAAGGTGCTTCCCATATAGAAGATGTCGCAGATGATGTCATCTACCTTCCCCAAGTCAGTGATTGGCTTGCGGCGATTCCTTATTCTATTATTTGTCAATTACTTGCGTATTATATTGCCATTCAAAGAGGCACGGAGATCGACCAGCCACGCAACTTGGCAAAATCAGTTACAGTTGAATAATATTACCTTAATATACAGCAACTTACGCTATTTTTGACATTATATTAAATTGTTGATATAATTATGTTAAGATTTAATAAATAAAAACATAATTAACATATGTCAATTAATTTTAAAACAAAAGATCCTTCGTTCGCTGTAATACAATGGAACAACGAAGAATTCACTGTTCGAGTTAATGAATATCAAGGTAACAACCGCATCAACGTCGATGTGAATTGGGATCTTTTAGAGCAAACAATTCTTCAAACATTAACGCAACTTGGATCTTTGAAATTAGGTCCAGATGCACAGGCACCGGCCTTGACATCCGATAAAGTGCAGAAGATTGATCTCCAATTTAAGGGAACATTAGCCGCTGGAAACAACACCCCTCTTGCTTTAGACAGCATTGAATGCAACACAGCAGCTAATCAAAAATACTCCTGGAAAAATCAAGATCTAAATGCAACAGCTTATGTAACCACTCAAAGGGCAATTACAACTCTTGGCCAAGGGCTTAAAACCAATTGCACTCTTTACGGAACAACAGCAACTGAGCCAGTGAATTTTAACGAAATGATTCAGGATGTACCTGGGGATGGAAATTGCGCCGCATACGCGTTTGCTGCTGATGAAGTGCCGAGGAAGACACCATCTGGACGTTTCTTAGATCGTCAAGGTTGGATGGAGCAAGTAAAAACTCATGGGAGAAATTTACGCGAACAGGCCGCACGATATATTATTGATAATCCAGAAAATTTTTTAATTCCTGCTCGTTTTAATTCCATATTGGATTCGCTTAACGAAGCCGACACAACTGACGCTAATCATCAAGAAATTCCAAACCGTTTAACAAAACTTCCTCAGCAAAGATATACCCAAATCCATGAATTATTGAATAAAATTCAGCCACTTTCTCGAAACGAGAAAATCGAACTCATCAAAGCATACGGAGAATATATCCGGATTGATAAGGAATATCTAGACAAGCCGTTTTTCGATGCTATGGCATTGGTTAAAGGAAAAAAGATTGCGATCTTGGAAGATAACCCCGATCAAGAAGGTCAACAAAAAATAAGCTCCGTGCATAGCCCTAATCCAGATAATAAAGCGCTTTTCGCAGACGAAAACACAACGTATGTCTATTTCAAAAACAAGCACTACCAATGGACAAACAGCACTTCACCTCAATTTACCACCCAACTTCCTCAAATTTTAAATACTCACAACTTGGGTTGTTTTAATGCCAAACCGAATGTCATGTTACTAAAAGGCCTTCAGCCAGGTAATCATTATTATTTTGCAACTGCTCTTAACAATATAAAACAAAATAATAGAGAGTTCTACGATACTCTCTGTAAGTGGACATTTGATACTTTCGAACAATTCCGCCAGCATCACAATGGACATTTCTATGGCGTGCCATTTAATGATCGCAATTTTGGAGAGCAAATACTCGATTATCAAGTGGCAAGGATGCATGACAGCGCTGATGGAATTTTGAATTTAACGATGCTTAAAAATAAGTTTTTCACAAATCTTAGAGCTGGATTGACAGTAGAAGAAATAAAATTCGTTCAAATCTAATTCTGTCGTAAAAATTTTCTAGACAGACTCTATCACATTTTTTAAAGTGCGTTTAGGAAGGGTGTCGTCACTCTTAAACGCACGATGAAATATAGAACAAAGCTCTACTCCGCCTATCTTTCCACAGCATTTTTCAGCTCATTGATAGCTGTAGGTATCTTATTTTTTGAGATAGACCGAGAATTTCTAGTCCAGCTCCGCAGCAAGGTTATTTCCATTGCGGCTACGACCGCTGCGCTTTTGGATGGCGATGCCCTGGAAAAGGCCATTACTTCTCAAAATGAAGACTCCCCAGCGTTTATTGAAGTTAAAAGACGTCTAGAAAAGGTCAAAAACTCAAACCGAAGAGCTGATACCTTTACCCGTTTTGTCTATACGCTCTACCCCTCCCCCAAAGATCCCTCGAAATTGCTCTTCGCCATTGACGCGGAGACAGACCCTCGGACAATATCGCACTTAGGGCAAGTATATTCTGAGGCCACAAAATATGGCGTCTCAAACAACCTTCTTAAAATCTATTCTCCTCAGCAATTTATTCAAGACCAGTGGGGCCTATGGCTCAGTGCCTTTGCTCCTGTCTACGACAGCCAGGGAAAATTTGTAGCCGTAGTTGGGGTAGACCTCGATTCTAAAGATATCGACGTGATCCGTTTGCACTTATTACGCTCAGGGATCTTCGCCCTCTGTGTTTCCATTGCCATCGCCCTAATTGTCGCATTTGCTTTAAGCCATGCTTTTACGCGTTCCCTCAACGTGATCAATACTGTTGTCAAAGAGATCAGTGAAGGGAATTTCTACCCTCAAATTCTTTTAAAAAGCGGCGATGAATTTGAAGAACTCGGAAATGCGATTAATAAAATGATCAAAGGGCTTAGAGAAAGAGAGCGTTTGAAGCTAAACTTCACTCGATACGTCTCTCAATATATCCTAGAAAAGATCCTCCGCTCTGAAACCCCCTTAAAACTGGAAGGGGAAAGAAAAAAAATTACCGTCTTATTTTCTGACATACGCTCTTTTACCAATCTCGCAGAAAAACTGTCTCCAGAGCAGGTTGTATCGATCCTTAACGAATACTTTGGCAAAATGCTAGACGTGATCTTTAAAAACTTTGGTACTCTGGACAAGTTTATCGGCGATGGAATCATGGTGGAGTTTGGCGCCCCTCTTGACGATCCTATGCAAGAAAGACATGCCTTGGCCACAGCGATTGAAATGCACCAAGTCTTACAAAAACTCGACGAAAAATGGACTGCAGAGGGAAAACCTCGGATCCAAATCGGCATTGGGATCCATACGGGCTATGCTGTCGTCGGCAACATGGGATCAGAAAAGCGTCTGGAATACACAGCGGTTGGAGACACAGTCAATATCGCTTCTCGTTTGGAATTTTCGACAAAAACCCTTCAAGTGCCTATCCTTATCAGCGAGACGACTTATTCAGCGATCAAAGAGATCTACCCATGCAAATCTATGGGGCCCATTTCACTCCCCGGCTTAGAAAAGCAAGTGTCCGTATATGCGCTTGAGTCCCTGTCGACAATACATACTGAAGAGGGCAAAAAGTGAAATACCGCACTAAGCTCTACCTTTCCTTTTTTCTTGTCGCACTCCTGAGCACATGCTTGGGGATCTGGCTATTTTACCGCGAAGGAAGAGAGCAATACTTTAATGTGATGCGCAGCAAGGTCCTTTCGATAGCAGCTACTTCTGCTGCAATGCTCGATGGGCAGAATTTAAGCCCATTACGCAACACAATAGATATCAATGATCCCCTCCATCAAAAACTTGTCCAGGAGCTTAGAAAGATCCGCAACGCCAACCGCAGAGATGATGTCGACGTGCATTTTGTATATGCAGTATCCCCTTCACCAACCAATCCTGAACAGCTAGTTTTTATTGGCGATGCGGACGAAAATCCAGAACCTTTGGGAGAAGTTTATGTTTACGATGATGCCTACGACATCCTCTCTAACGAAGATTTTCCCTTCGCAAGTAGGAAATTCATCAGCGATCAGTGGGGGTTATGGCTTAGCGGCTTTGCTCCAGTTTTTGATAGCCAAGGCATGTATACAGCGAGCGTGGGAGTTGACATCAATGCCCACATTATCCTAAGCCGGCTCAATGAGCTGATGTCCTTTGGCGAGTTCGCCCTCCTCTCGTCAATGGTACTAGCAGGGGGCCTTGCTTTTATTTTAGCGCGCTTTTCATCAAAATCGCTTAACCAAATCCTCAAAGGTGTTGTGGAAATTGAACGGGGTGAGTTTGATGTAAGGATCTCTATGCAAACGCATGACGAATACGCCCATCTGGCATCTGCCATCGAAAACATGGGACAAGGACTCAAAGAACGAGAACGGTTAAAGTTAAGCTTCGCAAGCTACGTCTCTCGTCATGTAATGGAGAAAATCTTAAAAAATGACACTCCCTTACGTTTGGAAGGTGAAAGAAAAAAGATCACAGTGATGTTCACAGACATCCGAGACTTTTCAAAATTAGCAGAGACTTTACCGGCGGAAGAAGTTGTCGCTCTACTCAATGAATATTTTGCAAAAATGTTTGATATTATCTTTGATGGAGGAGGAACTCTCGACAAGTTTGTTGGAGATAGCATTATGGTCGAATTTGGGGCCCCGCTTGACGACCCCGAACAGGAAAAGCATGCCATTGAAACCGCCTTGAAAATGCAACATACCCTCTCCAAACTACAAGCTGACTGGAAAGCTCGAGGGAAGCCTTATATAGAAATGGGGATTGGGATCCATACTGGCCATGCTGTTGTTGGCAACGTGGGATCTGAAAGGAGGATGGAATATACTGCGATTGGAGATACAGTCAATGTCGCCTCTCGATTAGAGCAGGCCACAAAAGCCCTACTGAAACCCATTTTAGTGAGCGAGACAACATTACAAGGTGCAGGAGACCATTTCGAAACAGAATCCCTAGGAGAACTCGAACTGCATGGCCGCACGGAAAAGATCAAAGTCTTTGCGGTCTTCTCCACAAAAAATAAATAGTTTTATTAAATTAGACTAATTTCGAAGCTTATACAAAGATATAACGCAAAGACTCTGAAGCCGCAAAGAAACAAAGATTTGTATCAATTGTCTTTCTCTGCGTCTTAGCGTCCTGGGCGTCTTTGCGTTGTTATTCCTTTGTGGGCATAAAAGAATTTCTGCCTGCGTAATATCTATTGCAAGAATCCTCTGAGAATCTGTATGAATAAACTATGAACAGTAGAATTTTCCTTTGGACGGCTGCTGCAGTTGTTATTGTCGGGGCATCAATTATTGCTTTCATTCCTTCTTATTTATCAACAAAAAGTGGAAATAAAAAACTCCAAGACATTGCTAGTAAGCAGCTTAAAGGAAATTTCACTTTTGAGTCCGCAGAATTGCATTGGTTGGGCCCCCAGATCTTTCGTACCATTTCCTACACAAGCCCCGCAGGGGATTTTAGCGGTACTTGCAAGGTGGTCGAAATTAATTCTTCACTGCTTAGTTTGTTAATACATAAAAATTTAGGAAAAGCGCTTATCACTGACCCTTCACTTAATCTTAAATACATCCCTGCAAACCCACAAACTCCAGTCACAGCAAGAGCTCCTTCTACTTCAAAATCAACTAGTATAAAGAAAAGCACTTCTCCGTCTCTTCCATTTAATGGCTCAATTGAAATCCAAAATGGGTCTCTTTTTTATTCAGGCCTCAATGCTGCGTCTATCTCTTTAGAACAGATCTCATCTACAATTGAAGTCTCAAAAGCAAAAGGTCTTTTTCAAGTTTCGACTAATGGAATCACAAAGCAGGCAGATAATCAAGGAAGCTTTGATATACAAAGCACCGTCTTTTTTCCTTCGATTGATGCATTTTCTCTAAGTACTCAGTGCAAGATTGTTGCATTTCCGACAGAAGCTATTGCAGGGATCTGCGGACAGTTCGACCCCCATTTATATTCATTGATCAAAGTGGGAATTGGCCCTTCCTTCGACCTTAATATTAATGGAACGATTTCTCCTAAAGCTTGCGATCTTGCTTTTGGCTTAAACAGCCAACAACTCAACGGCCAGCTAGCAACTATCTTGAAAGATGGTCATGTCACATTAAAAAATCCTGGAAACTTGACCTTCAATTTCACACCATCTTTCTATGCAAGCTTAAGAGAATTTGTTCCTTGTTTAGCTGAGTCTAACATCGAAGCAGCCTCTTCTATAAGACTGATCATCGATCAAATCGATGTGCCAATAAAAGAATCAGCTTTAGATTTAGCCAATTTGAGCTGTGCGGTAAAGATCTCAACATCTCCGTTTGCTTTTCTACAAGGATCTGAATACATATTATCTTTAGATAACTCTACATTGGCCTTAAACAGCAATGCTTTAAATGACAATTTACAGATTTCAGGGACATTGATCGCATCATCAAATAAGATCCTCGATTTTCAAGCAGATGTATTCGGTGTGCTGAATGATAATAGGCGGTTCCAAAGCACCATTCGCGCCCATTCGCTGCCCTTAGCATTGATCAATTACATCTCTTCACCAAACTTTAAATTAACTGAAATCCTTGGGCCAACCCTTGATAATCTCGAGATTCAAGCTGATTACGGCAATGGCAAAGGGGCCGTTACAGGAAACCTACAGACTCCACAGTTAAAAATTTCTAATTTAAACGCCAAACTTGCTGAAGGAATTAAACTGGAATCCCCCCTCTCCATACTTTTTTCTCCTCCAAACACTTCAATATCTCCCCTCAATTTGTCTATTGCTGCTGGATGTGTTATAAGTTTAAAAGACGGACGTGCGACCCTCGATACCCCTTTAAGAGCAACATCTACGCTCACTCCTACACAAGTACAGGCTTTATTATCTGACCCCAACGCACCTAGAATCCTAGAACCCTTGGAATGCACCCTTCTGATCCAACCTTTTTCTTCTGATAAAATTCAAGGATCGCTTGAATCTTCCGCACTAGTTTTTAACACCCCTCTTCTTTCTGATAAGGCAAGCTTTGAAAATTCGCGTGCTGATTTTATCTTTAACGAAAAAACACGCAGCGCAGAGGTCCAATTCCGTGCACAAGCATTGCAGAACAAGAAACCAATTGGAATGCTGCAATTAAAGATGGCAACTGATGGGGCTGATTTTAATGATCTCCGGATCAAAGCAGCACTGCAATGCACAGATTTTTCTACAGCAGTTTTAGAAACTCTCCTTGCACCAAAGAGTCTATTAAGTTCAGTGCTTGGTCCAGTGCTTAATATTGAGCTCAAAATTGCAAGTGATAGAAAATTGCAAACATTTTCACTTGTGGCTAAAAGCGATAATCTCCACGTTGAAGCTCAGCTTCTCTGCGATGAAAAACAATTGCAGCTGCAGGGAGGCAAAGCCGAAATAGACCTAAAAGTCACCCCCGGAAGTTACCCTGATTTTGATCGTCTCTTGATGGGCAAAAAATCTCCTGCGCCACCTTTTGAACTACTTGAACCTAGCATATGTAGCCTATCATTAAAACAGTTGTCAATCCCTGTGCAATATGATGATAAAAAAGAGGGGTTAGCAAAAAGAATTCCGACAGGACTTTCAGGATGGGACAATCTTTCCGCCAGCGGCAACTTGCAGATCGCCCTAATGCGTCTTTTAAACAAAACGACAAGGCAAACTGCTTCGCTTTCGTCGCTCAATATCGCACTTGATAAACAACAAGGACCTCGTCCTTTAAATATTAGGATCAGCGGCGGGGTAGCTGCAAAGGATAGTGCGTCTGCAAATTCAGAAAAACGTGGTGTATTAGATGGACAAGTGCAGTTTTCCAGACTTTTCAATGAACAAGGGATGCTCGACCTTCCTCATTCTCAGATCTCTTTACAGGCAAATATCCAACAGTTTCCCTCAATGTTATTAGATGCCCTTGTCCGCGCCTCAGGAAACGCTGATCCCATTTTTAGTATCTTATTCGGAGATGCCCTGAATGCCCAGTGCGAAGCTCAGATAGAGCAGAGTAATGGGAATATAAAAAGCCAGATCCAAAGTAAAAATACCAAAGCCGCTTTAGATGCCACCATACGCAATGGGATCCTGTCCCTTAATCAGGACCTCGATGCACAACTTATCGTCACCCCGGAGCTTAGCGACTTTCTTTTTTCTAAAGTTAACCCACTATCAATATCGGGGATTTCAGCTAGAAACCCCCTAACTTTACATATTGATGCTCAAGGGTTTGCATATCCGCTTTCACCTTATATTCCCGCCAATATTACCATTCCAAAAGGGAAAATCGAACTTGGCCAAATTGTCTGCCACAATGAGGGAAATATTAACACAACCTTAGGAGTTCTTAAACTCACACAAATTTCAAAAGAAAAAGAGATTCAACTTTGGTTTGCCCCCATCGATTTTTCAGTCCGTTCCGGAAAAACAAGCGTAGAAAGAACAGAAATCCTTGTTGCAAATGCGTATGACATCGCTGTTTGGGGTGATATTGACTTTGTCCAGGATTACGTCGACATGGTATTAGGGCTTACGGCAGACTGCTTAGAAAAAGCCTTTAAGCTTAAGGGGTTACCTGCAAATTACGTGATGCATCTTCCTATGAAAGGCCCAATGAGCAATGTCAAGATTAACTCTGCATCAGCCACTGCCAAAATCACTGCTTTGCTTGCCTGGCAAAGCAAGGCTGTGACCGACGCTCTAGGAAAAAGCGGCGCAGGGGCTATATTGGGTGGGGTAATAGGAAATTTGGCCACACTGCCGGACCGTGGAGCAAAGACTCCCCCTGCTAAAAAACCTTTTCCCTGGGATTCTGAGCCCAAAAAGAAAAAGACATCTCAATCGAATCAAAAAAAGATTATTAAGAAAAAAGACAAGCCTCTAAAACAGTTGCTTAAAGTCCTGCGCTAACACCCTTATTTTAATACATTTAAATAAAATAATAATTTTAATATTTAGAAGATATATTGTTGTAATTAAAAATTCAATATTATATAATTACTATTACAACAATTTTTAACTTGGAATTAATAATAAAATGACTAATAAAATCTCTTTTATCACTACAAATTCGATTACTAATTTAAATAATCTTCAATCCGTTGATAGCACGAGCATTGATCTACTTGAGAGTCAATTAAAAATATATAGGTATACAGAACAATTGTCGCGAATTGAAGATTTTAAAAAATCTATAGAACTCGGGTGTTCGTTATCTATAACAAATGATTACTTTAATCTTCTCGAACCAGAGGTCAGAGAATTTATAGGATATACAGTTGCCTCTGCGCTAAGAATGTCAGACATAGATGAAGCATACCAACAAATTCAAAAATATCCAGACACTCTAACGCATATTGTTTTTTCAGATTCTAAAAACCCCATACAAAAAAGCATTCAATTATTACAGGAAACGATAAATGCAAATAAAACACTCAATGATTTTTGTGTGTTTTTGCAACTGTGTAGAGAAAACCCTAAATATGATGTTAGTAACCATTTATCAAATAACTTCAAAGACATTTTGCTAAATATTGTTTCTGATTTGAATAAAATAAACCTTGAATCAGCTAAAGAATTATTAATTAGTGATCCACAAACAGTACTATTCTCTGTATTGCCAAAAACAAATCTGTCTGTTGCTGATCAGGTGAAGCGATCCTTAAAAACCGATTGCAATAGAGTGTTCTTTGATGCGCGTGAAAAAGTAAGGCTACGGTCTTATGCTAAAACATCTTTCCCATGTGATACTTCTATCTCCCGTATTTCTGAGAAAATCTCAAAAGAGAATACTCAAAATAAAACATTTAGAATCGCTTGTGTTACAGCAGAAGCCGTGAGGGCAACTCTTAAATGTGGCGGGCTTGCGGAAGTTCCGACAAATAAACTTGAAGCGATTTTGAAATTAAACCCATCATGTAAAGGAGCATTAATTGTACCTAAATACTCTATTCTTGCAAAAGAAGTCCAAGGCAAATTAATTCTCAAACAAAAATTGCAATTTTTTGATCATTATGGCCAAGGGAAAGTAAACAACGTCTATAAGGCAAAACTGCCTATACCTGGAACTGATAGACACGTCTCTGTCTATTTTCTTGAAGATACCTCAAGTGAAGATACCAATTGGGAAGATCGTTTTTTACTCGATGAAAAACAACCCAGCGTTTACAAGCCAGATGCCATGCAAAAAGATCGCTGGATGTATTTCTCGAATTGCGCTGCTCAATTTATAGCAAGCAACCCTAAAAAATTTAGCATTATTAACTTTGAAGATTGCCATGGAAGCCTTGCGATAGAAATATTGTGGTGCAAGCAATATAAGTCCATGGTCGATGGTAGCATACCACCGCTGGTCTTTACTTTTCATAATAATGCATACCACGCTCAAGGCCACTATTCACATGAAGAAGCAAAAAAACATTTTGCTCTAATGAACATAGGTAATTCTCTTGCAATAAACGGCAACGGAATCAATACCCTTAAAACCTGTATGTATGGCGCAGATATTGTTAATACCGTCTCTCCACAATTTGCTCAAGAAGTCCAGGGGGCACATAGCTTTGGATTGGAAGACGTCGCAAAAGATATAGCCTGGCGCGGAAAACTCTTCGGAATTGTCAACGGAAGTAATCCAGAAGCTTTTAATCCAGAAACAAATTCCGTACTAAAGACCTGGATAGATCCAACCTCGGGCGTACTTACTCCACTTAACTTCAAAATCGGCGATGATATCGTTGAAGCAAAAAAGCGAATTGCTGAGCAGCTGGCAAAATGGATTGATCTCAACATGCCTGATTACAAAGGAAAAATAGACTTCAATCGTCCAGTCTTTTGCTTTATAGGCCGATATGACACAAGCCAAAAAGGAATAAGAGAATTGCCTTACGCTATGGATGCGGTAAAAGCCGTAAAAGGGGTATTTATTACAATGGGAGCTTCCGAAACTGAAGAGGCAACAAAAATCCTCAACGAACTAGAACTCAAAGCAAAAAGTACCGGTAATGCATTGATCCTTCGCGGCAACGATGTTCAAGCTCAGATAGGTCCTCTTGTACGTGCGATGATGACTTTTGGATTCTATCCTTCAATTTATGAACCCTGTGGCCTAGTTCAATTTGAGACTTGGTGTGCTGGCTCTCTTGTAATTGCTTCTAAGACTGGGGGATTTGTAGACACAGTTATCACTGAAGGAGAGCATTTTAATGGATGGCTTTTCACTCGCGATGAACATAATGTTTGGGCTACAAAAGGAGGAATACTTCAAGCTGTCGTTAACGCCAATGAAAAATGGGACTCTTTAAAGCACAATGAGAAAAATGAACTGCTCAATCGGATTATGAAGGAAGGGCGATCAATGAGCTGGGAAACTTCTCCAAACGGCATCGCTCCTGCTACGCAGTATATGCAGCTGTACGCATATGCTGAAGAAAGAGCGCGTGCGGTTAGGGGCAAAAATGCGCTCCCAAACATTGTTTAATTAGGCCAGGTTAATCTCTTTGCAGAGATACACATCTTGTATGGCGTGAAGCAACTGGACTCCTTCTTTCATCGGTCTTTGGAAAGCTTTACGCCCTGATATCAACCCCATTCCTCCAGCGCGTTTATTAATCACTGCAGTCTTCACAGCCTGTTGGAGGTCGTTTTCTCCTGAAGGCCCTCCCGAGTTTATCAATCCTACCCTTCCCATGTAACTGTTGATGACTTGATAGCGAGTTAGATCAATTGGATGGTCTGAACATAGCTGTGTGTACATTTTATCAGTTTGCTTACCGAATTTTAGGGCTTTAAAACCCCCGTTGTTTTCGGGGAGCTTCTGTTTCACGATATCTGCTTCGATCGTGCTGCCTAAATGATCAGCTTGACCAGTTAGATCTGCAGCCTCGTGGTAATCAATTGTGTCGGTTTTGAAGGCGCTATTGCGCAAATAACACCAAAGCACAGTTGCCATGCCGAGCTCATGGGCCATGGCAAATGCTTGGCTTACTTCTACGATCTGTCTGCGGCTCTCTTTTGACCCAAAGTAAATGGTAGCCCCCACTGCGACACAGCCCATTTCATAGGCTTGCTTTACGCTGGCAAACATCACTTGATCATACGTATTTGGGTAGCTCAAGAGCTCATTGTGGTTGAATTTCATGAGAAAGGGGATTTTATGTGCATATTTTCGTGCTAAGATTCCAAGTCCACCTAGAGTCGTTGCTACAGCATTACATCCCCCGTCAATTGCGAGTTTAACGATATTTTCTGGATCAAAATATGCTGGGTTTGGGGCAAATGATGCTCCAGCTGTGTGCTCGATTCCTTGATCTACTGGAAGAATGGAAAGATACCCTGTGTTTGCTAAACGTCCATGACCGAAAAGCTGCTGCAGACTCCGCAATACCCGAATATTTCTGTCAGAATGAGAAAATATCCGGTCAACCCAATCGGGTCCAGGAATATGAAGATGTTCCTTTGTGACTGTTTTGCATACGTGCTTGAGGAGGCTTTCTGCTTCACCACCGAGCATTTTTGAAATTTCTGAGAGCATCGCCATAATCTACCTCAAAAGTAAAAGTAATAACTTAGCGTAACGTATTTGAAAACTTTTCTTCAATTTGTTCTAAAGTTTTTCCCTGCGTTTCTGGAACAGCGCGCTGAATAAAAAGTGTCGCCAAGGCACAAAGTACAGTGAAAACCGCAAACACCCCACCAATACCGAAATCTTTGACAAGATCCAAAAAAAATAGCGTGATCAAATAATTGATGCCCCAGTTGATAAAAATCGAGCCGCTTATTGCCAAGCCCCTGATCTGTTGGGGAAAAATTTCAGATAATATCACCCAAGTCAAAGGGCCTGGGCCCACTGCAAAAACCACCACAAAAGCGATCAAACTTATGACTGCTATTAGCCCGATGTTTGAAGTACTAGAGAAAAAAGCAATTGAGAGGGCAAGGAGGGCACTAGCCATGCCAGCATAGGTACATAACATCAAAGGGCGTCTATTGACCTTGTTGATCAACCAAAGCGCCAATCCTGTCGCAATGACGTTGACAATTCCAACAAGCAAGGTTGCGCCCATTGCGCCAGATCCAACTGCAATATGAGCCTCTTTAAAAATTTTAGGTGCAAAATAAATCACCGCATTGATCCCTGACAATTGCTGGAATGCACTTAAGAGAAAACCGATCCACAGGATTTTGCATAGGATTTTTTTCCCCACCCGATTTTCATGTCTCATCTGTGCTTGTTCATATTCCGGAAGCTTTAGTTTGATTAATATTTTTTTGGCTTCCTGTAACTTATTTTGCGCAATAGTCCAGCGTGGGCTCTCGACAATCCAAGGAGAAAATGCTAGTTGTAAAAATGCAGGGATCGCCACAATGGCAAACATCAGGCGCCACCCTTCCTCTGAAGTAAAGTAATAACCAACTAGATATGCGATCAAAATCCCCAGAGTGATCGCAAGTTGATGCGTTGAGACGTAAATTCCACGACGTTTTGCAGAAGCTACTTCCCCTAAAAATAAGGGATTAGCAGTTGAAACGGTACCTACCCCTATCCCAGTTAAGAACCTGCTGAGCAAAAGCGTGGGATATACCAATGCAATGAAACTAAGCACAGCACCAATAAAAAAAAACAAGGCACTGAGTACTATCGCTTTTTTACGTCCTATTTTGTCCGCTATTTTTCCTGAAACAATTGAACCAATCAAAGCTCCCAATAAAAGGATGCTGGCAAAAAATCCTTGTTCAGAAGTAGATAAAGAAAAATGTTGTGCGACAGGTTCTAAGGATGCTGCAATTATTGCTGTCGTGTAACCAAATAACAATCCACCGAGGCTCGTAAAAGACAGTAAAAAAAGCCTATATTTCATGTGCAGCTGCAGGCAAGTGCTTGTGCATTAAAAACTGAGTGAGTCCATCTTTTACGACAGGCCCTCCCTCCTTTCGGAAGCCTACTCTCTCATAAAACCCAAGAGAATCTTCTCGAGTATACAAATAGACATCTAAAAACCCCTTTTTCTGTAAGAACTGCTCAAGCTTTGCCAATAATTTTCTCCCAAATCCTTGCCCACGATACTCTTCACTAACTGCCATTTGGTAGAGATGCCCTTTACTATCCGTTTCAGGACAAAACACTACGCAACCGACAATTTTTTTCTTTTCTAAAGCTAATAAATGCATACATTGGGGTTCATCCGGGATCCGTTCAGAACCGGGAGGTTGCCCAAGAGGTTTATGCAACACTTCCCAGCGTAGCATCAGCTCTCGTTCATATTGCGGGTCATTTACGTCGATAAAACGGAAATTCATATCCCCCCTCCCTGATTGCTCATACATTGGAAAATAGATGCTCTAATACTTTCAAGCAACAGATGAAAAAACGCGATGATCTATTGTGTGATTTTTTTAACGGATATACAGAAGAAGGCTTTTTAGATAATTGCCTTCTGGGTGATAGATAGACTCCGGATGGTCTAATGCCTGATGATGGCGACTTAAGATCTCTATGTTGCGCCCCGTCTCCATGCTAGCTTGGAAGAGAATCGCTTCAAATTTTTGCCTATCGATAAAATGGGAACAAGAACAGGTCAATAGAAAGCTTCCCAAAGGAAGTTTTTCTAAAACACGGCGGTTGATCTCCCTATATCCGTTAGAAGCCTGTGAAATATCAGCTCTCTTCTTAGCGAATGCGGGCGGATCGAGAATGACAAGATCGTAATTTAAGGAATCTTCTTGCAGATATGCAAAGACGTCCGCTTTACATACTGTATGAAGCTCGCAAGAGAAACCATTGAGCAGGACATTTTTTTCTGCAATTTTTAACGCGGGAGCACTGACATCGACACTGACTACAGAACGCGCTCCTCCAGCAAGAGCAGAAATGGAAAAGCCCCCCGTATAAGAAAAACAATTTAAGACTCGCTTATCTTTTGATAAAGATCTGACAAGAGAACGCATATCTCGTTGATCAAGAAAGAAACCTGTCTTCTGGCCATCCTGGCAATCAACGGCAAAACGAAGTCCGTTTTCTAAGACCTCTATATCTCCAATATCTTCACCATACAATACACCTTGAGCATCTTCGAGCCCCTCTTGACGCCGCGCTGGGGAAACAGATTTCTCAATAATTGAACGTGGGGAAAAAAGAGCAACGAGCAAGTCCACGATTTCTTTCTTCAATCTCTCAATGCCATAGGTATGGACCTGCAGAACAAAGACATCGGCATAACGATCCACGATAAGACCTGGAAGCCCGTCCCCTTCTCCGTTGATCAAGCGATAAGAATTTGTAATATTTGGATCAAACAACGTTGAACGGAGCTTTAAAGATCGATATAGGGCATTTGAGAGGATTTCCTTGATGGGAAGATCGACGAAACTAAGCACGCGTCCTGAAAGTGAGTTTTCCGGTTGGAAGTAGGCTACCGCAAGAAAATCACCCTTAGAACTAAAAACCGGCAACACCTCACCTTTTTCACAAGGGGGAAGAGATGCAATCGCACCTGAAAAAATCCAAGGATGGTGCCTGAGCAAAGATTGCTCACGCCCCGCTTTCAGGACGACTTTTTTCATGCGAAGGCTAGTGCGAGCTTTTTACTTTGAACTTTGACAATCGGTTCTTCTAAAGGGCCGATTACTCTTCCAATCAGATCATAGTCGGCGATATCAGTGATCTCAACCTCATAGAGTTTGCCAAATGCTGTGACGTTACGACCATCGTTAATGATAATCTGGCCGTCAATCTCGGGACACTGTCCAAAGAAACGACCACGCATCAGCCATTCACTGTCAGGATGATATCCTTCAACGATCACTTGAAGCTTTTGTCCGAGGTATTTTTTGTTCCACTTGCGCACTTGTTTCATCTGCAGTTTAGCTAGGCGCTGATAGCGGTCTTCTTTGACATCTTCAGCAATTTGATCAGGCATTTTTGCAGCGAACGCTTCTTTTTCTTTTGAGAACTTAAAAATCCCAATGTTATCTAAGGGATATTCGCGGATAAAAGCTTCGAGTTTTTTGTACTGTTCCTCAGTTTCTCCTGGAAATCCAACCATGAGGCTTGTACGGATCACAACGTTAGGAATTTTAGCACGTAAAGTTGAGATCGTGTGCTTGATATGGGCAGAGTCGGTTTTGCGTCGCATCGCCTTTAATACCGTATCATCGATGTGCTGGATAGGCATATCAAGATAAGGGCAGATCCTCGGATCACTTTGCATAATGGAGATTAGTTCATCTGTGATCTCATCAGGATAGAGATAAAGGAAACGTAGCCAAAAAGGTTTATCAACAGTGAGCATCGAACGCAAAAGATTTTCTAGGCCATGTACCTCTTTCCGCTCTTTGCCATAATCACCTAGATCTTGCGCTATCAATATGATTTCTCGCACACCTTGATTGAGCAAATTGTTGAATTCTTTGAGGACTTGCTCTTGAGGCTTGCTCTTCAATGGGCCTTTAATGCTCGGGATAATGCAGAAAGCACACCGTTTCGCGCATCCTTCTGCAATTTTGAGATAAGCGTAGTGTTTAGGCGTGGACAGGGTCCTTGGGACCTCGCCCCATTGCAAATAGCTTCGTGCAGAAGTGACAGCTTCTCCAGGAGCAGGAGCTTCAATCGCGGTGAGAATTTTCTCGACATCTCCAGATCCAAGCCAATAGTGCACACCAGGAAACTTACTCTGGACCTCGTCTTTATGCTTTTGGACCATGCATCCTGTGACGATCAGCTTTGCGGAAGGCTTTTTTTGTTTTAGGAGAAGATCGATCGTATTGCAAGACTCATTCCTTGCAGCCTCTAGAAAACCACAAGTGTTGACAACCAGGAAATCTGCATCTTCCACCTCTCCTGTGGCCTCATATCCTGCTTTGAGCAGGATTCCAATCATCACTTCCGTGTCGACCAAATTGCGGGAACACCCTAAACTGACAAAATGAATTTTATTACCTTGTGGAATCATTTTATTTACTCTTTTGAAGAAAATATGATAGTTTTCTGAAGATTACTTTTCCATACCTTTCTAGGAGGAAATAGATTGGTCCTGAACTCACTCAATATCAATCGTTTAAAAATTGGAATCCTCTTACTTATTTCTCTTAATTTTGGATGCCAAAAAAAGAATTCATCTATTCCCTCTGTGCAGACCCTTCGCCTCAACATCCGCTCAGAGCCCGTATCATTAGATCCCAGACTCGCCTCTGATGTCACCTCCTCTAACATTACTAAGCTCTGTTTTGAAGGGCTAATGCGCCTAGATAAGGAAGGCAAAGCAGTTCCTGCAGTTGTTGAAAGGTATGAAAGCTCAGAAGATAAACGATCATATCGGTTTTATTTGAAAGAATCTTCCTGGTCAGATGGTCAAAAGGTCACTGCCGAAGATTTTGCTTATTCCTGGAAGTCGATCCTCGATCCTCGCTTTGCGTGTCCATTTTCTTCGGATCTCTATGTGATTAAAAATGGTCGCGCAGTCAAAGAATCTTCTGCTCCTATGGAATCATTAGGTATAAAGGTCCTTGACACCTTAGTTTTAGAAATTGAGCTGGAATATCCTACTCCTTACTTCTTAAAACTTCTGGCAACCCGTTCTTTTCTTCCGATACCTTCCCATGTTGCAAGAAAGTTCCCAAACTGGGCGCGTGATGCTGGCAATAATTACATCTGCAATGGACCCTTTCTTTTAAGTGAGTGGAAGCACCATAACCAACTCCTACTGACTAAAAACCCTACATACTGGAATGCCACTACTGTAAAGTTAGAGCATCTCAAAATGCCAATTGTTGAAGATGAAAACACAGAACTATCTATGTTCAATAATGGGGAATTAGATTGGGCCGGCTTTCCGTTTTCCTCACTTCCTGTAGATGCCATGGAGTTTTTAAAAGACAATAAATTGAGTCATTTTTTCCCAATTGCCGGCACATATTTTTATATTTTTAACACGCAACGCTATCCTTTGAACAATGTGAACTTGCGAAAAGCTCTTACTCTTGCCATCAACCGTAAGGAAATTGTAGAGAATATCACCAAAGGACATCAACTTCCCGCTCTTGCCCTAGTTCCTCCGGAACTTATGCCTCGCGAACAATCTTATTTTGAAGATGGGGATATCTTAGAAGCACGTTCTTTGTTTGCACAGGCACTCAAAGAATTAGGGACCTCAATAGAGAACTTTCCTGAAATATCTCTTACCTATAACACTCTTCAGGCCCACCATCAAATTGCACAAGCGATCCAACAGCAGTGGCACCGCGCCTTTGGGATCCGTGTGCGCCTGGAAAATAAAGAATGGAAGGTCTATCTCGATGAGGTCCATAAGGGGAATTTCTATATCGCTAGAATGGGTGCTATTGCAAGCATTGACGACCCATTAGCATTTTTAGAAAATTATTGCTATGATGATCGCTTAATGAATTATGCAGGCTGGAACAACACGCAGTTCCGCAAGGTGATATTTAATGCCATGCGTCAAAGCGATCCTTTGATCCGGATGGCAGAACTAAAAGAAGCTGAAGGGATCATTATGGAAGATATGCCCATAGCCCCTATTTATTTTTATTCCGGTAGTTATTTGAAAAAACCCTATGTGAAAGATGTTCGTTTGACTGCATGGAGCGAGTTTGATTGTTCTTCAGCATACATTGAGAAAAAATGAAACACTATTTAATTAAGAAAGCCTTAATTCTTATCTCTTCACTCTTCATTGTGACAACATTAACTTTCTTTCTGATGCATGCGATCCCTGGAGATCCTTTTACCCAAGAACAGGCAATGCCAGAAGAGATCATGCAAGCATTAAAACGCTATTACGGATTGGATCGTCCCTTACCTGAACAATACTTACTCTTCTTAAAGGGGCTGATTCATGGCGATTTAGGGCCTTCTTTTAAATACGAAGGGCAGAGTGTCAATAAGATCATTGCGGATGGATTCCCGATCTCCCTAACTTTAGGCCTTGAAGCTTTATTTTTCGCAATTCCTCTAGGAATCACTCTTGGTACAATTTCAGCATGCTTTCACGGAAGGATTCAAGACCGCAGTTGCATGTTGATCGCAGTACTAGGAATTTCGATACCCAGCTTCATTTTAGCAACATTGTTGCAATTCTTCTTCGCTATGAAGTTTGACCTGCTTCCCGTTGCCAGATGGGGCACATTCGCCCAGTCCATTTTGCCGGCTGTTTCTCTAGCCGCTATGCCTACAGCGTTTATTGCGCGCATGACACGGGCCAATTTACTCGAAGTCCTCGAACAAGACTACATTTTGACAGCCAGGGCAAAAGGGCTAAAATCTTACCGAATCTACATCCGCCACGGCCTGCGCAATGCCCTAGTTCCAGTCGTTACCTATTTGGGACCATTGACAGCAACTATTTTCACTGGTAGCTTTGCAGTCGAAAAAATTTTTGGGATTCCAGGACTTGGACAGTGGTTTGTTATGAGTATCACTAATCGAGACTATACCGTCATCATGGGAACCACCCTGTTTTACAGTGCCTTGCTGATGTTCTGTGTGTTTATTGTCGACATGTTGTACTGCGTGATAGATCCTCGTATTGAAAGGGAGTCTTTAGCTCATGGATGAGTCCTTATTTCTTCCGGTCGACCAAACAGCTAACAACGCCGTTGAAGCGCTCCCAGAAAAGCGTTCCATGCGCAGCGAAGCATGGGACCGGTTAAAAGGAAATAAGACTGCAATGTCGGGCTTTTGGGTCCTGCTCGTGATGGTCGTCCTCGCGATTTTCGCCCCTTTTTTCTCCCCTTACACCTATTACGAAACAAATTTACCCCTTAAAAACCTTTCTCCATGTAGAACACATTTGTTTGGCACCGATGAGCTAGGTCGTGACTTATTTACTAGAATCTGGTGGGGTGCACGTATTTCTCTTTTCGTTGGAATCACAGCCTCGCTTATTGACCTGTGCATCGGTGTCGTTTATGGGGCATGTGCAGGCTACCTAGGAAAAAAAACCAGCGAAGCGATGATGCGCTGTGCTGACATCCTTTCCGCCATCCCTTATTTGCTCGTCGTGATTCTGCTCATGGTGTTCATGGGCTCTGGCATCTTGACAATTCTCGTTGCCCTGACCATGACCGGATGGATTGGAATGGCAAGGATTGTGCGTGGACAGATACTAACATTGAAAAGCTCTGATTACGTCAAAGCAGCAATCGCCTGTGGAGCCAAACCTTCCCGAATTATGTTCCGCCACCTTATTCCCAATTGCATCGCTCCTATCATTGTCACGGTGACCTTTACAGTGCCCACAGCGATCTTTGCCGAAGCTTTCTTGAGCTTTTTAGGATTAGGGATTCAAGCTCCTATTGCCAGCTGGGGCACAATGGCAAGCGACGGACTCCCTGCCCTCCGCTACTATCCATGGCGCTTGTTTTTCCCAGCAGGATTCATCAGCGTGACAATGCTTGCATTTAATCTACTTGGCGACGGGTTGCGCGACGCCTTCGACCCCAGGATGCGCTCATGAATCCCCTATTATCTGTAAAGAATCTAGAAGTCGAATTTTTGGGCAGATACCGCAATGTCTCAGCTGTCCGCGGAGTGTCATTTGAAGTTGAGCGCAATGAGATTATTGGCATTGTTGGCGAATCTGGTTCTGGTAAGAGCGCAACTGCAAAAGCTATTGCACGCCTCTTGCCTAAACATAACACGTCCATCAAAGGCTCTGTCGAATTTGAAGGTAGGGAACTGCTTTCTCTACAAGAATCTGAAATGCAACAGGTCCGCGGCCATCGGATTGGAATGATCTTCCAAGACCCCCTCTTTTCTTTGAATCCAACTATGAAAGTGGGCGATCAGATCGGGGAAGGGATCCGTCGTCATTTCCCCAAATTGTCCTCACAAGAAGTCCGCACAAAAACCATCAAACTTCTCGACGACGTCGGCATCGCCTCAGCCGCGGCACGGGTGGCTGACTATCCCCATATGTTGAGCGGCGGAATGCGCCAGCGGATCATGATCGCTATTGCCCTCGCCTGCTCGCCGTCCCTCCTCATTGCAGATGAACCAACTACCGCACTCGACGTCACGGTGCAGGCACAAATCCTCGATCTTTTACGCTCACTGCAGTCCAGCTATGGGATGAGCATCCTCCTTATCACACATGACCTGAGCTTGGTCGCTGGATTTTGCGAGCGCATCCTCGTGATGTATGGCGGGACTATTGTCGAAAGCTCATCTGTAGGCTCTTTATTTGGCCAACCACAGCATCCATACACTCAAGGGCTGCTCCGATCGATACCAAGGCTCGATACCCCCAAAAACACCCCTTTAATCCCTATTCCTGGGGTTCCACCCAACCTTTCGCTACAAGCTCCAGATTTTTTGAGTGTTTCTCAAGAACATGGCTGTGCTTGCTGGCTCCAACACAAAAATACGAGCGTGAAGAATTATGAACCCACTCCTTGAGATCCTCAATGTAAGCAAATCCTATCCAGTTTCGGGTGGGATACTTCAAGCGCTTCTCGAGGTCTCTTTATCTGTTTACAAAGGAGAGACCATAGGGCTTGTAGGTGAGAGCGGTTGCGGCAAATCGACATTGGCGAGATTACTTGTCGCACTTGAAAAACCAAGTTCAGGCACCATCCGTTTTAAAGGCGATGACTTTTTAAAGATCGATACGGAACGGCTCAAAAAAGCAAGAGCGCAGATCCAAATGATCTTTCAAGACCCATTTTCCTCGCTCAATCCTCGCATGAATGCATTTGACATCATTGCAGAGCCTTTAGAGATCCATAACTTTCCAAGAAACGCCATCTTGCCCCGAGTCCATGAACTCTTAGAAATTGTAGGACTTCACGCATCGATGGCCGAACGCTACCCACATGAGTTTTCTGGAGGGCAACGTCAGAGGATCGGCATTGCAAGGGCTCTTGCATTGCAGCCTGAGTGCTTGATCTGCGATGAACCCATTTCTTCACTCGATGTGTCAGTCCGCGCACAGATCATCAACCTGCTCAAAGACCTACAAGGTAAATTCCAACTGACGTATGTCTTTATTGCCCACGATTTAAGCGTTGTCAAATACCTTTCAGATCGGGTTGCTGTAATGTACTTAGGAAAAATCGTTGAGCTTGCTTCCAGTATCACCTTATATAGCCATCCAAGCCACCCCTACACGCAGGCCTTGCTCGCCGCAATTCCCATCCCAGATCCAGTTCAAGAAAAGCAACGACAAAAGACCCCGTTAAAGGGCGAAATCCCTAGTCCTCTTTCGCAAATTAAAGGCTGCCCCTTTGCATCTCGTTGCCCTAAAGTACAGGATATGTGCCACCATACTGCCCCTGTTTTAAGGGAAACATCTTCAGGTCATTTCGTCTCTTGCCATTTCGCGGTATAATAGACCTCTTGTGTAACTCAGGTAAGGAAAATTATGGCTATACAATCATCGTTACATATCTCTCCTTTAGTTCATGGAAAGCCAGTTGCAGAAAATGGGTATGTCCTTCAAAAACCCTCAAAATCCCTACGCCATCCTTACTACGCCTTAAAGATTATTCTCAATAACCACGGCCTTGAAGCTAGAGACAAGACCAGAAGCTATACCAAAGCCTTTAAAGAACATTGGGTAGAAATCGAAAAAATTCTAGAAGACCATGCATTATTCTCAGGACAGATTGAAAAAATTCAGAACTACGAAAAAACAACCGCTCAATTCACCATTTGGAAAGGCATTGATTTTTATTTAATGGCGTGCGCCGGAAATCCAGATGCTAAAGTGCTTTGCTGCTTTTTTAAGAAATGTGTTAGTGAACAAAAACATCCCCGTCTCTGTCTTGTTGAGCACACTTCCAATGCATTAATTAAAACTTATACGTCCCTATTTAATGCAATTGATATAAAAATTCCCCTGCAATCAGAACCTACAAGTCCTGCAAAAAAAATGCATTTCTTGAGCAGCCAATTCTTCTCATGTTGGAGCCAAAAGCTTGGGTTCTCTGCTATAAAATGGAACCCAAAAATGGACCATCATTCGCTACTGAATTATTTAAAAAAGTATCGCTTCCTTTTTGCTCAAGGCTATTTTGGGAAAAAAAACTATTGGGATGAGCCTACTGAGACACAATTAAGTGCTTATACGATTGCAACGTGGAAAAATGGAACACACAAGATTGAGGCTTTGAAACCACATTCAATAGTTATCACGGGAATGGATACAAAAAACAACAATATTCTCTACGTCGATCCTGAAAATGGCAGCGACCCCAAACATCCTAAACAAACACTCTACGCTATGGAATATAGATTCTTCTGTGAACATATTACTCCCATCAAAGACTCGAATAGCACACATTCAGATGGAAAAGAAGAACAACCAATTGCCGAAAACTACCTTCTCGCTTACGAAATTGAGAACACCAACACAATCAATTAAGACTGATCTCAAGAAAACTGCTCATACTAATGTCAAGATGTACGACGAGAAAATGGATCGATTCAGGTTAACAACTCTTGACATCTTTTTAATCTCAAACATATTATCTTGCCGCGTTCATTTTAAAAAATATTAGTTGGTTAAAAAAAATAATGTCATTAGTTACACATATCAATTCTTCCGGCCTTTATACCCTATCGACCATAGCGCAAGGAAAACCTCTTGCAAATGGAAAATATGCAATACAAAAACCTTGTAAACCATTACGCCACACCTATTCCGCACTAAAAGTTATCCTCAACCAATTTGGTTTTCTGGATAGGAATAAAACGCGTGCATTCAAACAAGAGTTTCATGAATTTTGGAAAAAGCTAGAAATTGTAAACACAAATCATCTCTCAATCCTGTCTACAATTCGTAAAATTAACGAAATAATGCTGGATGGATACACGTTTGCTACCGCAGTATCAATTTATTTTAAAGAACACAAAAATCCAGATGACTTCCAGTATCAATTTTTTCAGCGCTGTATAAATAAGTTCAAAAACTCAAATCAACTGCTAGACGATATTACGAATGACAACTGCGCAAGTAGTTGCTTAACTTTATTGGAAAAATTAGGGCATGACACACAACAATTAACATCGGATTTTAAAATCATCCCTTCTGCGGATAAATTATCAAAAAGCTGGGGAACATTGTTCCATGTTTGGAGCAAAAAGCTCGGCTTTAATCCCGTGTGCTGGAATCGGAAGTCAACAATTGAAGATTTGAATGGCGCGGTCATCGAAAACAAATATCTGTATGCTTTCGGATATTTCTCAAAATGCAACTATAAAAGCATTCCCAAAGCAGAACCATTCCATGAATCAAAAGTCATATTTTTTAACGAGTTTGATCAAAACCCCTTATTAAAAAAAGAGCAATTGAAAAAGCAAGCAATCGTCATTGTTGGAGCCATAGAATGGGAAGACAATGGCACTGTATTATACATCGATCCTTCCGACGGAAGCAGCAATCAACCCATATACGGAATCACGTATTCAAAATTTTGCGAGTTCATATGCTCGATCAACTTAGGTGGCAATGAGACAGAGCCATGCTATCTTTTAAAATATAAGAAGGCGTAATCGAAGGCAGTAAGCACCTAGAAAAACATTCAATTTTTTCCCTACTTCGCCCGTCTCTAAATATTTTAGCTTTATAGACAGGCTATATTATTGCAATTTTTAATTTTAAAACATAAGGATAATTAATAATGTCTACAAGTGTATCAACCTCTTATCGCAATAGTTACTCCACAGCAAATTGTTCTCTAGACACAAAAAAATACGGTCCAACGTATATTATGTCTTCAGAAACCCAAGCAGATTTAATTACTAACGGAGCCGAAATCGACGCGACTATCCGCAAATACAACCTTCAAAAGATTGTCGCAAACGTAGCTAGTAAATTCCTAAAAGAGGATCAATACACGACCTCTACCTCATTACAAATTCAATTAATTGACAAAGGTTTTGGACGTGCAGAATGGTCCAAAAATCATTCTTTTGAGAGCTTAATGGAAGAGTTAGGAACTTGCAAATATCTGTATGCATTCGGTTGCTTTGCAACAGGGAACTATAAAAAACTTGGCTCAAAAACAAAATTTCATGAAAAGGAGGTGGTATTTTTAGACAAATTTGATACCAATCCTCTTTTGAAAATTACTCAATTAAAAAAACAAGCAATCGTAATTGTTGGAGCAATAGAAGAAACACAAGAAGGGAAGGTCTTATATATAGATCCGACTGAAGGCGTTGAAAATCCCACAATTTATGGAATTGATTACACAGAATTTTGCAAGTATGTCCTTCCGATGCATCAAGAAAAGCAAGACCTTAACAATTGCTATCTTCTCAAAAGAGTACACTTTCAACCGAATCCAGCATCGCTACCTGCTACCCCCCGGAAAACCCCTACTCCCCGTAAATTAATTGAACCGAAACCTGTAGAACATTCCACGCTAACTACCATAAATTCATTATTGTTCATTAAATTATGTGATTTCAAACCACATCATATTAGCGCCTTTGTACTTATGCTTAATCAATATGATCAAATAGCCAAAGCCAAAGCTAGTGCATTGCAGAAAGGCTTTAATAAATATTGGAGACAGGAAGAATCAATAAAACAAAATCTCGAATACCTCACTAATTTAATTACAGTTTTCAAAAATAATAAAGAGATCCCATTTGCTCAGCAAATCCAGACCTACATCTCAATTTGCAAACCTAATAAATCCATAGTCAATTTTCTTCATAATTGTTGTGAGTTAAAAAAAAACCCTCAAGAACATTTAGAGCAAACTGTTACATTTTGGCGTCTTGAAAACTCTAAAAACTTGCTGACAGATCTTAGCTACTGCACAACTTCTCATCTAGAAAAACAAAAATCATCGCTAGAGCAAGCGCCCTTAAATGTAGAGGAAAAGATCTCAAAAACAATACTAACTGATTTTGGGTTCCAAACTATTCCATTTAAGCCTTTGACTTCATTTGCGCACTTCAAAAAAGAAATGAGCAAATACACATATCTCTATGCGTTTGGATATTTTGCTAAAAACAACTGGGCGTCAGATCTGGCAACGCAAACGCTGAAAGATAAAAAGGTTATCTGCTTGGAGGGAGATACTGTCCAAAATAAACAATTCAGCTCAATCATCATATTTGGATATGTAGATACAGATTCGGAACAATCTATCCTTTTCATAAATCCAGAAAATGAAAAAATAAACCAAAGTATTTATAAATTAGATTACGCAACATTTTGTCAGCATGTTCGCCCAATTTCTGATGCTGTTGATTTTGATAGTGATTCGTATTTGATGAAATACCAAGGTTCTTAAAGATAAAAGTGACGCGCTGGGATACACCACTACAGCGCGTCTTTCATATGTCATCTTACGCAACTAAGGTTCTGTCGATTATAGAGTTTTTTTGCGCCGATTTTCGACTTTAAATATTACATTTGCAATTTGAATCGAAAGGCGGCCAAAGTAATCAAGAAAATCGACAATCCCTTAGTTGTGCAAGAGGTCTATTGTATCAATCCCAGTTGAATTTAATAGAAAACTTCTCAAGCGTCTTATTCCATTCACTGTTATCAGACGCAATAAGTTGTTTTAAGCTAACCTTTGCATCATCGTTTAGCCTACGGGATTTACAAACAAGTGTGAGAATTTCTTCAATTACAGGCAGAGAGCTTACGCCCAATCGCAATTTGAGAACTTTTGCGATCTCAAGGAGTCCTTGAATTGGACGCTTGTTCATAGTTTGAAGCAATGTTAAAATTTTTGTGGTAAGTGCTAGGGCTTGATTTGACCTTTGAGAGATCAAAATTGCGGTCTTTAAAAAGATATAAAGATCTATTTTCTCTCTTTGAGCTAAAAGGAAGCAAAATTCATAGCTGAGGGCATCACCTTTGTCCGGATCAAGATCGTATGCCTCAGCAATTTTGCGATACTGTAATTGATTGTCTGAAAATTTCTTTTCAAGTTGTTGCACTGCTGAATTCAAAGAATTATCATTTCCAAAATACAAGAGTGGGGAGCATCCAGAATAAACAGCTCTTTTGCCAATTAAAGATAACAATTTTGATGGATCATTAAGTCGTCCATGGTATTGACAGAAAATCGGTATCATTGCTTTCAAAACTTCAAGTTCGCAAGGTTTTAAATTGATATATTCAAGAATGTAGTCGAAAGCTGATAAGATGATTTTTTCATCTGAGTTTTCCAAAAGGAACTTAAGTGCTTGGGAAAATCCATCTAGTTGAGAATTTTTCAAACATGAATAACATAGTTCAAGGCACTCTTCGGTTGGAAACTTCTCTAGATGCCCTTCTTTCATTGATAGGAGTGCAATAGTTTTAAACCCTTCGACGTCCCTTGATGTCACGATGTTATTCAGATGAAATCCGCAAATATTCGTCTTCCATTGCATCATTTTTTTATTCTTTAAAATTTCTGATAGTAGATCAATATAAAATAATGATCTATTATCTGATAATGTCAGACAAATAGGCCACGCATATGCATTAAGACCAAGTATAAATGGTTTGCACTTATCATAAAGTTCTCTTGCCAACTTAGGATCTAGCATCTCCATTGTTCTCAGAACATCAGGAATTTTCTTATATTGTCCATTGTGGACAAAATAATCGATACTTGTTTCCAATAACCGCATAATCGCTTGTGGCTCTGAACTGGTTTTCAATTTGAGATGGAGATAGTCAAAGTAGTGCGCATGAAGTTGTGTTTCTTTGTAATCGGCAAGAATTTTGAGAAGAGATAAAGCCTGTTCGTGTGATATATGGGAATCAACAAGAACTGCAAACGATACGAAACTCGATAAATCTTTAGAATAGAAAGGAGGAATTAATGGGTAGGTGGTAATTCCTTTTATAATCTTACTAGCCCAAGTTTTTAGTTCTTCTGGATTAGATTTTATAAGTTCATATACTTCTAAGCAGTTACTCGTAGATCGAACTTCATTAGAGATATAGTGCGCGATGAATTGATCAATGGCAACGTCTTGTGGGAATTGGTCTTTCAATGTTTTCAAAAGCATCCCAATTGAGCGGGATTGGGAAAGATCATCGCTTCTCTTAGGGATGATGTCACAGAGAAATACGTAGAAAAGTTTGGAATATTTCTGATCTGAGAGGAGCTGCTGAGCGATTTCTGCAACAAGAGAAGGAAATTGCTGCATAAAAATCTGATCAGATAAAAGTTCGATAAGTTTCTTATAAGCAAATCCAGAAACCTCAGCACTTTGATCTTGCGTTGCTGCCAAAAGTTGGCCTATAAAAAACTTTTGGGCCATTGAAGAAGTTTGTTTGAGTGTCAAAAAACTGATTGTCAATGCTTTTCGCACATCTCGACCTTTAAAATATTCGAAAAATTGGTCGTTAAATGTGGGGTAATTAACAAAAAACTCTTCATCTAGATTTTCTACAGTTTTTTCCAATGCTTCTTTTCCAAAGACAACGCTTAAGTTATCTATAATCTGTTGCAAAGAATCCTTCTTAGAAAAATTAAACATCGCGAAGCGCTTATCTTTGATTGCTAAATCAGTCATTGTGACAGCCATCATTAAAGAGATGACCTGTTTAAGATTATCGCCAAATAATACTAATTTTTTTTCGCTATGCAAGGTGTTGAGATTGCATTTCCAAGTCAGAGTAACCTCACAACAACCGCCACCAAATTCTTTCTCATAAGGCATTTCCGCATATTGAAGACCTAGTTGTTTTCCCCCTAGAAGGGCATAAAACAGAACATCGCGCCAGCGTTTATAGCTCGCTCTAAATTTACCATCATCACCATTCATCTTCAGGGAAATAGTCGTTTCACCAGTTAAAACATGTGTCTTCAACAACATGCACCCTTCATGCGCCAACCCAGGTAATCTTACATTCTGCTCTAAATACAGCCCTTTAAAACTAACATCGCTTGATAGAGAAGTCTCACTCAATCCCCCAACAGGAATTGTGCTCCAAAGCTTTTGCAGTTGACAAAGTCCGGGAAGGCTCTGATTAAAATCATCTAAACATAACCTATTTGTACTGACGTAAAAACAAGTCTGCCAATTATAGAGAATGTCTTTTATATGACCGTGAACAGTTGTAAATAACTCTTCTAAGGTAGTGGGGGGATGATCTTTGTAAGGGATTCGCGGTTGATTGTACAAACTATCATTTAATGGAAACTTTGTCAGTTGCACATCGAATCCTGGAGATATCTCCAATTGTTCTAGTGATACTTTCTTAGACAATAAAGAGAGTTGGTTCTTGAGCCATTTAATTCGGTAATCGAGATAACTTGGACTAGTGAATTTTAGGTCTTGCCCTTGAATTGTCGAGACTACTTTTATGGGTACTTTTCTTGAGATGCAATGGAGCAAGTTGATTGTATCAGCTAGAAGAATACTAAATCGTTGAATTTTCAACCCAAGATTAGGATAGTGTGATTCAGGAGCACCAGTCAACATTTTGATATTCTGATCGAGCACTTCTCCAACCCTACACGTAAGATCAAAAGCTTGCCGTAAGCATATGTCCTCTTCAATACAACTTAAAGATTCCGGAACCTTACTAATATACTGAACCAATGAAAATGCTGTCCCGTAAAGCTTAATCCAGTGTGTATTGAAAAGTTCTTCAAAAGCATCCATTTCAGAATATTTAGGGGTGACTTTTTCCTCTTGTTCGATCACCAATTCTTTTAATTTTAGCCATTGCAATGTAGGTGCGACTTTTTCATAACGATGCCACAATTTTTTTAAACACACTTCCGGGTCATTTTTCGAATCTAACATGACTTCATAGAAACAGGTATTAAGCCAATAGCTTCCGTAACCAATCTTTTGAAAGCCACTCACAATCTGTGCTAGCTGTTTATTCGATTCACTATTTTTCAGGGCATGCATCACAAATTGTTGCCATTGCTGTGCAACGCCTTTTCGAACTGCAGCTTTGGCAAAGGCCATATAAGCAAAATAATAAGGAACCAACTCATCTTTAAGAACTGGCATCCCATACTCTTTAATGATCTGGAGATCTTCCGTTTGGTAAGCGGCAATACTGCCGATCGACTCACTGTCTATGATTGCATCATTCTCAGGCTGATAAATCAAAGCCCGCATAAAATTGATCGGCAGTAGCCTTTCAGGTGAATATGGAGGCTGCTCCAGAGCACGCTTCAAAGGAGCGACTTCAGCGAAAACGTTTTGCGCGAGCAATTGAATCCGCTTTTTGCGATCTTGAGAAGCTTCCCGTTTCAGCGCGTGATCAAAGTACTGAAGCAATAGCAAAGTAAAGTCCTTAAGAAGAGCCTCTTTCTCTTCTGTGATTGTCACCCACGTTAAGCTATTTAAAATTTCTGGCAGGGTATTCTTTGCTTTCTTTTTAGAGTATTCTGGGAAATTCAATAAAGAAACTGCTCTAAGAGAACGTTCCGATGGAATCGGATGCTTCATCAGACCTTCTTTAACCATTAATTCAGCAGCGTTGTAAATACGACCAGTTTGTGTTTCAATCCATATCTGAGCGCCTTGTCCGGCCCATTTTTTGATCTTACGGAACTCTTCTATATTAGGGATCCAGATGACTGGGATTTCAAGACGACGGAATTGATTGGCCTCATGAGACATCCTTCCAGGTTTTTCTTGGGTCAGTACACACTTGATCTTTATTTTCTCTTCATTCAATCCCCTAAAACGCTTGAAAGCCGCTCCTAAAGTCGGATCTTCGCACAGAATATTTTCTCCTTTAAGTTTTGATAAAACTTGCAGGTTGCCACCTAGGACGGTGACTCCATTGATAGCCTCTTTCGGATGAATTAGATTTGTATCCACATATTGAGGCCTCCATGTGCTCTGATCGACAATAAGAGGTCTGCTCTGCACCAAATAAATGGTCCCCACCTTCTTATCTACAACAAACTCAATGTCTACATGGCCACCTTGGAGCTTTTGGACCTCTCCCAATAAGCGGTGCAGAGTGATCACTTCCTTCTCATCGAGCGTTTTTTTTCTGGCAATGTATGAACTGTTTTGTTTGGTAATGACACCTTGGTTCTCTACAGGGGCTTTCCTTAGAGGCTTGTTGCGAATGATTTCTTCAATGTGTTCTCCCTCACCAACATAAAACTCATCCCCGTCCCCTTCATCATTCACCAAGAGTTCGCCATGCCCATGAGCAGCATGGATACAGCTCGTTTGTTTGGTATGCGCCAAAGGTTCTTCTTTGTATCCGATTCCAGAAACAAAGCGGGAAGGGTCGTCTTCAGAACCGATCATCACTTGTATCAATGTTGCTAAAGTTGGCAGCTGGAGAATATCATCACCAGCTAGCAACCTCTGTTCCAAAGATTTTTCACTAAAATAGGAAGCGATAACTGTAGCAATAGCTGCTGATATATGCTTCAGATCAGGAAAAATATTACATGCTGTTTCATTTCCACCGGAATTGTCTAAATCTTCACTATCCTCATTCCCGGAACTTCGGACCATCAAACGATGTGTTTTATGAAAAATGCAGAACTCTTTTAAATCGCTCGTTTCAAATGTCGACGTAATGAAGCATTGTTGGATATTTTTTCGAATAATCTCCAACTTCTTTTTGGCTTCCGGGAGCAGTTGTTGTGTATTTTGACCTTGAATATGACAAAATTCACCCCATTGATCAGACAAAGTTGGCAAACCGCTCGCTTTGAAATTCTGATTAATGTGCTGCTCTATGGCTCCCCTGCTCAACGGAAGAAAGGGAGGTATCTCAACAGTTACAGGAAATGATAAGATCTTCTGCAACATTTTTCTCTTATCAATCAAATGTGCTGCTTTGTATCCAAATTGTTCTACATCAATCAAAAAACTAAGCTCATCTACTAAATAATTTTTCACTTCATGAGGAAGAGCTTTTTCTTCAATTAAAAATATTTTTAATTCATTAAGTTCTTGCAAAGATTTGTTTTGAGAAAAAAGATGTAAAATTGCTTTTAATAACTGAGGATTATCTTGAAAGTCTTTTTGATTAATTTCTTTAAATAGTTTCCAATCCTGCTTGTCAATTGTTAACTTTTTTAAGTCATGATAACTGAGATCTTTAAGCTTTAACTTATCTATTAGAGCAATAGAAACAAAGAACTTACTTTCATTTTTGTGAAGCAAAGATGAATTGATCTCAATAAAATCTTTTTTATAAACCTTCATTTTTACGCTATTTTTGAATTAAATACATCTAATTGTAACTACTTTAAAACAAAAGTTCAAGGCATATAGATAGATTTTTAGAAATATTATTACACCGAACGTGCCTCAAAAATCGGATTTGGGCCGTGCGAAAGCTCCCGCGGTTGATCGATCGTAAGTCACCTAATATTAAAAATATGAGGTGAAATTACGATCGGTCACCCCCGGGGCTATGGCGCAGCCGAAATCCGATTTTTGAGTCACGTTCGGTATAAGAGGCAGTTCTTGACAGAAGATTGGTTTTGCTTAAAATCTTTATTTTTTAGTAAATGTTCTCAGAGTTATCTCTAAAAAATTGCCATTGGAGTAAAGAGCGTGAATTTGATCTCTTTGCAATTGATAATTTCTTAGCAGTTCACGTGTCTCTTCTGAGTCTAAATCGGCACAGAAGGAAGGCAATTCCAACATATTGAAAATACATCGCTTGCTATTGGGCGGAAAATCTTTCATTTTTTCAGAATAATAAGCTCTCTCCTCTTCTACAGAGATAAATCCTTTTTCTGGCTTGGGGTTGACAATAAGAGTGAACTCATTAGGGTCGTAATATGTTCGAGCTCTTTTATGAAAAAGCCATGCATTATTTCTACCAAAACCTAAAAGTATCCCTAAGAAGGCTTCGTGTTTTATTAGATTTAAAAATGCTTTATCCTCTCTGAGAATTTTTTTTACAATACTGTTAGGCTTCATGTTGCCCAGCACGCATTTGAAATCGTCATAACAATGTCGGACTGTCTTTAACACATTCTCTTTACTGATAAGAAAGATGAGAGTAGTGTCATGATCGATGGGAATTTCTTTTATGATAAACCGTTTGGAAGGAAAAAGATGAGAATACTTTTTCCATGACTCTAATCCTTTTTTTATAGACCAGTAGTGACGAAAAATTCTTCCTCTGAAGAGAGTTAAACTTTTAATATCGCCGTACCCAGAATGGAACCCCGATACTGCGACGGGTTTTTCTCCGAAAATTACATAAGCCCCACCTTCACGAAATAGAAGAACGCGAAAAAAAGCTTCAATTTTTTGACGATCGCTAATTGGAATCAATGATAATTTATGATATATTTCTTTGTCTTTATTAAATCGATTTAAGTAAATTAATACCGGTGCACATGTTATCATTATGCATACAATTGATAAAGTTAGCCAATTTCGTTGCATTCTTAGTACTGTATGTATTTACAAGTAGGGCATTTACTAGTAAGTGGAGAGATGCATCGTCGACAATAATCATTAATGCACGGAATTAGATCGCCTGGACATTGTTTTGTGTAGCTATCAAAGACTAGCGCTCCTGAAGTATCAATAAGAGTATTTAAAATTTCAAATGACAAAAAGTCTTGAGTTGAGTGAGTCAATGCTTCTTTAGGAATGGCAAAGATTGTATCAACTTTCACAAAAACTTCGCCATTCTCTCCGATCCGTATAGTATTTTCCAGGTTATTTTCTGACATTTCTAAAATAAATGCAGGTCGACCCGATTTATCAGTTTGATTTTTTCCGATAAGAATGTATTCATTTCCATGAGCATAGCCCACGAAATTAAGAAAAATAAATAAAAAAATTGAAAAAATGTTGATGAATTTCATTCACAGCCCCCTTAAGATACAGATTCTGAAAGAAGGCTATCAATGCAAATCTTTTTTTTAAATTCTTTATTTAAAAAATGCTTTTAACCAGGAACCTATCTCACTAGACCTCTTTCGAAACTTGCTCTACTTGTTAAAATCGATCTTTTTTTGTAGTTTCAAGCGCTGAAGTCTCTAAGACAATAAACGGGTCCTTTTGGCCTTTTTTCCATCGAGGTCACTGCAGCAGACCCAGACACGGCATTTTGCATGGCGGATAATTTGCTCTGTCACAGCCCCCATCCCCTTCCTCTCAGCTTCTGAACTTGCTTTCATCGTTCCTAGTACGAGCATGTCATATTTTTCATGTTCGATCAGCTCAAAGATCGATTCTGAAATAGAACGAGAACGGACAATTTTTAATGTGAGTGGAACTCCAATTTCCCTTGCAACAGCCTCTGCGCGTTTCAAGATCGCCTCTGCAATTGCAACACGTCCTTGGACCTCACTATCAAGTGGCATAGAAAAAGGAAGTTCAATTACATGTACAGCAGTTACCATAGCTCCATGGAGTTTCGCAAGTTCACAGGCCATTTGCACTGTTTCAGTTTGTACTCCGCCGCGCGTTGGAACCAAAATATTTTTCACATGCATAGCTTTGTACTCTGGCACTTTGATCTTTTGGATCTCGAGCACTCCCGTTTTCGTCAACTTGCTTAAGTGCCGATATCCAAAGTACATCGCAATTCCAAGTCCTATCCAGGTAAACCCAAGCAAACGCCCTTGAGGTTTCGTCATGACAACCAAGATCCAGACTGAGATTGTTGCTAATGCTCCAACAATAGCTGAAATAGGGATCTCATGACCCTTGATTTTTATATTCAAACCAATTTTGAACGGACGCTCCAGATGAGGTTTTTTGATTCTAAGCACAATGCAAGACATATGGGATGAAAAAAACGCGATCATCGCGCCGAAATTGTAAAGATCCGCAAGGAAAGTCATCTTCCCTCCGCTCCAAATCACAACCAAAATCGCAAACAATGCAAAAACACCCAGCGCCCAATAGGGCGTGCGGAAGCGAGGATGCAACTTGTAAAAAACCCGCGGCAATTGATAGTAACTGCCCATATTAAAAGCTAACCTCGAAGCCCCAACAAGCCCAGCATTTGCTGCTACAGCCAGCAAGCAAGCAGCTAAAACACCCACCCATGGAGCAAACCACCCAGCGCCAAAGGGAAGAGCCGCTGCGATGCCTGCAATCGGGTCCATCAAGTAAACTGTCGTCAGTTTTTCAATGGAGACGTTCGAGAGTGCGACTATAGAAATTCCAAAATACATAAATAACAAAACAGCCATCGCCCATATAATTGCACGTGGAACTGTCTTGGCAGGACGTTTGGATTCAGCACCAAGTTGAGCAATCGATTCAATCCCTGTATAAGCGACCATCGCCATCGCCACCCCTTTCCAAAAGTCAGCCCAACTAGGTGACCATATCGCGCTTGCAACATTGATGCGCATACGATCTAAAAGAGTGGGAAAATCAACCCCCCCAAGGCCAACCATAATAATGACACCTTGCGTAACAATCACAAACAGCGTGAGTATAAGACTTACTCGTGTGGATTGTTTGATTCCAAAAAGATTTAAAAAGAAGAGCAAAAGGATCAAGCAAACTGTAAAGCCAATTTGAATCTCTGTTAATTTTAAACTATTGTGAAAGACGCCTAAGTATGGAGATACTGCAAAAGCAGAGATTGCAATTGTGACAATATAGTCTAGCAGCAGTCCCCATCCAGCGATAAAAGAGATAAGGTCGTTGAAGGCATAACGGGCAAAGCTCGCCGACCCTCCCGACTCGTGAATCATCGAGGTCAACTCGGCATATGTCAATGCGGTGCAGACAAAGACAAGCCCGGCAAGGCCCAGCGCGATCGGCGCTGCGCCCAAAGCAAAGAGCACTGTAATCCCTAAAGCATAGTAGATAGAAGAGCCTAAGTCCCCGTAGCCTACCGCGAACAGATCGCTAACGCCAAGGACACGCTTCAGCATCCCTCGGTCCATTTGCGAGACCCGTTCTTTAGAAAATATACCCTTGTTCATGCCCACCCCAAGTAGATCTCTCTTGCACAACTTACATCGAATGTGACTCATCAATTAAAATTGGGCTGCTAAATAACTTTCGTAGTTAATCGAACATAGGTCACCTCTTATCTAAAAAATTAGGCAACTTGTGATCGATCAACCCAGCGACTTTGGCGCAACCGAAAATCCGATTCTGTAAACCACATCCGGTATAACATGTGTCAACTTTAAGATTTTTTAGCCTCAATCTGGCTTGTATAAAGAAAAGCAACAACGATTTACGTGTATTAAGCTCAAGAAAACAAAAAATCTTTAAAAAAGACACCCCTCATGTACACAGGTGGTCAAGCATAGATATGGAGTGAAATGATTTTTTTAGCAAGAGGTTATGCCAAGCTTACCCAGCGACGGATCATACGGAAAGACGTAAACTATTGTAACAGCAACAAAGCCCCTCCAAGAGCTGGAAAAATCGATCTAGTTAGGTTCTTTATAGCAGGAGTCAAACTCAGCGCACTCCTCAACTTTAAAGAGTGTCTTCGAAATAAGGCTTCGTAGAGTTATTGGATTACTTTAGCTGAATTATCTGCTCAAAATTAGTGTATCGCTTAGAAAACTGATATTCCTCTCAAATTACGATCTAGATATCGGCTCAAAAAAACTCAAAACCGACTGAAAATTAAAATGAAATCGTTCTCCAACAGCCTAAAACCACAATCTTTATATTAAAATAAATAATTTTATTAAATTAATATTTAAAAAACACAACCTGTTTAATTAATCAATTGTTGTGCTATCATTAATAAAACATAAAAACAAATTAAAAAAATGACTACAACAATACAATCAGCAATCAAATCTGTTAAATTTAATTTTTTACACGAAAAAATTAAAAAAAAAATCGATAAACTAGATCCACAAAATACCAGTTTCCTTTCTAAAGCAAAAAATGTCGGCACACAAATTGTCCACCTACATGCACACATTGGATCAAATAATCCTTTACAAGACAGTACTCGTATTCAAACGCTAGCATACTTACTAGATAAAAAAGTCTCTTCTAGCAATATAGCAGATTTTGAAAAAAATTTATTTTCTGCAAATCTACAACGTTCCGCAAATAGTCGATTTAACAGCCTTGATAAAGAGATAATCCGAGAGATTGTAAAACATATAAAAGATAAAAAGAGCGTGTTTTCACTTGCTCAAGTAAATAAATTATTAAGTTTACAAATACATGAATTTTGTTTACAAACGATTAAACACAAACTACATAAACTAAAAAAAACCACCAAAAAAATTCACAAATCAAAAATTAGAAAAATTGAAGCAATTGAAAAAAAACACACATACCTTATCTTAGAAAAAAAATTTCAATTAATTGTATCTAAAATTGAAAATCTGACAACAGAAGATTTAAGCAACAAGTTAATTTTAGGTAACGTATATGAATCAATTATAGAAATAAATCAAAAGATTATCGAGAATCCATTACTACTTTCCACAAAATTCAGCTTACTAACAAATCATTTACTTTATATTTTTGAAACTAAACTTGAAAAAGCTCCAGATTCATTAAAATCAGAATTTTCAAAAATTATTTGGCAAAGATTTCCAAATAGATTAAATTACCTACCAAAAGATATTCTAATCGAGATTTTCAGCCATCTCGACATCCATTCTCTTAACAAACTTAAAGAAACATGCAAATCATTTAATAAAATTATAAGAAACGAGAAAACATTTAAATCAAAGCTAATTACACACATCACATTAATGATTGAACACACAAATTGTTTAATAAGCAAAAAAAAGACAGCTGTATATTCAGAAGAATCTTTTAATGATTTTTTAACCAAACAAGGCTACGAATTTTTTAATGATGATTGTAAATTAGAAAAAGAAAAGATAAAAAAATTAGAAACAACTGTTAAAAGATATGAGGAGTTTCTTCAAAAGGAAAAAAAACAAGATTGAGAACATCTCATAGGAAAGTAATACCGATCTTGCTGAAAAATCGAATGCTAGCTCAAAAAAGCTTTTGCGGTTACTCAACCTCAAGAGACTCTTAACGAATCCTAAATTCGTTAATAGTCTCTAAGTCGCTTCATATTTTCTATGGATAGATTAAAATGCGCAAGGGTTTCATTGCGCATTTTCAAATAGATCGGGGCGGAAATGGGGTTTGAGAAGGATTTCGATAACCCCTTCAGCGATATCTTCTGCCATCTCCATCACTTTGTCAAATAAGCGTTCTGGCTGATCGTAAGGATCAGGAACCTCTTGCATGTAATACGCGTTGCTGAACTCTGTAGCCAAATGGATTTTTCTCTTCTGATGGTCGTTTTCAGCCCAGGCTTGTAAAAGATGCAAGTTCTCCTTGTCCACAGCAAGGATCCAATCAAACTCCTCAAAGAAGCGATGCTCAAAGACCTTTGCAGTGTGATGAATAGTCACATCGTGTTTTTCGGCGGCTATGACCATCCTAGGATCTGCTTGCTCTCCGACAAAAAAAGTTGTCGTTGCACAACTGTCCACGTGAATCTTACGCGCTAATTGATGCTCATGCAGCTTTTTTTTAAGCACAGCTTCAAAAGCAGGAGAACGGCAAATGTTTCCTGCACAAACAAAAAGGATCTTTTTAAGAGACATCTGCGGCACAGCGGAATCCATAGGTACCTGTCATTGTTCCAGGGTTATTGCGATGGCGGTGGGCACAGCGCAGGTCTTCTTTTAAACTCTTCCAACAGCCCCCTTTTAAGATCCGATAGACCCCTTGGTGAGGTCCTTTAGGATTATCTGGCTCTTGGACTGAGGTGTCATAGTAATGGTACTCATACCAGTCATGACACCATTCATACACATTCCCTGCCATATCGTAAAGCCCAAATCCTTGAGGTGGGTAGCTCATGACGGAAGTGGTGTCGGAACTAAAGTAATTGGCCTGAGAACGCTCAATGCTCAAGCCGGTAGGAAAGACGTAATCTTCGCTGCCCCCAGTAGCTGCAACTTCCCATTCTGCCTCAGTTGGCAAACGTTTGCCAACCCACTTTGCATAGGCAACAGCTCCGTACCAAGTGACCCCTACAACAGGATGGCGGGTGTATCCTGACTCAATGAGCAACTTTCCTCCTGCTCGTTTTATGCGGGAATCGCGTAAACGGATAATGTCGTTGTTGTTGCCGTCTTTTTCTCCGCCCATAGCCTCCAAAAAACAGACAAATTGATCATTGGTCACAGGGTGGATGTCGATTGCAAAGCTCTCTAAACGGATGGCATGCCGAGGCATCTCATCTCTGCCTCCATTGTTGCTGCCGCGGTAGTAGGTCCCTTCTGGAATTACGATCATTTCTGTGGGGATCGGATCGATTTGTTTCTGCTCGACATGTTTAGGCACATAACGGGCCACGGTAGTCTCAGTTTGAAAGATAGCTCCTGGGTCTGCCTCAAAGGTCGGTCTTATGAGCTCTTGCGGCTTGATAATGGGTTTTAGACTTTGAGGCTTATGGGTGGAGGCTTGAGCAGCACCATTATTAAGAATTAACAGAACGTCTCGCACAGATTTCAATCTAAGCGTCGGGTCGGGGTGCATGGACTCGCGAATGGCTTTGTCCCAGTTTCTCTGTAAAGAAGTCTTTAGTTGCGAAGGGGGTGGAAAATAACCCTGAGGAAGATTGTGCATGAGCATGTAGTACATCAAAACACCAAGGGAGTAAATATCTGCCCTTTCATCGACTAAGGCAGCGGAATCGCTGCTACGCAGCTCAGGACTTAGAAACTCGTAGGCCATCATAAAACGTTTGTGTAACTGAGGTGCAGAGTTAAAGATATTCCCGCCACCTAGGTTTTCTGCTAAAGCTAAATATCCGCGTGTTAACACAAACGCAGGACCAAGAAGCTGCATCATTCCAGCATCAGCAAGTTTGATAAGCGGTTTACCGCTGCTGATATCGATCATCACGTTTGCAGGCTTGAGCCCCAAATGGCAGCGACAGCGCTTACCATATGGTATAGAATGAAGATATGCAAGTGCGTCCACAATTTGAGACGTCAGATCAAAAATTTCTTCTTCAGAAATGTGTCCTTCCTTGTTGGCAAGAAAACGGGTGAGATCTAGAGGCTGTCCACATAGGTCAACTATAGAGTCTGAGGCAAAATAAAAGTTCTCAGCATCGCGGGAAATGTTGTGAATTTTGACTATGTGGGGATGCTCGAGCTGCGCAAGAAGGTGTACCTCGGTCTGGAACCGGTTTATAAAGTCAGGATCCTCTGAAAGTTCTGCAGGAAATACCTTGATTACGCAAGGGGTTTTTAAAAACCGGTGCTCTGCAGAGTAAACAGCCCCAAAGGGCCCCTTCCCAAGCTCTTTTGTAATCGTGTAATCACCTATAGCTATCATCGCAACCTCATAAATTCGCTATTGCATTGAGGATCTCTTCTTTACCTACAACGGGTTTTGAACAAGCATCTCCCCGGCAGATATAAATTACTGTCTTTCCGTCTAGGACTCTATGTTTTTGCAAGTGGGGCAAAAGCTTTTCAATCTCTTCGTCCCCTGCATCTTTCCAGACAACGGATAAATGAGGCGAAAAGCGGTTTTTTAAGGCCTCTTCGATATCGTTTTTCAACTCCCCTTGCTGATTTAACGCTACTACCAGTGTCGGCGCATTTTTGTCGATATAACGATTCAAAGAAAGTAAATGGTAACAAGCCCCTGGCGGATAAGCTTCGATATATTCTTTGGCAGCTTTCAGGATATCTTCCGCTTGATCAAGATACCCGCTTTCACCAGTAAATTGAAACAACCTTATCAAATTCTCGGTATGGACAGCATTGCTCGAAGGCTCAGCACCATCATATAAATCACATTTGCGCAAAAGGACAACATTTTCTTCAGCTGTCTGGAAGAAAGCTCCTGAAGGATTTTTAAAGTGCACGCGTAAATGTTCTGAGAGTTGGACAGCCCAAGCAAGCCATTGTGACCCCAAATGCATTTCAAACAAAGTCAGTAAGGCCCGTATCAAAAAAACATAGTCGTCTAAAACAGCATCAAAACGCGATTCATGATCGCGGTAACGATGTAAAAGCTTTCCATTCACAAACAAATGGTTTTTTATAAATTCTACTGCCTTAAGGGCGATTTGAGAATATTCCGATTTACTAAAATAAAATCCAGCGCGAGCAAAAGTGTCAATCATCAGCCCGTTCCAAGATGTCAAGATCTTATCGTCCTTAAACGGACGGCCTCTTTTTAACCGACACACAGACAAAATATTGCGCATCGCCTGCAGTTTGGCATGGAGTTCCAGAGGAGAAAGGCTATTTTTTTCAGCAAATTCTTCTAAAGACAGCGGCAAATAGAGTACATTGCGGCCATTAAAATTCCCTTCTTTGGTCACACCGTAAAATTTGCAAAACAGATCAACATCTTCTTTTGGCAAAGTTTCATGGAGCTGTTGCCAAGTCCAGGTATAAAATGCTCCTTCTTTACCCTCAGAATCTGCGTCCTCAGCAGAATAAAATCCCCCTTCAGGAGACGACATTTCTCTTAATACATATCCCAATATTTCTTCAGCAACTGTACGATAATGAAGGGTATGAGTGTAACGCCATGCTTCAAGATAAGCGTTAGCGAGGATTGCATTATCGTAGGCCATTTTTTCAAAATGCGGAACCATCCAATGTTCATCGACGCTGTAACGAGAAAATCCCCCTCCTAGATGATCATAAATTCCGCCGCGATGCATCATGTCCAAGGTCAGCTGAACAAAGAACAGCGTCCGGCCATCTTTGTGAAGCTTCGAATAGTTCATGAGAAAATTCAACTGGTACCCTAAGGGGAATTTAGGGGTTCCACGTATACCACCGTAAACAGAATCAGCAATTTCAAGCAGAGGTTGGATGGCCAAATTAAGATGGTCGATGGTCGGTATTTCAGTGCCGACAGAAGGCTTTGCCTTAGCGAGCACTTCAACAAGTTTGTCTGCTTGTTCTATAAGAAGAGTTCGGTCAGGACTATTCCAAATGGTTTTAACATGCTCAACAAATTCATCCATGCCCATTGATCCGCGACGATTATTAGGTGGCAAATAGGTCATCGCGAAAAACGGTTTTTTGTCTGCTGTCAATACAAGATTAAGAGGCCAACCGCCTGGAGTAGACATTAATACTTGGGCAAGTTCCATGTAGACATTATCAACCTCGGGCCTTTCCTCCCTATCCACTTTAATATTGATAAACGCATCATTGAGCAGTTTTGCGATCTCTACATTCTCAAAAGATTCTTTTTCCATGACATGGCACCAATGGCATGTAGCGAACCCAATCGAAAGAAAAATCGGTTTATCCTGAGCTCTTGCCGCTTCAAATGCTTCTTCCCCCCATGAATACCAATCGACGGGATTATGCGCATGCTGAAGCAAATATGGCGACTTCTCACTTATTAAGCGATTGGTGTGCTGGGAACCTTCCATATGACTCGTTGTTTAGAGAATGCCAACGTACTTGGCTAAATACCACGCCAGCACAAGAACTAATGCCGCAACACTGGCCCAAATCAAGTTCGGCAGCCATTTTACTCCGCCGCCCATGCTTCCACGCACTTCCAGAGTACCGATTCCATAAGTGAACTCATGTTTTTCTGGCGGCATACGAAATGCTGTTGGATGTTCGCGGATCATTTTTTCAGCATCAAATCCCAAAAAAGCGGCATATTGTTTAAAAAAGCCGACGGCATATACGCCAGAAATGAATTGTTGGATCATTCCTTCCTCAATTGCTTCGAGATACCCTGTGCGTATCGATGTCGAATTTTCGATCTCTTTCAAAGTGAGATTTAACTCTTTGCGCCTGGTTTTAAGCAAAGCACCAATACGCTTGATCTCATCGTTCATAACATTCTCCCGTGGACGCGCAACACTGAACGCGTGCTCTTTTGGATTGAAAATACCCTAAACGCTATTTTCGTGGTAAAAATTCCACGCCATCACGAAGATGTTTTGAGTCTTAAGAACATAAACATGTTTTTACGCAGAGAGAGAAGAGACACAGAATTCACGAGAAAAGTTTTTTTTGCGAAAGCAAAAAAAGGACAATATGGAAAATTCATTAACAGAGAAAATTATCGGAGCTGCTATAGAAGTTCATCGACATCTTGGTCCAGGCCTTTTATATGTCTCGCACGTGAGTTTGAGTTTAGAAATATTGCATTTGAACGACAAAAAGCATGTCCATTAACTTACAAAGGATTATTGATAGAAGAAGGATATCGAATAGATTTTATTATTGAAAAAGAAGTAATTGTAGAAATAAAATCCATTGATAATTTTCAAAAGTTCATGAAGCCCAACTTTTTACTTATCTTCGTCTTCTTAAGATTCGATCTGGACTTTTATTGAATATCAACACTGCAGTACTAAAAGCGGGAATAAAAAGACTTAATTTATGAACCTATACCGATAAAAATTTTCTCCTTTTCATTTTTTCTCAGTGTCTCATCCCTCCCTGTGTAATACATTTTTTTGTTCATAAGACCCTAGTAAATTTAAAAGATGAAAATTTGAGTGCCCTATACTATGATGAAGTTATGAAAGAAAAATCATCCGTCTTCACTGCTGAAATTTCCTTGGAGCTAGCAGGCAAGCTCCGTCATGACCTTGATGAGCAGGGATTCCAATTCACCCAACCAGCATACACTGTCTTTTCTGCCCAGAAAAAAGGGGTCACTTGCGCGCTCTATACATCCGGCAAGCTCGTCGTTCAAGGTAAAGACAAAGACGAGTTCCTCCGTTTTTACTTAGAACCTGAGATCCTCCTCAACCTCAACTATTCATATCCTGAAGCCAATATCGATATGGCGGGCAGGATCGGTATCGATGAATCAGGGAAAGGAGATTTTTTTGGCCCATTATGCATTGCTGGGGTGTATGCGGAAGGCGACAGTATCAAGCAACTCCTATCACTTGGAGTCAAAGACAGCAAAAAGCTTAACGATGCAACATCATTAGAACTCAGCCAGAAAATCCGCAAGCAATTTCCCCATTCCATTATCCGCATCTCTCCTGCTAAATACAACTCTCTTTATGCAGAGTTTCATAATCTTAATTCCCTTCTTGCCTGGGGACATGCAACTGCAATTTCAGAGCTCGTAGAAAAAACACAGTGCCGGCGTGTGATCATTGACCAATTTGCCGATGAAAGGGTCGTGCTTAAGGCGCTCGAGCGCAAAAAGCTACCCTCCATCGATATCACCCAAAGGCACAGAGCTGAAAGTGATCCGATTGTAGCCGCAGCCTCAATTTTGGCACGGGCAGCGTTTTTAGAAGGGCTCAAGCAATTAGGAGATCGCATTGGAAGGACATTACCTAAAGGGGCTTCAAAAGAAGTCCAAGAAGTAGGACGTGCAATCTTAGCAGCAAAAGGCCCCGAGATATTCTCAGAAATTTGCAAAACCCACTTTAAGACATATCAAGAAATCTTAAATCATGCTTAAGTCTCTGACAATTAACAACCTACTTTTAATTGAAAAATGCCACATCTCCTTTGAAAATGGATTTAGCGCTGTAACGGGAGAAACCGGAGCGGGCAAGACTGCCTTGATCCGTTCTATCGATTTATGTCTTGGAGCCAGGGCTGACACCCAGTTCATTCGCAACGGCGCTTTGAAAGCCACAGTGACGGCTGAATTTGAATGCCACTTTTCCCCTTCTTTCACAAACACCCTTTCAGAAATAGGGATCCCATTTGATCCCAAAGAATCATTAAATATCCGGCGCGAGGTCTCAAGCGATGGCCGCAGCCGTTGCCAGATCAACTCAACACCTTGCAATGTGCATGATCTGCAAAAAGTGGGCGAGCACTTGATCGCCATCGTCAGCCAACAAGAAAATCAATCACTAAAAACAACCGATGCAGGACGGGAATACCTCGATTTATTCGCTAAGTCCTCACCCCTTCTCGAGAACTATCAAACCTTTTGGTACAAAAAACAAGCTTTGGAAAAGCAGCTCCAAGAGCTTGAGGCAGCTTCGGGAACAAGGCAACGAGAACTAGATTTTGCTGAGTTCCAACTCCAAGAGATCCTCGATGCTGCAGTCCAAGAAGGAGAAGACGAGGCAATCCAAGCAGAACATGAGAAATTATCCCATTCAGAAACAGCGACATCAAAATTGCAAGAGATCAACGATCTTCTCGACACTCTGTTGCCCGTACTTCTCCGCTGTAAGAATGCCGCCCAAGCAATAGCGCGCCATGAACCTAAGATCGAAGAGCTTTTGCAATTCTTCGAGCAGGGGCGCCTCTATTTAACAGAAGCTAGTCATTTGGCCAATGTACTCATGACGGATTGGGAATTTGATCCTAAACGCTTAGAATATCTCGATGAGCGTCTGCAGGTCCTGCATAAAATTCAAAGTAAGTATGGCAAAACCTTTGCAGAAGTCCAACTCCACAAAATAGCTTTGCAAGATAAGATCGCCACCCTTGTCTCCTTAGATGAAAAGATCTCTGAATGCCGACTCTTGTTAGAAAGGACTGAAAAACAACTTGCCCATGCTGCCGAAGCCTTGAGCTCCCACCGTTTAAAATTTAAAGACGCTGCAGAAAAGGCCATTACAGATCGATTGAGAGAGCTCAATATGGCAAGCGCCTCGATTACGATCCAACATAAGACTATCCTATTCAACTCTATGGGCCAAGATCACATTGAGCTGTACCTACAAGCAAGCTCAGGTCAAAAACCCTGCTTGCTAAAAGACGCCAGTGGAGGAGAGCTTTCTCGTGTGCTGTTATCCATGCGCACGGCCCTTGCTTCGAATAATCTAATTCCAACCATTATTTTTGATGAGATTGATGCGAATGTCGGCGGCCAGACTGCAGTCAAGATCGCTGAACAGATGCTCCAACTTTCCCAAAACCTTCAAGTCATCTGCATCACACATTTCCCCCAAGTCGCCCGTTATGCTGACCACCATCTGCATGTCAATAAACAAGAACATGATGGGACCACATATGCTGAAGTGAAAGCGCTGGCGTCTGAAGAAAAAGAAATAGAAATAGCGCGCATGCTAGGAATTTAAAGACGATCTATTCATCATTCTCTTTGAGGGAGACATTAAGCGCACGCATCACACTCTTGACGTCTTTAACTCCAATCCCTCTCTCGCTGAACAACAAATAAGATGGTTCCCCTTCAGGTTGGAACTTTCTCCAAAACCTTCTACGACGATCGAGATGGAATAATTTCTGCGATAGATTGAAGACAATCCTAACAAGCCATTCTGAAATTTTACCAAGCCCTTGGACCTCTCCTACCCTTTTATTTTGAGACACCCCAAAACTTAAAGATCGGGCCCCTTCATCGCGCAAAACATTTAAAGCAGATATGACCAATTGCTCTGTGGTCCCTTTAGGCGCATCCACAGTTTTCATCAAAAATTGTACCAGCCAGCCTTGACGCGCTTCCATCTGCTGTAAGATCAACACCCCTACGATTCCCTGATCATTCTTAGCATAAAACCAGCGTTTTCCGATCCTCTCATCAAAAACGCGCATCTGCCCAAAAAAAATCTGAGGCCCTTGACGCCCTTTGATCCAATTTAGCCCGACCTGGCGTATTTTTTCTTCAAGATGTGGATCATCGCCTTTGTACTCTAAGACCTCTAATTGGGCCCTGGCAGCGAGGTTGACCTTATTGCGCAATCCTCGGCTTTTTCGACCTGAAAATGGATTGTTCGAAGGGTTTAACTGGAGCTCTTCTCCCACCTCCATCAGTGACGAACATATTTTATTGAATGACCACTCTGCAAATGTTTTAGAAGCCGTCATATAAACTACATGCCATCCTTGCTCTTTACAAAAGCGGGCAAAGGTTTCAGCGAGCTTTGGCATATCTTTTGATGCACAAATAGGATCTCCAAAGACCACGGCACACTGATCGATCAATCTGTAGCCTATAACACCTTCGACATCGGGAATGAAAAAGAGGTGACAATCGCGGTCCAGTATTGTGACGGAAGCGGAATTGCCCCATCTTTGAATGTACTCAGCAAGTTTGTCGCGGGCAATATTCATTACAAACCTATTTTTATTTTAATTTATAATTAAATAAAATTACTTTCAACTAAATTAGTTATAAAAACAAACAGAAAATTAAAAATAATAAAATAAGAGAGAATGAATTTCATCAGCAAAAAGGGGAAAGGAGGCACAACATTGCAACGAAAAACCAAAATTTGTTCTATGACCTCTGTGCCTTCCCCCCTTGTGCTGAAGGAATTTCCTGTTTCATCTCCCCTTCGAGCATTTATCTCTATAAAAAAAATCGGAGATTCTAAAAATTGAGAACATGAACATGCGTCATTTACTTATAGCCTGCTCACTTTCTACAATTGCTGCTTCTGTGCACGCTAATGATTACTGCTTTGTCAGTCCTGACTATTGGATCTACGGACAGGCCCAAGCACGGTTCGTCGCACCAGCCAAAGTAACGACCCATCCTGTAAAAGGGTCTCATTTTAGTTACCGCGATGCTCAAGGCTCTCTTTATTATACCCCTCTTTTACGCTCAAAAGACTCCCTTACAGTCGAGTTAGGATACTCTCTGATCGATATTGATTGGAACCGCAACCCCCGATTCAAACAAGACCTTAACCAGCTGTTTCTTGCCTCCCTTGCTTATGTCACAACCGCCTGGGACCGTTGGCGCTGGATCTTACGCGGAGGGCTCACAGTTGATGGACAAACTTTCGATCTCGGCAAAGATGCAGTATATTTTGGGTTTGGCTGGGGGCGATGGGCAATGAATGCACGCACAGGCCTTCACATTGGCGCCTTTGGATTTACAGGAATGAAGCACTGGATGGCTCTTCCTATCTTCGGTTTTGATTGGCGAACAGAACATTGGCTTTTGGTTGGGATTTTTCCTCTAGAAATCTCCACAACATACTTTTTCACCCAGCATTGGGGATTAAAATTAGAATATAGCTCTTTTGGGGGACCTTACAAATACCCTTATCGCATCCATAAAGGGATTGGAGACTTTCACGGGGGGACTTATGAAGTGTTTTCAACTGGACTCGATTTAACTTTGGAGTATCGCTGGACAGAGAAAATCAAATTGCGAATTGGGGGCGGTTATAATTTTGGCGGTTGGATCGATATCCAGGACCGCCATGATCATCGAAGTAAGGAGTTCCACTTCAATCCCGCCCCTTATGGGACATTAGTACTCAATGGATGCTATTAATTTTTCAGCTTAAACGAATCAGCAAACAGATAAAAGCTACTCTCGTCGAAATGTTGCATCTCACATTCCATCGCCATCAGATAAAGGCTGTTTTTAATCATCAATGCACGGCCTTTAAAATAGACACTGCCTGATCGGATAAGAAACTCAAGCGCTTCACGCCCTTCAACAAGGCGCAGATCTGCAAATAATAACTGGTTGCCGGGATGGTGATTTAAGATACCGTTGAGAAATTGCTCTAAGCTCATCTGCGCTAAGCTCTCATCGACAAAATCTGGATATTGAGCGATCAGCAACATAAAGACCTTCTTTTGGTCAGCAGAAGAAATATAGGCGTCGTAACTTAAAGAATAGCCCCCTTCTTCCATGCGAAATTGTTCAGAAACATGTTCTGGATAGTTAGGGAAGCTCATGGAACACTTACCGGCGATAGAATGAAATTCCTTCCATACAGCATCTTGCACTGACTGCTTTTGTGAGGGCTGTTTTTTTGGTTGCTCAGCGTTTAGGCCAAGAGTATGTGGTATGCTCAACAGGGCCACAGTTCCAAAAATCCATCCTTTCAAACTCCCTCTTATTCCCCCTAACATACCCCCTCCCCGATTATATTTTTTTTAGATTCCGCTATTCGCTGTTCCTAAATTTGCAAGACTACCGATGATCCACATGATGAAAAAAATCAGCATGAAAGGAAGGATCACATTTAAGAGGGCCTTCCATACAGAAAAGCCCTGAACTTCGCCGAGAGATTTAAGTAGCAATACGATTGACCAAATAGCCACAACCGACTGCACTGTGAACACCACAACTGCAAGAATTTTTTCCTCTGGAGTAATGACTATCTCGCTTGGGAAAGAGCCATGAAACATCATTGGACCAAACCCAATCAGCATTAACGCCCACAAGACCAGATTGGCAATGCTCGTTATATTCGACCAAGCAAGAGCTGAGCGCACTTGAGGAAACTTCGCTTTACCGCCAATCCAGCTTCCACACCAGGTCAAGATCCAACCCATTATATAAAACGAAAGCCATCCCACTGGAGCGGCAAATACTAATGCTAGAATGATGATGGCGATCATAGACAGAGAATTTCCCAATGACATATTTTGTGCTGTCTGTAAAAGCATGACGACGCCATAAAACCAAGACAAGGTCCAAAGGCCATAACAAGGATTACGATCGACAATAGCTCGGATTGTCGCTCTGGGACGAACCCACATTGTGAGCCAAGGATTTTTGCCACGCATTCTAAACCTCATTCTTAATTTAAGATTAGTAATATAAATTTAAATTATCAAGCAAAAAATAATTATAATTACAAATTAACTACACACAACATCTTAAATAAAAAAAGAGAATGTTTGATTTTTTGAAATGATTTGAATTATTCAAACTAAGAGACTGTCGAAAAACAGTCTCTCATAGATTACAGGAAAGATATCTTACTCTGTCTGAGGGCCGTCTTCATCATCTTCTTCTGGGCTCATGTTATCTTCGAGATCATCTTCATCATAACCATAATTATCTTCTTCTATAATAATCTCCTCCTCATCGGGATCCGATGGAGTAACAGGTTGTGTGGGTGAATTAGGCTGAGTTGACGACGAAGGAGCCTTAAACGCCTGTGAAACAGACCTGTCTTGAGCTTGTTGCATGCCCTCTTCGTGTTCCTGAGCTTCCTCTTCTTGATTCTGTGCTTGCATCGCTCGATGATTGTATGACTGTTGCTGGGCAAAAACTCCCCCTGCCAATGCGATCATTGTAACCGTAAAGCCTATCTTCTTCATATGTCCTCCTTCTTCCTAAAAATATCATATAGATATCACAATTATTGGGATTTCTGTCATTTCCATTTTTCAAAATCTGATAAACAAATCAAACAACTGGAATTTAATTGCTTAATTGATATTAAAAACAATTTTAATAAAATAAATATTAATAAGTGTAAAATGAAGTTAAGAAATCAAATTAACAGGGGGATGTTATGACTGAAAAAAACAGAAAAATAAGCAAAAAGAAAAAGACTCCTCCTAAATCACCACATAAACGTGTAAAAACAGGCATGAAGCTAACTTTAAGCTCTGAGCTCCAAAGAATTAAAGATCTAGAACGGATGATCAATATGGAACTTGGAACATACCTTGTCTTAATTGAAGAAGGTAGCCCGCAGCAAATAGCCTTTGCGAAGCAAAAAACGCGCACTTCGCTACTTAAATACGGACCTGACATGTTTGTGATAGCGCAACAAGTCGGTGGTGTGTTTCCTGCGTTTGTTGAAGATTTTCTTACTAGCATTGATGACGTTGTCCATGCTACAGGCTGGGTGGACCAAGCTCTAATCACAACTTGTTTTCATGCGACAGAAAGGCTAGATAATGCACTAGAAGAAAGCTTCTAAATAGAACCCTTGCGTAACTAATGAAAAAGGCACACTGCTTTTTAAGAGCAGCGTGCCGTTTAAAGTTACAAAAGGCTGTTATTAAGGAGCAAACTTCGTATTTACAGCGTCTAAGACTACAGGCTTCTGACCTGTTGTAAATGAACGATTTGCAGATGTCTCCCAAAGAACTTTGGTATCTAGGTATTCTTTCACAATTTTGAACTCGATCTTTTCACTAGCTTTTTCACTAGTAATTTCACATGCCCACAGATCGTGACCTAGAGAAATTAAAGGTGTCCCTTTATGCCAAGTTAATCCTCCCCCTTCTCCGCGGAGCATGAGCTTGCCATTATCTTGAGCTTCTGCTTTGAATTTGATAATAAGCGGTTCTTTTTGCACTTCTTGCTTTCCAACGGATGGAAGTTCTGATCCCTCGATTTGTGGAATGCATGCCTGGATGGCATCGCTTGTGAATGTACGGTTTTCTCCTTTTTCCCATACAACCGTGTTATTTGGCATGACTTTTACAAGTTTCGCTTTGGCTGTTGAGATATCAAGACCTGATGCTAACGCCCATAGATTCCCAGAGACATGAGTTAAATTAATCCCTTCGTTCCAACTCAAGGCAGAACATCCTTCTCCTCGCAGTTGAAGAACGCTACCTGGTTCTACTTTACAATGCACAAAGATCAATGAAGCATGATTAGCTTGTTTTGAAATGGTATTAACAGGTATTTCTGACTTGCCAATAGATGACACAACATTGTTGTTATCGCTATTAGCATTGTTATTATTGTTGTTTTCGGAATTTGCAGTTACACTAAACTTTGGGGAAGCGCCCATAATTTTGAATATCTCATCACGAGACATTGACGGTAATCTGCTAAAAGTAAAAGTATTGTGCTCTAATCGCATCGTTGTTTCGTCAACAAATCCAGGGAATTCCACAATATTAAAAATTTTTATTTGCTTGTTTTCTTCAGTTAAAAATTTAAATTCTGTCGCTTCTTCTGCCTTGACAAATCCCAATAGTGTTGAGGAACCATTTGATGTAGCCTGTAGGGGGTCAAATTGAATATAGTTTAATTTAATATTTTTTTTTACAACAACGCCACATTTTTTACCTACAAATCCTGCATCAGATACAAGAAAAGGCCGGGCATTTTTGCTCTCCTCTAGGAGGAGGTCCATGGATATCCTTTTTAATCCCACAATCCCAAAATTATTACTCTCGGTGAGAACGAATTTGCCGTTGGAATATTCATAAACTTTCTCAGGAAGATCCCATCTATTTTTAACAATTCGCTGAGGTTCTAAGGAATAATTTTTGCACAGTTCCTCCATATCCGGCCTTGTTGGGTTTGATACTGAAAGATCAAAACTAGCACTATTTAAATTATCTACTGCCTTCTTTTGTAGCTTTTCATAAACTGCTGGGGTAAAAGGAGCTAGGGTAAAAGGACTTATTGACATATATAACCTCATATTATAAATAAAGATTTGTTCACTAGAACAATGTTAATTCAATTTACATTAAATTACATCAAAAAAATCATTGAACCAGCATTTTTCATTTTTTAACAACCGATATTCTAGACAACCTCTTACAAAAAAATAAATTATCACATCTTTTAATATAATAAAATTTTAAAAACATCTCTTAAAAAAAGATGAATTAAATATGTATTTTTTATTAAAAACGCAAACTGCTTATTACGACACCGATTGTCGTATACATGAATTATTTTAATCAAAAGTAATATATCAGTATTAATAAGCTGTTCAGTTGTCGCACGTTGGCTCTCAAAGATTAAATTCACTGATAATTTTCAAGAAAGAGCCTTTACAATCTTAGCCAACGAACAGCGTCTACAAGTTCTCTTGCAAAGTCTTTTTAAAAGCTCTCAGCCCCAGATAATTAAAGATCTAGTACAGATGATCAATATGAAACTTGGAACTTACCTTGTATTAATTGAAGAAGGTAGCCCGCAGCAAATAGCCTTTGCAAAGCAAAAAAAATCTATATATCTTGCATATAATGTAAAATACGATCTATTTTTTAATCAAAAATCATTATTAACAAACAACTTAGCTTCAAAATAAACCTGTTATTATTTATGCCATTAAATGCAAATTCATTATTTTTTCAAAAAATGAAAAAAATATATATATTTTATTTAAAGTTATTAGGAGCACAGTTAGCCATAATCTTTTATTGGATTATAATGAAAATGCACGCTACTTTTTAAGAGACTGTTAACGGATTCAGATTCTGTCGATTTTTTGGACTTTTTGAAAATATTATTTTGACAAAATCGAAGAACCTCTTGATTACATAAGAGGTCTAACAAAAACCAAAGGCAAAGCTGAAATACTCAGAAAGATCGGTGAATCGAAATGCATATCCAGTCTTTAGGAGGCGCTCAGGCATTGCTCGTTGACTAGCTAAGAATAAATTCTCTGCCATTTCTCCGGTTAAGGCCTTAAGGATCGTTTTTGGGATATTGCCCAAGCTCGGCCGATGAACAGCATCTGCGAGTTTTCTTGCGAATTCTTTTTGTCTTACTGGAGTTGGTGCCGTACAATTAACTGCACCGTCTAATTCAGGTTTAAAGAGAATATGATAAAGCGCGCCCAATAAATCATCGAGGGCTATCCAAGGAATGAATTGTTCGCCAGTGCCCAACCTGCCTCCCAACCCCCATTTGTACACAGGGAGCATTTGCTTTAGCATCCCCCCTGTAGGAGAAAGGACAGCTCCAAAGCGCGGATGGACAACTCGAGTACCGCGGTTAACTATGGTCTGAGTAGCTTCTTCCCAACGTTTGCAGACATCTGCTAAAAAACCTTGTCCATTTGAAGAATTTTCAGTAAGGCTCTCGTCTCCACAATCGCCATAGTACCCTACTGCAGAAGCAGAAATTAAAGTTTTGGGAGGATTTTTTAAACGCGTCAATACTTGTGATAAAAGCCAGGTGTCTCGACAGCGACTTTGAAAGATCCTCTCCTTCTTCTTTGCTGTCCAATGCATGCTGGCAATTGTTTCGCCAGCGAGATGGATGATTGCATCAAATCCTTCGAAATCTTCATTGCGGACATCTCCAGTTTCAGGGTTCCAAAAGATTGCCCCTTCAGAAGCACCAGAAATTTGTGCGCGGCGAAGACGTGTGACTGAATGTCCCCCTAATTGCAAAAAAAGCATCAAATGCGCACCAATAAACCCGCTTGAGCCACTCATCAGGATACGGAGCGGCTGTCTTGGATAGGCTGCATACGTGCGCAAATCTGCTGCAAGCACCTGCTCTCGATAGCGAAAGGAGCGTATAAGCTCTCGGTCGATTGTTTTATTTAAGAAAGGGATAGGAAGGCAGTACTCGACCTCATCTAGAAGCTTACAACGGTTTTCACCATTGGCTACAAATTTATGAGTGTGTTTCCAATTGCGGAAAAGCCCTGATACTTGTTCATCGATAAAATGATCATTCTGCATAAAACCGGTATGCTGCAAGGTCCAGTCTTTAAAAAAAGGTCCTGCGTGTAACCGAATTTTGATGGAGCTCCCAATTGTGTTTGGCTCAGAAGATGCTAGCACTTCAGCATGCATCCAAGGGGGGATTAACCGTTGGATAGCGTTAGGCTGCATATGCCAGGCAAAAGCCTCTTTAAGAGAAGTAGGAAGCTCAGAGCTCCAAACAAAGCGTTGCTGATTCATCCCGTTTTCTGTGCCCATTCGTGGTAGAGTTTCAAAGCTCGATCTTTAGCTTCAGCGTGCACGACAATTGGATGGGGATAGTCCTTACCTAATGAAACGCCCGCTTTTTGCAATACATCAGGAGGAGCTTCCCAAGGCTTGTGGATCCATTCTCTTGGCATTTTGCTGAGTTCAGGCACAAATTCACGCACATAATCTCCATCGGCGTCAAATTTTTCTCCCTGTAAGATCGGATTAAATACCCGAAAGTAAGGAGCTGCATCGGCGCCGCAGCCTGCAATCCATTGCCAGCCAAGGGTGTTGCTTGCAAGATCGGCATCTACAAGTGTATCCCAGAACCATTTTGCCCCTTCTTGCCACGGAATCATCAAGTCTTTGACAAGGAAAGAACCTACGATCATCCGCACCCTGTTGTGCATCCAGCCCGTTTTCCAAAGTTGCCGCATCCCAGCATCGACTATTGGATATCCTGTCATCCCTTTTTGCCAAACTTTGAGCATTTTCGCATTGTGTTTCCAGGGAAAATCCTCAAATTTTTCTCTAAGGGCATGTTCTGGAGTTTTTGGGAATGCGAACAGCAAATTATAAGCAAATTCCCTCCACCCTAACTCTTTTAAAAACACCTCTTTTCCCAAGCTGTGCGGTTCTTTAGAGACTTTTTCCCAAATTTGAAAGGGGGATATCTCACCAAAGTGAAGGTGGGGAGAAAGCCTTGAGACTCCATCAACTGCAGGATAATCTCTGAGCCTATCATAATCTTTTAATCCATGAGCAATAAAGTGATCGAGCCTATGTTTTGCCCCCTTTTCTCCAGGATGCCAGTGAAAGCCTTTGTCCCAATCAACATGGGGCAACAAATTAAGAGCATCTATTCGCTCTGAGGGAATAGAAAGAGACACTCCCTTCATGGTTCTTGGAGCAGGAAATGGTGCGCGTGGTGGGGGTTCTTTCAAACAAGCCTTCCAAAAAGGGGTAAAGACTTGATATACTCCCCCTTTGGGATTTACAATCGTTCCTGGAACAAATAAAGTAGATGCATCTGAGATGTGAACGGAGCATCCAAGCTTTTCAAGGTGAGAAAATGTATCTTGGTCTTTTTTTCTTAACATGGATTCATAAAGCGCATTGCAATACAGAGCCTGGCAATGATGCTTTTTAACTAAATCAACAAGTATTTTTTCTTTAGAACCCTTTAGAACATAGAACTTGATCTCTTTGTCTTTAAATTCTTGCTCCAAAGCTTTTAAAGAATGGTGAAGCCACCAGCGCGATGCTGCGCCCATTTCCCAAGGTGAATGCCCAATTGGGTCCCAAATGTAGAGTGGGATGATCTTTGGATGTGCCTTTACGGCCTGGTATAATGCAGGATTATCATGGATACGGAGATCCTGACGGAATAGGACAATTGCGCACGTCATGAGTTACAAGATTGGAGCCGATAGGGCCGGCTCCAAGTCTTATGAAACTATTATTTGCACGAGTGCTTTTTGGAACTGCACTCTTTGCCACATTTTTGGCAATAGTTGCAGCAGCAAGCTTTCCAACGACTTAGGAGGCTTATACTCCAAAGGCCTGAAAGTCCCACTAAGCTGTAGATTAAACGCGCAGCGCCTGTTGTATTTCCACCACAAAGCCATGCGACTAAGTCAAATTGGAAAAAACCCCAAAGCCCCCAGTTTAAAGCACCAACTATCACGAGAATCAACGCGATACATTTTAACGCTTTCATCCGGAATCTCCCATAAATAATTTACACTCACAAACTTCATCCTAATTTAATCAGCAGTGATTGTCAATCACCACCACCGCTAGAGCTTATTTTGGTTAGACATCACCTCTTGAAGCACATTCCCCCATAGCTTCCGCCGCTTTATTTCATTTTTTTCAATGAGCAAAGGACCAATATGCTCAACGATGTGCTCAGAAGGATGCTCTATGTGAACCCCTGAAAGAATGGCAAGGCCCTTGCCAAAAGTGCAACAGACAATAGCAGCTGGCTTACCTGGAAGGTCTGAATACCGCCCCAATACTTTCACTTGGGGATATAAGTCGGGATCTACAAATGCACACCCCCCATTAAAATACGCATGGAAGATTCCATCTTCTGTTGCAATATGGGCGGCACGAAGGCCGCTATGGGAAGCATACGAGAATTTTTGATCTTTGTAAGCCGGACCATGGGCAATTCCCGGATAAAATTTCAATTGTCTCTCCCCACAAACTTCCAGCTCTCCCCCTTTCTCAAAATCAATTGAGTCTGCAGCAAAATAAGCCCCAGCGCAGATCCCCAAATAACGACCGCCATTTTTAACATAAGTTTGAAGTTTTTTAGCGCCTCCATTTCCGTGAAGGGATTCGCAGTAATATAGATCCCTTCCGCCAGGAAAGACGACCATAGCCGCATCTTTTTCCCACGGTGAACTAGCTAGCTTTTCAGCATCCATGCGAACGATAGTGTAACTGGACAGATCGACTTCTCCCTTCAAGCTTGTAAAGAGTTGCTTGAGAGAAAAGCCATCAACTCCAGCATCTGCGTACACATAAATTTTTGACATATTAGACCTTGTTATGAAATCCATCGTGCCCGGACCAGTGCCCGTATGCGTGCCCGAATTCCTATACATTTTCTTATCTTCTTCTCTTATTGACTTTTCCCTATCAAAAATGTATGATATGGCATTTTTCAATCCCTTGGCAATCCATTTTATGACAGCCTTTAATGATGAAGATCTTTCCAAGCTCGCAAACCTCTGCCGCATCGAATGCACTGATGAAGAAAAGAAAAAATTTTCTGCGGGCATAAAAAAAATTCTCGGCTATGTCGAGATGCTAAAGGAGATCGATACCGAAGGAGTCCCTTCCTGCAGCCACGTGATTGAGACCCTGAACAGTGTCACTCGCGAGGACATCGTAGGCGAGCTATTGCCAAGAGAAACTTTTTTAGCGAACGCACCTGCCCACACGGGCGGCATGGTTCGCGTCCCTCCAGTCATTCAGTTCGAGTAGACTATGCCATTAAAAAACACAGGCCAACAGCTCCATCAAGACTTCGTAAGCGGCAAGGTCAAGGCCGAAGAGATCGTCTCTCAAGTACTAAGGAACATCACTACTCAAGACAACAAGCTTGGAGCCTTTCTCTCTGTCTTTAACGATCGCGCCCTACGCAAGGCAAAAGAGCTTGACGCAAAACTTGCACTTAAGAAAAAGCTTGGAAAGCTCGCAGGCATCCCCATCGCCGTCAAAGATAACATCCTTGTAAAAGGTGAAATAACAACCTGCGGCTCAAAATTCCTTACCAATTTCCGGGCCCCCTATGATGCGCATGTCGTTTCTGAGCTCGAAAAAGAAGATGCCCTGATCATTGGAAAAACGAACATGGATGAGTTTGGAATGGGGTCCTCGACTGAGTTCTCTGCCTTCCATCCTTCCCACAATCCTTGGAACCTTGCGTGTACTCCTGGCGGCTCTTCTGGTGGTTCTTCTGCTGCCGTCGCTGCTAGGCTCTGCCCGATTGCACTAGGAAGCGACACTGGAGGATCGATCCGTCAGCCCGCAGCATTTACAGGGATCTTTGGATTTAAACCATCTTACGGACGTGTTTCCCGCTATGGCCTTGTTGCCTACGCCTCTTCTTTTGATCAAATTGGCCCCATGGCAACGACTGTTGAAGATATCGCTCTTACTATGGAGGTCATAGGAAAACACGATCCTAGAGACTCTACTTGCATTGATCTTGCTGACGGTGAATATAGCAAAAAACTATCCAAAGATTCTCTGAAAGGCCTTAAGATCGGAGTGCCTTGGAAGTTCCTTGAAGACTTGGCACAAGAAGCAAAAGAAAATTTCTTAGCATCTATCGAAACGCTAAAATCTCTAGGCGCCTCAATAGTTGATGTTGACCTCGATATTTTGAAGACAGGTATTGCCGTCTACTACATCCTCGCAACTGCTGAAGCATCAACGAACTTAGCACGCTTTGATGGGATCCGTTATGGCGTGCGTTCTGCCAAGGCCAAAACGCTCGATGAGGTTTACAGTTTATCCAAGCAAGAAGGCTTTGGTCCAGAAGTTAAAAACCGCATCCTCCTCGGCACATACGTGTTGTCTGCTGGATATCAGGACGCTTACTACCGCAAAGCGCAAAAAGTGCGTACCCTGATCATCCGCAAATTCCGCGAAGCTTTCGCACATTGCAATGCTATTGTCCTCCCCGCATCTCCTTTTCCGGCATATCCAATTGGATCTATCCATGACCCTCTCCAGATGTACCTGCAAGACATTTATACAATCGCTGCAAACTTAGCTGGAGTGCCAGGCATTAGCGTCCCTTCTGGATTCAGTAAATCTGGAATGCCCTTTGGCCTACAAATCCTCGGCCCGCAAATGCACGATGCACAAGTACTCTCTTATGCGTACGCTTTCCAGCATGGGACTGAATTCTATAAAAAAACACCCCCAGTCTCTTTATGACAGATATACACTACGAAAATTGGGAACCCGTTATCGGTCTTGAGATCCACGTGCAGCTCAACACCAAATCTAAGCTCTTTAGTCAGGCACCCAACCATTTCGGTGACGAGCCCAACACAAATATCACGGAAGTATGCACCGGGATGCCCGGTTCGTTGCCTGTATTAAACAAAGAAGCTGTTCGCAAAGCGGTGCAGTTCGGCTGTGCAGTCAACGGCCAAGTAGCCCTCGTCAGTGCTTTTGACCGCAAAAGCTACTTCTATCCCGATAGTCCGCGCAACTTCCAGATCACCCAGTTTTTTAAGCCGATCCTCCGCGGGGGCATCGTCACGGCGGACGTCGCAGGACACACAAAGCATTTTGCCCTCAATCGCGCACACTTAGAAGACGATGCTGGGATGTTGAAACACTTTAGCACGTTTGCAGGCGTTGATTATAACCGTGCTGGCGTCCCACTTTTAGAGATCGTCTCCGAAGCGTGTATATTTTCACCCAGCGAAGCAGTTGCATATGCCATGGCAGTAAAGGCCATCATGCAATATTTAGATGCTTCTGATTGCAACATGGAAGAAGGCTCATTGCGAATCGATGTCAACATTTCAGTCAAACCTCGTGGTACCACAGAGCTCCGTCCTAAGATTGAGATCAAAAATATGAACTCTTTCAGCAATATGGAACTGGCGATAGAAGCTGAGATTTTGCGTCAAATACGCGCATATTCTGCCCATCCTCATGAAGATTTCGGCACTGTGATTCAGAAAGGCACGTATCGCTATGATGTTGATACAGGCCAGACTGTTCAAATGCGGGAAAAAGAAGAAGCTGATGACTATCGTTATTTTCCTGAGCCCGACCTCGTTCCCATCGTTTTGACTCCTGAGTATATTGAAGAAGTTCGAGCATCTCTTCCCGAGCTCCCGCATGAGCGCTACAAGCGCTACCTCAGCTCTCTTCAGTTGCCACCAGACACAGCATCCCTTCTCGTTAATGACAAAGCACTTGCTGATTACTTCGAAGAAGGACTGAAAATTTGCTCCAATGCCCGCGGTTTAAGTAATTGGATTACAGTAGAGTTTGCAGGCCGTCTCAAAGATAAAGGGCTCACCCTTATCTCTGCTGGAATATCCAGCACCAATGTCGCCAAGCTTGTTGCGATGATCGATTCGGGTAAGATCACAGGAAAAATTGCTAAAAAAGTTGCTGATGAGATGGTTGCTGACCCTAAGCGCGACTGCGCAGAGATTGTCGCAGGCAATCCGGATTACTCCCCAATCAGCAACGTGTCAGACATCGAACCTTTAGTGGACAAGGTCCTCGCTGAAAATCCGCAATCGATCGTCGATTTCAAGGCTGGCAAACAAAAAGCATTTGGATTCCTTGTAGGCCAAGTGATGAAGTTGTGCCGCGGCACAGCCGATCCTACTGTGGTCAACGATTTATTGACGAAGAAGTTGTCGCAACATTAAGTAGTTTTACCGACTGCAACAACAATCAAATGCACTTCGATATAATTTTACTTCATCTTTTTGCGCGAAGCGCCCTTGGAGTGCTGCACTGTGCGCAGCCCTAATTTTCCAAAATAAATCCAGGGCGGCGCAGAGCGCACGCACTCCAGGGCGCTTCGCGCAAAAAAACCTAAGGCTGTAAACCTTGGTTTTTTTGATTTTGAAGTAAATAAAACCATCCAATTTTCTCAGCGTCTTCGCGTCCTGGCGCCTTAGCATTGTACATTGCTATAAGCAGCATGTTTGACGGACCTTTATCATGTAATTGCGTTATCTTTCTAAAAAATATAAATATTTACATCTCATCTATTGTCCAAAAACTACGATAAATATATTGTCCAAATTATAGGAATAATAATTTTGCGGACTCATTTTATTTTCATAATAACAATTAATAGATTCCATAATTTACGCGCGCAAATATGTAGCAAAGAGACTGTCTCCAAAACTGATACTTAACGGAACATGGCAAATCATAGTCGTTGGATTGCGACAACCTGCATAGCATTAAGTGCATTAGGAAGCGGTTGCTATCCTAATCGTTCAGTGCTACAGCCATGGACTGAAGCTCCCTCATCTCCACAGCATTCGTGGGTTGCCCCCCAAAAAGCGCGCTCTAAACACGGACCATTTCCATTAGAAGTTCCACAAGATGGACAACCCCTTACACTCGCAGAAATTCTCAACATCGCCTTGGCCAACAACACCCAAACACAGATCAGTTGGGCACAAGCAAGGCAAGCAGCAGCACAATATGCTGAGACACAAAGCGCGTATTTTCCTCAGATCGATGGAATGATGTATTATGAGCGCGCAAAATCCCCTTCTTTTTCAACGACCCCGTTTACTACAGGCACCACTTCTGCATCTACATTTCCTGAGCAACAAGTTGGCGTTGTCGCCCCTTTTAGCAATGCATTTTTCAGCCAATGGGGCCCTCAGCTGATGCTCTCATATACCATTTGGGACTTCGGTCAACGGCGTGCAACAACAGAAACAGCCCGTCAAACACTTTATTTCGCAGACTGGACGCACAACCGTGCTATCCAAACTTTGATCCAGACAATTACAACAGACTACTACAGCTTTGTATATCAAAAGCAATTGCTCGATGCTCTCGCCTCAGATGTTATGACTGCGCAGGTGACATTAGACTCTGCAACTTTGGGCTTAGACACGGGGATAAAAAATGTCAGTGATGTTCTTCAAGCTAAAACACAGCTGCTCCAGAAACAAACGCAATGGAACTCTCAGCGGCAAAATGTGAAGGATGCATATGCCTTGCTGATTTCGGATATGGGATTGCCTTCTTCCATGCAGTTTGAAATGGTGGGACTCCCTATCGTCAATCCTCAAGATGCCGACCTTGCAAGTGTTGATAGTTTGATCGAAAAAGCGTTAGATACAAGACCTGACCTGCTCGCAGCTGAAGCAGACCTTCGTTCCAAACAAGCCTTTGTCAAATCCACATGGACCCAATTTTTACCTTCTCTTGATTATAGCTTTCAATTTGGAAGGACCTACTTTAAAGCCAACGGCCATACCTTCAACGATAATTACGACTTTACCAGCTTCATCGCTCTCAACATTCCACTGTTCTCTGGGTTCTCCACATTGAATGCTCTACGCAAAGCAAAAGCCCAACAAAAACAATCAGAGGCAACTTTGCAGCAAGTGCAGATCAATGTGATCAAGGACGTTGTGACATCGCATTATGGCGTGAAAGTCGCCTTTGACACTTTGAAATATGCCCACTCATTTCTAGAAGCTGCCAAAAAGCAATATGACGTCTCTTTAAATCAATACAAATCAGGCGTCAACAACATCATCGATGTAATCTCAGCCCAAAGTGCCCTTGCAGATGCAAGAGCCACTCTTGCAAATGCCCTTAAGGGCTGGTTCTCATCACTTGCAACTTTATCGTACGCGACAGGCGTGCTTTCGGAAAACCAAAAGGAAATGCCGTGAAAAAACAACTTGTGATTCACTTTTTGATCTTGCTTAGTGTAATTGGTTGCTCCAAACCACCCGCAACGACACCTCCGTCCTATCCTGTCAGCGTCACAAAGTCCATTCAACGCGACACTCCGTTATATACCCAGTACGTAGGCCACATTGAAGCATACACCACTGTCGATCTAAAATCGCAGATCGAAGGGGTCTTGATGGCACAACATTTTGAAAATGGCGCTGAGGTAAAAAAAGGCGACCTTCTTTTTACAATTGATCCGCGCCCTTACGAAGCTAACCTTGCTTATGCAGAAGCAACTCTAGCTCTGAACATCGCAAACCTCAAGCTTGCAGAAAACACCGCGCAACGCTATGCACGCTTAGTGCAAGAAGACTACGTTTCCCAGCTCGATTATGAGCAATATTTAACCCAAGTAGCCGTTAATCAAGCTTCTGTCAAACAAAGTGCTGCCAATTTGGAAAATGCCAAGCTCAACCTCGAGTACTGCTATATCCGAGCACCCATGGATGCTATTGCTGGCAATGTTCCCATCAATGTGGGCAATTTAATTCCAAATGCTGGACAAACATCGCTTGTCACATTGAACCAAGTAAAACCTGTCTACGTCAGTTTTTATATTCCAGAATCAGATCTACCAACCGTAATGGATGCTTTTAATTCTAATCTCTTAGAGGTCATCGCCTATCTTAACCAAGATAAAGAGCACCCATTTTTGGGCAACCTCTCTTCTATCGACAATCAAGTGGAAGAAAATACAGGTACAATTTATCTCAGAGCCACATTCCCAAACGAAGATAAAAAACTCTGGCCAGGGGAATATTCCGATATTCGTCTAATCACAGGCTTTAAGAAAAATGCCATACTGCTTCCCAACGAAGCAATTGTCATCGGTGCAGATGGCCCTTGCATCTTTGTCTTAAAATCCAATACCAACACCGTCGAGCTGCGCAAGATTGTCGTAGGTCAAAGACAAGACAATTTCACAATCATCGAAAAGGGGGTTGAAGCAGGTGAAACTGTTGTGCTAGCCGGCCAGCTCAACTTGTATGATGGAGCCAAAGTGGAAATCAAAACAGGAAATAATCCATGAATTTTTCCGCACCCTTTATCCGTCGCCCTATTATGACAATTCTCCTCACAGCGACGATCATTTTTTTTGGGTTCCTCTCTTTTCGCGCTTTGCCGGTCAGCGATATGCCAAGCATCGAATACCCCACGATCCAAGTCACTGTGGATTATCCAGGAGCTGAACCTGAGACAATGGCCAATAACGTCACAGCCCCACTTGAGAAACAGTTTTTGACTATACAGGGTTTAGAAAACATATCATCGACAAGCACAACGGGAAACGCGACTATTGTCCTCCAGTTTAATTTAAACAAGTCGATCGACTCTGCTGCAACTGACGTACAAGCCGCCATTACTGCTGCCAATCCACAATTACCGCAGAACCTACCCTACGCTCCAACTTTTTCCAAGGTCAATCCCACAACGATGCCCATCCTTTATTACGCCATCACATCATCCACCATGACCAAGGGAGATCTTTACGACTATGCATACAATACCATTGGTCAGAAAATTAGCCTTATCGATGGTGTCTCCCAAGTATTTACCTACGGATCTCCCTTTGCTGTGCGGATAAAAGTTGACCCTCAAAAACTTAGGGCACGCAACATTGGGATAGATGAGCTGGCATTAGCAGTGCAAAACCAAAATGTTAATATGCCTGTGGGAGTGCTGTACGGGCTCAATAAAGAATATACAATTGACGTCGATGGGCAACTCGCTGATGCCGAGCTGTACAACCAAGTGATCATCCGGAACAAAGATGGCGCTATTGTGAGGGTCCGAGACGTAGGCATTGCAGAGAACAGCATTCAAGATGATAAATTTTTTCTCGAATATGTCTCAGGAAGCATCAAAGAGACCGCTTGCGTGATAGCAGTGGTGAAACGCCCTGAGGCCAATACCGTTGCAGTCATCGACGCCATCCACACCATCTTACCAAGGATCCAAGGAGAACTGCCAGGATCGATCCGCTTTTGGAAGTTCTATGACCAATCCGTTTTTATCGAAGAATCACTCCATGATGTCGAATTTACACTTTTAATTGCTGTCTTTCTTGTCATACTCGTTGTCTTTTTATACTTAGGAAAATTTGTCGATTCGATTGTCCCCATGGTGGCGATACCCATTTCAATCCTTGGGACCTTCATTACTCTTTCCATCTTTGGCTTTAACCTCGACATTCTTTCTTTGCTTGCCATCACTCTTTCTATTGGCTTTCTTGTCGATGATGCGATTGTGATGTTGGAGAACATCGCTCGCCACGTGGAAATGGGCAAAACACCATGGCAAGCCGCGTTGGATGGTGCTAAGCAAATCTGTTTCACGATCATTTCAATGACCCTCTCCTTGATTGCAATATTCATTCCCATGCTCTTCATGGGAGGGATTATGGGTAGGATCTTTCATGAGTTCGCCGTCACCATCGTCAGCGCTGTCCTTATTTCTGGCTTTGTTTCTTTGACAGTGACCCCCATGCTCTGCAGCCGCTTGATCAAACCCCATGGAACTTATGAAAAAACCTCCATTGAGAAATTCTCAGAAAAATTCAACGCCAAACTCGTTAGCATTTATCAAAAACGGCTTGATTGGTCATTAAATAATCGAAAGATCATCCTATTCGGCGGAGTATTAAGCGTCTTTTTATCAGGAGTGCTATTTTATTCTATTTCCAAAGAGTTTCTCCCTCCCGATGACATTGGCTTTATCCGTACAGTGACGCAAGGTGAAGATAGCGCCTCTCCTTATCTAATCAACCGCTACCATGATATGATCATTCCTCAACTGCAGCGCAATCCCGCATTTCAAGATTTTATTTCCGTCGTCGGATACCCATCTGGCAACCAAGGAGAGTTTTTCTTCACACTCAAACCCTGGGGTCAGCGCCCACCGATGCAAGAGGTCATCAATGAAATTCAATCAAAATACAATCAAATCCCCGGCTTTCAAGTTTTTTCAAAAGGGTTGCCCCTCATTAATCTCGATGTTGGAACCAATGCTAGTACAGGGAATTATCAATACGTGCTACAGAGCTTAAAGTCAGATGAACTCTATAAATACGGACAAAAATTCTATCAGGAAATGCAAAAGCTCCCTGGCTTCACTCAAGCTTATAGTGATTTGAAGATCAAACAACCTCAGCTCAAGCTTCACATCTTGCGTGACAGGGCCTCAGTATTAAACGTCTCAGCAGATGCAATAGAAACAGCACTTGGCTTTGCTTTCGCAGAAGGCAACCTCTCCCCAATCAACGAACCTGAAAACCAATATTATGTAATCTTAGAGCTTTTGAACAAATTCGCCGATTTCCCAGATCGCCTTTCTCAACTCTACGTCCGTTCTGACACGCAAAATCTTGTCCCATTAAGTCAAATCGTTGAAGCGACGCAGACTGTGGGCCCACTGAGTGTCAATCGTCTAAATGGGATGCCTTCTGTGACCATTTCGTTTAACCTTGAAGGCGTTCCCTTGAGCACAGGGCTAAAACGACTCGATACCCTTGCCAAAGAGGTCCTTCCTCCGACAGTCACTGGACAAGTGCAAGGTGCAGCAAGCATTTTTAAGGAGTCCTTCGCTACGCTGGGATTATTGTTTATCGTAACGATGTTTATCATTTACGTAATCTTAGGGATCCTCTATGAAAACTTCTTCCATCCCTTAACAGTGATGTCAACACTGCCTCCAGCTGCAATTGGAGGCCTCCTCACCCTGTACATCTTCCATGAATCCCTATCTTTGTATGGGTTTGTCGGGCTCATCTTGCTGCTCGGAATCGTGATGAAAAACGGGATCATCCTTATCGATTTTGCCAACGAGGCGATTTTAAATGAAAATAAAGGCGTTGTAGAAGCGATCCGCTCAGCCTGTTTGGTCCGTTTTCGCCCTATTTTAATGACGACTTGTTCCGCCCTCATGGGTGCTATTCCCATCGCTCTCGGAATGGGAGGGATGGCTGCCATGAGCCGTCGCACTTTAGGGATGGTGATCGTGGGAGGCTTGATCATCTCGCAAATCCTCACACTCTTTCTCACCCCAGTCCTATTTATCTTCCTGGAAGAGTTTAGAGAATGGATCGAGCGCAAAAGAGAAAAGAAAACTGCAGAACCTAAACATCTGTAAATACTCTGCGCATTGCAGATATTACAAGATCAAACCTTCCTTGCATTTGTTTGCACGTGTTCCGATAAATAGCCAACACACAATACTGAGATGTCATTGGTTGCCACACCACAGGTTGCAAGGTGAATTTCTTTGCTAAAAAGTCAGGTAAAAAACCAATTTCATCTGAGTTTGCGCAAATGTGCGCAATAAGTGACCAACTTGGGATACGTGACTTAACAGGGATTGAATAGCCATGCGCTTGCAGCCAAGCCTGCTGAAGCGACAAAACTTCTAACTGGTCTTCAGGCAACAGAATAGGTTTTATAGAAACATCCTTTTCTCTTGAATACAGTTGAAAATATCCTTTCCCTATTTCTGTAGCAATGACCCCTTTCCAGGGATAATTATCTAAAACCAATGCCATATCAGCTTCATCATTTAAAATTGCGGCATACGCTTGATCAGGACGCATTTGTTTGAAGTCTACACTATCAACAGACAGAAGTGCTGGCACAGCGATCTGAGCAATAGCATGAGTAGTCACAAGGCGTATGGGAATTTGATCTTTGGATACAATCAAATCTCGGATCTGCTTAACCCAGCTTTCAATTCGTGGAAGCATAATTTGCCCTTCCTGAGTAAGGCGAAACTGACGCTTCTCATGAGTACATAATGAGATCCCAAACGCTGATTCTACACGTTTGACCGCTGTGCTTGCCGCACTTTGGCTTAAATGATGAAACTCAGCAGATTTCCCTAAGTTTTTCATATGGGCCGCTGTAATAAATAGTTCTAAATCCGCAATCCGTAAATTTCTGATAGAGCTTTCAATCTTTTGCAATAAATTTCCCTCGTTAGAACTATGAATTAATTCTTTCATTTAACTACCTCATTATTCAAATCGATTTTTTCGATTTTAAATATCAAATATATCGACATTACAATTACAAACCAAACAATTATGATTAATTTAAAAAAATGGAGTCAATTTCATGAATAAAACAAGCTGTATATTGCGATTTTCTCAGTGGATATGTCGATTTAATTTTGGAAACTTCGAAACAGAAGAATTTAAAAAATTTCTTAGAATGGGTCTTATTTTTGCATTGATGATAGGGGTCTATTGGACCCTTCGACCGTTAAAAGACGCCATTTTTATCCAGCTGGTAGGCAAGTATCATCTCCCATACGCAAAAACCATCTCTGTAATAGCACTTCTACCATTGGTGATGTTTTACACAAAATTGCTTGAAAAGACTTCTAGAGAGAAAATGCTCATCATCCTACCTACATTCTATGGTATTTCCATCTTATGTTTTAGTTTTTTGATGATGGTTGTTCAAGCTCCAGCAGAAGAAATCGCAAGCAGGTCATTATTCTACATTTATGCTACTAAGTCTATTGGCTATTTTTGGTATTTGTTTGTAGAAAGTTTTGGTTCTTTAGTCATAGCACTTTTTTGGGCCTTCGCAGCTGATACAACAGCACCTGCACCTGCAAAAAAGGGCTTCCCACTTGTGGTTGCTATTGGACAACTTGGAGGGATTATTTTTCCTTATAGTATTGGAGGGTTACCTCATAGACTGGGACTCTCAACAGATGCCCTTTCAATTGCGTGTTTAGCGCCGTTGATATTACTTGTAATCCCTCTGGTGAGCTACTTTCTAAAAACTACTCCCAAGCATTTGCTATCATCCTTTCATGGAAAAAATGAAAAAGCCGAGGAATCCCATCAAGAGCCAGGATTTATGGAAGGATTAAAACTGCTTCTAAGAAATCGCTATCTTCTCGGAATTTTTTCAGTCAATTTCATCTATGAGGTCGTGGTAACAATTTTTGATTTCAACTTCAAAATCGCTGCTGGCGCGGAATATTCAGGAGTAGCGCTTAGCAACTATTTAAGCATTTATGGTTCCAGCGTTAACATCGTGTCGTTGCTATGTCTATTGCTAGGCATTAGCAATATCACTCGTTTTTTGGGTGTTAAAGCCGCTTTAGCAGCCATGCCTGTCGTTGTAGGTCTTGCACTGTTTGGATTTATGAGCCTCAGCTCTCTTTCATTCCTCTTTGTGTTAATGGTTGGCTCAAAAGCAATCAACTATGCTCTCAATGGTCCAGCCCTTAAACAACTCTACATCCCAACAACTCCCGACGTAAAATTTAAAGCCCAGGCATGGATAGAAACTTTCGGGTCCCGTTCATCAAAACAAGCAGGGTCTTTCTTTAACATGTCGCTTGCACCTCTTCAGACTGCCTTTGGTGCGCTTGCAGGTCACTCTCACTATCTAATGCTTAGCGGCATTTTGTGTTTTCCACTCCTGGCCTTGTGGTTGGTTATTGCTATTTTCTTAGGGAATTCGTTCCGAAAGGCCATCGATGAAAAAACTGTCATTTGTTAGTTTGAGATGGCTATGAAAAAAGCGATGGCAGTTGCTCAGCGCTCGTGGTTGCAATTCAGCACCCACCATTAGCAGAAATGAGAAAAAATCAGTAAAAATTTAATGAGGCAAGACACGAAATTTTTCCATTCCAGCGTCGATTAAATCATCGAGCGTTTTACTTATGGATTTATGCATCTCTTTAGCGATCTTTGCTACGTAATAATGACGCTCACTTGTTGTTCTATAGGCGATATTGCCTTTGAACTCATCTTTCTTTAAAGGCTCAGGAACAGGCTCATTATTTTTAAGATAAAGTTTAATCGCAGCACGAATTGCTTCCTTAATCTCTTTTAATCCTTCATCAACAGTTTCTGCATCTGTACATACACCTGGCAATTCGTTAACGCGAATAATGTAATAATCCTTGCCCTTAAAGGATTCTTGTTCAATGGTGTAAGACCATTTTAATTTCATGTAATAATTAACATCTTTTTTAGTAGCCATGATCTCTTAAAACCTCTTTTAAATCCCGTATCTGATAAGGCAATAATTGGGACCGGCGTTTTATCGAAACATTTCTCAGGTATCCTTTTTTCCTAAATACATGATGGGATCCTCTAATTTCAACCTCAAACCCAAGCACAATCAATATTTTTTCGGCGTCGTCATAAGAAACCGGACGACCATCTAAGATTTTTCTATCAATTTGTCGAGTTTGCTCATAAAAGATATGATATCATTTATGATATCATATTGTCAATATTGCTGAAATAAAAAGGACGGCGCAAGGCGCACGCACTCCAAGGGCGCTCCGCGCAAAGAAATTTTGCATTCAGCGTAATTAAGGCGTGAGGCTTGGCTCTGTGTCATTTTCAAATTGCAGGGGTAATACGCGAAAGTTGATATTATCCCTGCAATTTGAAGTCGAAAATCGACAGAACCTTAGTTACGCAAGAGGTCTAATAGAGAATGGATCGAGCGCAAAAGGGAAAATCACAGATAAAAAAAATTAAATTACAAAATTCTAAAGATAAAATACTCTTGTTCTACTCCAAGTTTTGACATATGTCAAAAAAACTGGTAGCATAAAGTTTAACAATGCCTGACTGGACTGTAACTTTTTCTCGAGAAGCAAAAAAGCAATATGAAAGATAAAGATCAGTGGGTCAAAAAAAACCTTCTGTGATCGATGCGATAGACTTTTTAGCTATAGAGCTGCAGAAAAGAGGGCCTGTGTTACACGATTGGCCTCACTACGGACGATTAGGAAAAGACTTATATCATTGCCATCTTCGGCGAGGACGCCCTACATATGTGGCATGTTGGAAAGTGATTGAAAAAGAGAAAAAACAAGTTGAGGTGTATTATGTCGGGACGCATGAAGCAGCGCCTTATTAATTCATGAACCGACTTATAAAATAGTCATTGAATCTCCAAGCAAAAAGAAAAAACTCTTGTTTTTGCCAGAAAAACATTTAGAAAAGCTCGAAGCCTTTTTGGAAAAATATGGAAGTTCTGACGCAATTTTATGGGAAAAATTAGCATCAGGACGAATTGCAAAATATAAAAAACTTGGGCTAGTGTTAAGGGGCGCGCGCTATAGAGAAGGTTTGTCACAAAAGGAACTGGCTAAACTAACAGGCATTAGCCAAGAAAATATTTCTAAGATGGAAAATGGGATACGGCCCATTGGGAAAAAAATTGCAACCAAGCTTGCTCTTGCTCTTAAAATTAGTTCCAAGCTTCTAATTGGTTAGCGATTTTCATCGAGCGTTTTACTTATGAATTTATGATATCGTATTGTCAATATTGCTGAAAAAAAAGGACGGCGCAAAGCGCACGCACTCCAAGGGCGCTCCGCGCAAATTTTCCTATGGACGGGGATGGAATGCTGTAAATGCTTCGCTTAAGTGCTGGCTTGAGACATGCGTATAGCGGTCCGTCGTCGCAATGCTCGCATGGCCAAGCAGCTCTTGAATCACTCTCAAGTCCGCTCCATTTTCTAAAAGATGTGTCGCAAAACTGTGCCTCAATGTGTGCGGAGAAATTTTCTTTGAGATCCCAGCTGCTTTTGCGTACATCTTGATCCGCCGCCAGACCTCAATCCGCCCCACTCTTTTCCCTCGAGTATTTAAAAATAACGCCGGGTCTGGGTTATCTCTGCGATGGTTCACCAAATAATAATCTATTGCCTCAATAGCCACATGTGCAATCGGGAGGACCCTTTCCTTTCCCCCTTTCCCCTTTACCCGCACCGTATTGTCATCCACATCGGTAACGTTTAAAGAACAGGCTTCAGAAACGCGCAGCCCACAGGCATAGATCAACTCAAAAATTGCCCGGTCACGCGAACCAAGAGGATCATCTAATTGCGGTACAGCTAAAATCTTCTCCACTTCTGCGATACTTAAAACCTCTGGGATCAATTTCCAAAGCTTGGGGCTATCAAGATGCTCGGCAGCATTTTTTGCGATGAGATTATCTCTAAGTAAAAAACGGAAGAACACCTTCATTGCCACAAGACAGCGGCACATCGAGCTCGCAGCATAGCCTTGGCTTTTCAAACTGCTTAAGAACTGAATGAGTATCTCTTCATCAACTTTGTGAATGTCTGCAACTCCATCGCCCCCTAAAAACTTTTGCAATGATTCAAGATCGCGTCGGTACGCTTCTAAAGAATTTTTGGCGAGCCCTTTCTCAGAAGCGAGATAGACTATGAAGTCGCCCAAAGGGAATTTTGCTGAGGAAAGCATGTCATCTTTTCAGTATTGGATAAAGACACTATGGCAGATCGGACATTTTCCATCTGCAGTCTCTCTTTTTCTTTCTCTTGTTGCTCTATCTTAGCTTTTTTGTTGAGGGCCTTTTTTGCTGCAAGTTGGACATTATCATGAAGAGGGTATAGATCCAAAAACTCTTCACCAAAGCGAAAATTGCGGTCTAACACTTTATCATGTGCATTCAGCTCCCCTCCGTTGACTTTAGTGCGGACCTTCCACAGCGCATGGGAGAGCATCACCCGTTCATCGACAGACAACTTCTTAAACGTTGTACGGATTACCTCAGGATCTTTTCCAGACTTTAACATCTCAGAAAATACTTGCAAGTTCGGATTAGCAATTACGCTCTCCCGCCTGTTCTTAAGCAAACGGTAGTATGTGTATCCATTCACTCCAAGCCAAACAGCGCTGATGATCAACAATAAGAGCGTACCTGGTGGAAACGCATAGAAAATAGTAACAAATAACGCCGTGGCAATAGACAACAAACAAACTAGTGTACTAATCAACAACATCCGTCCGTCTAGTGCTTTTAATTTCGCATCACTTAAGTCATGCAGATAGGAACGGATGTCAACGCAAAGGTTGATCAAGCTCGTCAACAATAAGATGATTCCAACAACGGAAATAGGGACCCCAAATAAAGGGAAAATGAACGTAGCAATGATCCCAACAACTGCACAGCTGAGCAATAAGATGGAAGGGATAAGGTTCTTCGACTGGGCAATATCTTTAACAATCTCTCTTCCTTTGGCAACTGCATCTGCACGGATCTTAGGATCTTTGGAAATGATCTGCTGAGAAAGGGGCTCTTTCCTCATAGCCTGTTTGATCGCCTTCAATTCACTCTCCCCTAAAACGCGAATCAGCCGTTTTTCTTTGCGCGTCTGCCATTTTGCATTGGCGATCTCCCTACCTTTTTCGATCAGTTCTGCAGGCGTAAAAAGCTTCTTAATGACAGAGCGGATATGATCGCTTGTGCCACTTTGGGCAGAAACTTTTTGCGCCCAATTGCGGAACTCTGCCTCCCCTTCATAAAGGGCCTCTTTGACAAAATCACTAGCAACCTTTTCTAGCGCCATATCTTTGTCTTTATAGAGCTCCAGATACTTATTCTCGAGCTTGTATTCAAATGCACTCACAAGTGCACCGGTCAAGGCGCTGTTCTTCCATGTCCCAGTCAGCTTCTTCTCTAAAAAGCTAAGCCATGCGAATATCTCCCCTTCTTCAGCTAGTTGTTCAATTGATTTCTGATGATCAGAAAAATCAGTTATGATCTTCCTTTTTTCATGAATCGCTATTGCGTGGCTCGCAACAGAAACTCCATAAAGGATCCCAAAAAAAGCTGTCATGGCAGAATCGGAAGTTTTTAAAAGCGGAATCAATACCGAGGCTTGTTTTAACTTATTTTGAATTTGATCGATCAATAGCGCAATTCGAGTCCCTCGTTCTAACGTCGCAAACAAGCTGCCTAACCCTCCCAAAATGCTCCGAAACAAATCCAATGTCCCCTTTATAAGCTCGCGCAGGTCTGAATTATTGTATGCTTGTTTGAGACGCATTCTCGCCTGTAGAATTCCCATTCCATTCCATAAAAGACCAAATGTCGAAGTAAGTCCCATAGAAGATATGCTGGGAGAAGCATTGAAAGCATTGTCCTTTTCAAAAACTCCTCTCAAGTTTGCAGATATATCTGCAATTACGTCTTGAGCATCCCGCACCACATCGCTGATTTTCTTTTCTGGAAGTTTCTTTAGATTTAAGTCAGGAAATATTGCATTGCGTAAAACAGAGATTGTATTATCTGTAGGGTTTGGAATAGATATAAGCCGTCTTGTTCTTCCATTTTTGGAAGAATAGTTTGAATTAATGTTTTGGTTAGTAACCGCTGACATTCTAAAAACCCCCATAACTATTGTAGAGGAATTAGAGACGAAAAAAAATATAGAAAGAAATTTAAGTGTTTTCGTGATTGTAAAATTAATTATTTAGCAATACATCAACGCAGAGTGAAGATGGAACTAAACTAATAATAAAATTTTACTTTGAAGACTCAGGGTGGCTCAAGACATCAGATAGCTCTACCAATACATCCCTTAATACCTCTAATGGACGCTGGTCAGCATTAAAACGTGTAATTTTATCTTTAGGGTAATGCGCTAGAACATTGACAGTTTCTCGCCTATAGACTTCCATCCGAGTCCTTAAGACCTCCTCGTCAGCATCATCTAAACGACGCTCTATCAAGGCCCTCCGCTTCATACGGCGGACAAGTTCATCGATGTTTGTAGTGTCCAGAACAATGATGCTTAAAACTTCAATATACTTATCTAAGAGGATAGATTGCTGCAGAGTTCTTGGAACTCCATCTAATAGAAGGTACTGTTGCTTGGGAAAATAGCGGTTAGTAGCGATAAGGCCGTCTACATAATGGCGCCATATCGTAATAGTCACATCATCAGGAACTAAGTGCCCTTGGCTCGCGTATGTATGAAACAGCTTACCAGATGGGGTCTCGGGCGATAGCCCTCGGAATATGTCTCCAGAAGAAAGATGAAAATGATTGCCCGCGCTGCTTAAAAATTTTCCTAACGTCCCCTTCCCAGAACCTGGGGGCCCAAAGACAAGGATTGATCGAAACCGCTCAGGATGTGAAGGGATCCATGAATTTTCTGTCTTGTTCATAACCCTGATTAATACCAATAAAATTTTAAATTGCAAAGGCATTCCTCTGTGATTTTCCCTATCTCAAAAATATTCTGCAAAAGAAGAGTTGCAAAAATATAACAAGTTTTGCCAATATCTATTTTTCCTTACCAAAACTATCCAAAGATAGTCAAAACAACAAAATCCTCTGAGAGTTGCGTGAGGAGGCGAAAACAGGTGAAAATATTTTAATAATAAGTTTGAAAAAATCATTGCTTAAAAGAATTCATCTTGGTTAGAATTTAACTGTAAACGCACAATTCCGGTATACAAGAACCGTAATTAAATACTAAACAAACAAGATCAGAATAATTTCGGAGGAATAATAAAATGTCCAGTCCAGTAAATAATCAAACTCCAGTAAAGGCAGTTGGAGATTTAATCCTTGCTAAGCGCGAAATCAACGCTACAAGCAAACTTGGAAAGTTTATCTTAAAAGGTGAAACAGACAACAAAACTATCAGCGAAAATAGAGCTTTAAGAGCATTCTTACGCTTTGTCGCTGGATTATCACTTATTACTGTAGTTGTACCAAGTCTCGCACTCGCTATAGACGGCGTTGATACTCTACGTTGCAAAGTTCTTAACAGCAAGACTAACTCTACAATTGACAAAGTTGAGACAGTCGTTAATAGGTTGGTTCGCACTGCTGATACTCAATCAGATTTGCGCACGTATCTGAAGAATCAAGAGCTTCCTGCTGCAGTAAAAGAATTCCAGGCAATTGCACTTAAGAGAGCTAATGGCGTAACTGGTGGTTCATTCCAGCGCCAACTCGATGTATTTGCTGATGGAAAAGCTCTTATCGCAAAAAAAATAAACAACGTTGTTCATAATCAAACCGTTGCTAAGACTTTTGTAGAAGAAAGCTATAGAACTTTAGTTAAAACTTCTGCAGCAGAGATATCTTCTAGCTTTCCAGTAATCAATAAAGAAACAGCTGAAAAACAAGCTGCTGAACTTGCTAAATTTGCTGGTGAAACTTTAGGTCTTGATGCTTCGAAAATCCTAGGTGATATCTATGTTACTGTTAGAGGATTGAAAACTGATGCTGAAGTCTCTAAACACATCAAAGAGATTACAGATTACATCCCAAAACTGAATGCCGATCACGCTGATTTTATTGCACGTCAAAGAAAATTAAAGTCTGAGCACGATGCTCTAGAAGCTTCAATCAAAACTGGCGGAGAGACAAACAACAAGCGTATTGCTCTAGAAAAAGAAATTAACGACCTCAACGAAGTTATCAAAACTAAAGTTAATCTCTTGAGCAGTACTCAAGTTTCGCAAGCAACTAAAGATAAAATCAACAATCCTAACACAGCAAGCCAAGGGATTGGAGAGCTTTTTGCTAATTACTCTAAAATGACTCCAGCAGAAAGAACTAGCTTTAAATCAGCTACTGGCGAATTGCTAGACAATCTTGACAAGCATGCTGAAAAAGTTAAAGAACATGAAGCGGTTGTCAAAGGACAATTGGAGACAGGCAAGAAGTGCGAAGATATGGCAAGACGCTTTAAGCGTGGTGTGGTAGGAACTGAAGACTTCGGTTTTTGGGACCAGTACAATGCTAATTTACTTCTCGATGATATGAAAGCTGAAAAGCAAGCAATCGTTGACAAGTTAAATGTTGTTTTAAATGCTAAAGAATCTGCAAGCATTAAAGCTGCAAGCAACAGAGCTAGCGTCGAATCAGAAATCAAAGCATTAAAAATCGTCTTAGATGGTTTGAATGGTGGTGCTACTTCTGATCAAAAAGAAGTTGCTGCTAAAGCATTGATTGAAGGTGTCAATAAGAAAGGCGAGATCTACGGCTTTGTATACAGTACATACTTCAACAGTATGGATGTTACTGAGAGAAATCGCTTGAACTCTAACGACCCAAGCAACTCTGTTGCAGGTGCAAACAACTTTGGAGTAAATGCTTGCTTCACAGCCGCAGAAAAAACTGCTGGTTTTGTTAAACTGAAAGCCGCTCTCAACCATGTTATCAAAACACTTCAAGACAGCATTGTAGACTAAACTTTTAGTTTTAGCATCTTAAAGTGAACTTGGCCACCCCGATAAGGGGTGGCTTTTTTTTTATCTGCAATTTTTCTGAATCAAGCCCGACAGTCTTATATAACACTCTTCAAATCCACATTCGTCGTTATAAAACCTCTTGAGCAGCTGAGTTTCTTTAATCGCCAGATCCGGCTTCCTGCTATGAATAGCTTTACGTGTTACCACTTGTTGTATGTACGCATTAGCCGAGTAATTGTTTCGGATACAAGATCCTAATTCTTTAAATGCTCGATCATCAAAAAGGACATCTCTAGCGCGATCAGCCAATCTCTCAAGGCTAATATTAGTCTGTAAACAATCCATGCTAAGTTGTATCCAATCACTAAGGCAATAATTTGTTAATTGTTTAACAATCAGCTTTAAACTGTGTAGAAAAGGCTGAGAATGTTGTGGTGGGTCATAAAAGAAAGGCTTACCTAATGAAGTCACTTCAGAGAAGCTCTGATCCCCTCTGCAAGCAACTATTCCTTCACTAAGTGAGGTCATCGCTTTGGCAGAATCAGAATCGATAGGACCTAAATGGACCACCTTCAAGGTTTTTCCCTCGCTGCCTACTTCTAAAGTAACTTGACCTTCAGTAAGGGCAAGCTCCACGCGTTTAACTCCTAACTGTTTCCAATCTATTCTCTTGGATAAAATCAAATGTACTAAATGACGGGCATCAGGAACTGCAAGCTCAATCTGTGAACCTCTCGTAGCTTTAAGTGAAAACAGTAAAAGATGCAAATACACCCATGCCCCCCTTACGCTCAGCAAATAAGCAAACACAAAAACAATGTTAGTGTCTCTAACAGAGGTAAGTATTTTTTTAATTTTACCATCCACTAACCTCCATGTATGAGAATGCTGTGGTGGCATAGACTTGATCAAGATCCCCTTTTCGAGAGTGTGCAATCCTAAGCAATCTGTATTTAGACGAGCTGGATGGCCCCAGCTAGAGTCGATAAAACCATATTGCCCTAAAGTATGGAGTTTATTTTTTAGTTGTCTCCTCCAGGAATGCGACTCCCAGAATGGGTAGCTTGTGGGGACTTGAAGGATACATTCAGCGCATTCTAAGGCCGATTTTACCTCTTCATCTTCGAGACATGCCTCTAATTCCTCAAATCCGTCATAGAAAGCTATTTTTGCCCCCGCGAGGCTTGGCCATTGTTTGACAAAATTAAATTTTTTTGGAACTAGAATAACATGTTTTAAATGATGCATCTTGAGCAAAGAGCTCACTTCCGTGTGGGCGATTAGGTCTCCAAGGCCATCGGTCATCACCCAAGTAAAGAGAGTGATATTTAACTGGTATAAATAATCTTTATATAGAGTTGCAAAGGCCTTAGCAAAAAGATGCTTCTTGATCAGAGGTAGATTGCAAAATGATTTTTTCACAACTAAGCGCCCTGTTTCAGACAGTTCTAAAGGAAGTCCAGAATGTATTTTAGGAATGGCAGCAGGAGGAATGTGTAGTTGGAACATCTCTTCAATCACTTGAATAGGCAAAGCTTTCTTAAGCAAGAAAAACGGATCTTGCTCAGAGAATGACCTTTCAAATCGATCGATCTCTAATTCAAAAAGATTCATGAAAACATCCGTGTAACCACAATTGGTGGATACAGGATTAAATAATAAATAAAAAGCCCCAGTTATAATAACTGGGGCTCCAACATTAAAACTAATGGATAGAAATTAGCCCAAATAGCCTTTCTCTACAAAATAGCTAAAAGTCTTAGAGAACAGTTCATGACTATCTGCAGCGTGGTTTTTTCCCCAATCTAGGTCGCCGTTTTCGATGCGCCCACCTTTCTTCCAGGTCATTCGATAGAAAGCTCCGATATCAACAATCTCCCCTTTTTGAGCGGCTCTATCAATCCACATACGGATTTCGGCCTTTCTTCCCTCTTCAGATCTCCTGCTAATCTCGCCATTGACAATAGAGTTTCCCCAGTTCTTGAGCTCGTTGCGCTGACTGATGATCGTCGCTTTGACCTCATGGATAAGCCCTTCAATCCATTTTTCTGTGCTGCAGTACTTATCTCTCATAAGTTTAGTTTGATGGCGTTTTTCGAGGTTTTCACGAGCATTCGATTCAGCAAACCCTGAAACAACAGGAAATTGAATATTATGTAGCAAGGCATATCGTTGAACTAATGACAAATTGTTCAACCAGGGAAGATCGCTCGCTATGGTAAAGTAATGCTCTTTTTCAATTTTAAAATTAACAGGCTCTCTTTTCCTATCAAAAGGATAGTCTGTCTTAAGTTCATCATCGACAACAACCTCAGAGTGTGTCTGCTGAACTACAGCGGGAGCGTGTACGACTACTTGAGGCTGTAATGGCATGTCCGCTGTATTATCTACATAGAACGGAATTGCATTTGTAGTAGTGGGCTCTGGATCGTTTGGTGGCGCTGAAGGCAGAGGAAGGGCCAGAACAATAGGTTGTACTGGCATTGGGGCAAAGTACGAATCAACTTGTCCAGCTTCCACTGGAGTCTGGAAGTAACCTAAATACAAATTTTCCACTGCCTTGGCAAGACTAAAAGCATTTTGCATATGTAAAAGATTTAATCGACCCCAAAAGCCCAAGTGGCAAATTGCATTTTTAAATTCCTTGTCTTGACTTAGAATTAAGTCTTGAGGAAAAAGTCTTTGAATTTCGACAAAGAAACTTGCTGTTTGGGTTGCAAACGATTTTTTTTCTTTATCTGTTTTAATTAATTGATATGTATTCGATCTATCAACAATTAAGATGAGAAAAAGGTCATATTTCAAAAATTTTTTAAATGATTCTTTATTCGAATTGACAATTTTTTCATCGCACTTTTTCAAGCAATTCTCAAATAGCTCAATACGTTCAGATAAAGGCCAGCTTGAAGTCGTATTGAAAAACGCAATTAAAAGCTGACTTACATCTAATTTATAAAACATTTGAAAATCACTATTGAAATTAAACTTATTAAAGTTAATTTCTGGTAATTTTAATGCGTTAAAATTGTTGCAAACAAAATCAAACATATTCTCATAGTGTTTCTTGACATCTTCCCTATCATTTGATTTTTTAAATATGTCACCAATTTTGCTTAAAAAATTACCATTTTTTTTATCTAAATTTATTTTTGGAGAGAAATTGTAACGATGAAGAGGGGTGCCTGACACCACTTTTTCCACTTCTGTAGGGAAATGACCTAAATCTGGATATAATCCATTTGAAGGGAGATTATTTTGTACTGGCTGTAAAACGGAAGAGACCAATGTTGGAATGACAGGTATATTTGGTATAAATTGATTACTAAACACACCCTTTAATTGTGGATACATGGGTTCGGGCTGCTGAGGTTGTATGGATAGATGTGGGAATAGTGTTTGGCTAGCTCCTCCACTAGAAGTTGCAGTTAAAGTTGACATAATGTTACCTTTATTATTTGATATTATTGTTAGTTATTATAATTAAGCATCTGCTTTTACTATTCTAGATTTGCAATAAATGAAAATCAATCATAAAGAATATCTATCTCATTCAAAATAAGCAATTTGGTATATTTTGTTTTTTATTACACATGTAATAAAAAATGCGTTAGAAACATTGTATATTTTAATCATGTCTCATTAAAATTTTTCATCGGCTAGCGAATTATCAATTGATTAAATGTAAGTTTTTTGTAATAGATAAAAATAAAGTGAGCGCATATGTTTGTCATTCGTTTTGTTTGTTATCTTTTAATTTTTAGTTTAGGCAATAACATTTTTGCAGCACTTCCTTGCAACGAAGTGCTCAACCGTCTTATGGAGGGAAACCAGCGCTTTGTCGATGGCAAGCTTCTCCATCCTGACCTCAATGCAGAACGGCGTTTACAGACTGCAAAACAGCAAAATCCCTTCGCTGTTATCGTAGGATGCTCGGATTCTAGGGTCTCTCCTGAAATTCTCTTCGATCAAGGAATTGGTGATCTTTTTGTCGTTAGAGTAGCTGGCAATGTTGTGGGACCTATTGAGCTCGATAGCATTGAATTTTCTGCTTTATACCTCGGCAGCTCGTTGATTCTTGTCATGGGACATGAGAGTTGCGGAGCTGTCGACACAGTGTTGAAAGGCGAGACAGCTGATATAGAAGCTGTTGCAGAAAAGATTGAGCCCGCCATCCGCGGCTTACCCAAGACTGGCAACAACGCCGTAGAAAACGCTGTAAAGGCCAATGCCCGCTATGTAGCAAATTATGTTAAGTCAACCCCTATTATCAAAAAACTTATAATGGATAATAGAGTCAAAGTCATTCCAGCTTATTACGATTTTATGACTGGTAAAGTCGAAATACTCAACGATTAAAGAATAATTTGTAGTTTTTTCTTAATTTTATCCCCTTAGAAATTACTCAAAAGGTATAATGAAGGTGTAATTGGATGGCTGTATATATTTATAATAAAACACAGCTTCTCAAGTTGCTTATAATAATAATGTAATAATTGGAGGAGTTATGGATATTACCCAGAAGAGCCTCGCCCGTGTTGCATTTTTGGAAAGTAAGATAGACATGTTGGAATCGGAGTTAACATATCTAAATGACATCTTAGTTAAGTGTGGTTTTACAAATGGGATCACCACATTGAAATCTACCGTAGAAGAGTTGCTTGCAGAAGATGCAGAAGCTGCTTCTGAAACTGAAGAGGAGCATAACATCTACGAACAACTCAACTAATACTTTCTGAAAATTTTTTCACAAAAGGCAGGGACAGCATCCCTGCTTTTTTTATTGCTAATTTTTAATTAATTTCATGAGCACAGCGTGAAGAGGGGACACAGAGAAGACGCGTTGATCGAAGTATCGATCAACAAAAATCACAATACTAAACGATGGACTTCTTTTGTATGGATCAGGACATTAAAATTATTAAGGAGGCCGATATCTTTGTTCATGAACCTATCCCAGTATTCAAAAACTTTGATTTTTGATGAATTTTTTCACAAATTTTAGAGTCACTTCGCAGGACATACTTGGAAAAGTAGACCAAGAAGTGACTTTTAAATCAGCCTAGCTTTGGTTTTTTATGAACCATCTTACACAGTAAATCAAATTTAGAAATCAACATTTCAATTATTTGATGGACTCAGGAGGTCAATGATCTCTTTCTGTGTTCTCTGTGTCTCTTCTTCGCTATGTGCTAATGAAGTTATCTTTTCCTCTCAATCGTTGCTTTTTGCCCCCTTTCATGCTATGCTACTTCTTCGAGGTATCAACTATGCCAAAACTTATTTTTGATAATACTGGGGAAGAAAAAGAACTTGCCGAAGGCGAGGAAATTGCACCAGCGTGTGAAGAATCCGGCGTACCTTTTGCGTGCACGGAAGGTGTCTGCGGCACATGTGTGGTGGAAGTCTTGGAAGGTATGGAAAACCTCTCCCCATTAACCCAAGAAGAAATCGATTTCTTAGGAGAACAAGACCGTGAACGCCTTGCATGCCAATGCAAGATCCGTGGCGGCTGTGTCAAACTGACTTTCTAAGAGACTGTCTCTAATTAATAAGGAGTGACTTATGTCCTGCAATTCCAATAAAAAAAGTTCTGCCGATCAAAGCTGCGCTGCGGGATCTCAAATCTCTCGCGATATGACTATCGAAGACATTTTTTCTTGCTTCCCAAGCAAAAGCCAAAAGCTTGCGCAAGAAATCACAAACACTGGTCTCCACTGCGTTGGCTGCCAAGCAGCGACATGGGAAACCCTTGAAGCAGGAATGCTCGGACATGGCTTTGCTGAAGCTGAGATCGATGCTCTTGTGGGCCGTCTTAATGCGATACTCGCAGAAGAGAGCGACTTAAACACGATCTCTTTAACTGCTCGTGCAGCGGAAAAGTACCGTATGATCCTAAAGGAAGAAGAGAAAACAGGGTGGGGGCTCCGCTTTGGCGATAGAGCTGCCGGCTGTAGCGGATTTGAATATGTCCTCGACTATTCTGAAAAAGCACTTCCTGACGATGAGATCTTCCACTCTCAAGGAATCGAAATCCATGTGAACAAGAAGATGGCCGACCGACTCCTCGGTTCAGAGATCGACTTTGTCGACGGATTGAATGGTTCAGGATTTAAGATCAGCAATCCTAATGCAAAAGGCTCTTGCGGCTGCGGAAAGTCCCAAAGCTATTAAAGAGTTAGCAAATAACCCCATTAGCACAGAGGTAAGAAGAGACAAAGAGACCCGGTGTAAGATAGATGTTTATTTATCGCTCTCGCGATAAATACTTAATTTTTCTTCCTCTGTGTTCTCTGTCTCGACTTTAGGATTTTTTATCTTTTGCTTTTGCAATCCTTTCGCACTGAACGAGTTAATTTCTTTTGACCGGGGTCCTTGGACCCGCACTTCAAATAATTAACTCATTCAGCACAAAAGTCTTAGCAAAATCAACGGACAAAAAATCCTAAAGTCGAGTCTGTGTCTCCTTATTCACTCTGTGCTGATGAAATTTTCTTATAAATGGATGGGACGCTTGTGGACTGCCAACGCCGCCTCTTTGATCGCTTCTGAGAGCGTAGGATGTGCATACGGGATCTGCGCCAGCTCCACTGCTGTCATTTTTTTCTCAATAGCAACAACCCCCACAGCAATTAATTCTGATGCATGGGCTCCTAAGATATGCATTCCTAGTATTCGGTCACTTTTTTCTTCTGTGACAATTTTTACAAACCCTTCTTCTTCATGACTGCAACGGGCTCTAGAATTGGCCTTGAATGGGAACTTTCCACTACGCACTGCAAGGCCGCGCTGCTTCGCTTCACTCTCCGTGAGACCTACTGCAGCTACTTCGGGATGCGTGTAGACAACGCTAGGGATCGCTGCATAATTAATATGGGGTGAAAGGCCTGCGATGATCTCCGCAACAACTGACCCTTCTTCGGAAGCTTTATGGGCCAGCATCGGCCCATCGATAATATCCCCAATGGCAAAAATAGAAGGGACAGATGTGCGGAAATGCCCATCAACAGTAAGAAAACCTTTCGGGCCTGGTTGGATACCGACATTTTCTAGTCCAAGGTCTTTAGTGTATGGTCTTCTTCCAATGGAAATGAGAGCAACATCGGCATCGAATTGCGTATTACTGCCATCTGATAAGGAAACACCTAGCGTTACTCCATCTCCCTTCACTTGCCCTTGAGTAACTTTTGCACCCAAATGAAATACCAGACCTTGCTTCTCTAAGATCACTTGGAATGCTTTGGAGACTTCATCATCTAAGATAGAGCAGATGCGGTCGAGGAATTCGATGAAGATCACTTCTGTTCCTAATCTGCGATACACTGAACCGAGCTCAACACCAATCACTCCCGCTCCCACGACAAGCATCTTGCGAGGGATCTTATCTAACGATAATGCTCCGGTCGAAGACAAGATCTTTTTTTCATCAAAAGGGAGAAAAGGGAGAGGGATCGCTTCTGAGCCTGTTGCTAAAATAATGTGGTTACCCTGTAGCATTAGAGATTCTTTTGCGGACTGGACACTCACCTGGTTTGTAGATTGTAACCGCGCTTTACCAAACACTCTCGTAATGCGGTTTTTTTTGAACAAGCCAGCAATTCCTTCGTTGAAGCTGGTGATGATCTTGCTCTTCCGCTGCATCATCGCAGGAAAATCGACATTCAGCGAACCTGTACTAATACCATGCAACTTACCTTCGCTCTGTAATTTTGCTAACAGTTCTGTAGATTGGAGCAAAGCTTTTGATGGGATGCAGCCTACATTAAGGCAAGTGCCACCAAGTTCTGGGGCCATCTCGACGCAGGCTGTCTTCAAGCCTAGCTGAGCAGCGCGGATCGCTGCGACATAGCCTCCGGGGCCTGATCCAATCACAATGACGTCGTAGTTTTCTGCCATACATCCATCCTCAAATCAATTTTTATAGGAGAAGAGAGTCCCATCAGCACAGAGGAAGATGAAATCCTTTCTCTCTTTTCTTCTTCTTTCCCTTTAAAGATCCAGTAGAAGACGTGCGGGCTCTTCTAAAGCTTGCTTCAAGTTCACCAGGAACAACACCGCTTCCTTCCCATCCACAATCCGATGATCGTAGCTCAATGCCACATACATCATAGGACGGATCACAACCTCATCCTTAACAGCTACCGGTCTTTTCACAATCGCATGCATCCCGAGGATGCCGCTTTGGGGCGGATTGAGGATCGGAGTTGAGAGCAAGGACCCAAATACGCCACCATTCGTGATCGTGAAGGTGCCTCCACGCATATCATCGACAGCCACTTTTCCCGCTCGGGCTTTTTTGGCATACCCATCAATTGCTAGCTCGATATCGCCAAAGCTTAATTTATCGCAATCACGCACGACGGGTACTAACAGCCCTTTCTCTGTTGAAACTGCCACACCAATGTCATAGGTTTGGAATGTGATGATCTCATCTCCATCGATCATGGCGTTGATCTCAGGGACAGCTTTCAGGGCGGCGACTACACCCTTTACGAAAAAAGACATAAAGCCCAGCTTGACGCCATAGCGCTTCTGGAAGTTTTCTTTCTCTTTTTCACGGATAGCCATCACAGCGGACATATCGATCTCATTAAACGTTGTCAACATGGCTGTTTGGTTTTTGACCTCAACAAGCTTTTGCGCGATTGTTTTGCGCAAAGATGTCATTTTTTTACGTGTCGCAGTCCCTTCTTTTGTCGTAATCTTAGGAGCTGGAGTTGCGGGAATGGGTGTGGGAGCTGCAGCTTTTGGCTGGGTAACTTCTGCTACAAAGGAATCTACAGACTTACGGGCACCTGTTGCATCAGCATTGTTTTCGTGGACTGGCTGCATTTTCATCGGCTCTGGAAGAGGTGTTGCAGCTTTAGGAGCTTCCTTAGTTATTGAAGCTGCAGTAGATTGACCTTTTGCCTCAGTATCAATATACCCGATCACCTGTCCAATTTTCACTGTGTCTTGAAGTTTTACTGTTAAGGTGAGAACTCCCGCTGTAGGAGCGTATAGCACTTGATTGACCTTTTCCGTTTCAAGCTCAAGGATCTCCTCATCGGCTTTCACTACAGTACCATTGGGCTTTAAAATGCTGCTGACAATCGCTTCGACAACAGACTCGCCCATCGCGGGGATTTTTATTTCGACCTTCATAAAACCTCAAAATTGAAAGGCATCGCGCATCAATTGTTCATGTTGTTTTTTATGCATCGCATGGGACCCTACTGCAGGAGAAGCTGCTCGGTTGCGCCCTGCATATCGCAGGGGGATTTTCCCTTTGATCAACTCGTCTAACTGAGGGTGCATGTATTCCCATGCACCCATATTGCTCTGTTCTTCTTGCACCCAAATGCACATTGCTGCACTGCTGTATTTTTGGAAAACTTCCAACAAACGCTGCTTGTGCAACGGATAAAGCTGCTCTATCCGAATGATTGCCGCAGCATGTCCTCCCTTAGCGCGTTCTTGGACTAGGTCATAATAGACCTTACCGCTGCACAAAAGGATCGCCTTGGGTTTTGCTGGCGCTGCAGGATCATCGAGTATCTCTTGGAAGGTCCCTTGTGTAAAGTCTGCAAGCGTGCTGACATTTTCTGGGTGGCGGAGGAGCGCTTTCGGCGTGAAGATGATAAGAGGTTTCTTCAGAGTGCGGAGCACTTGACGGCGTAGCACGTGGAACAGCTGGGCTGGGTTTGTACAGTTGACCACAAAGAAATTGTCATCCGCACACATTTGGAGGAAACGCTCGATGCGCGCAGAAGAATGCTCCGGTCCCTGTCCTTCGTAGCCGTGGGGCAACTTAAGAACTAAGGGGCTGTTCTGCCCCCATTTTTGTTCACTTGCAGAGATGTACTGGTCGATGAGGATTTGCGCTCCATTCACAAAATCGCCGAATTGAGCTTCCCAAATGATAAGAGCATCATCTTTGATCAAACTATAACCAAATTCAAATCCCATCACAGCGTATTCACTTAAGGGTGAATTGTAGGCATCGAAGAGCCCTTGCCCTGTTTTAATATGGGAAAGGGGAAAATAGCGGAATGCATTGTTCTGATCGAGCCATACAGCATGGCGGTGTGTGAACGTGCCGCGCCGACTGTCTTGTCCTGAAAGACGTACATGCTTCCCATCCCACAAAATACTGCCATAAGCTAAAAGTTCTCCCAATGACCAATCAATCACAGCGCGTTCTGAATTGTCTTGAACACTTTTCAAACGCTCTATCATCATTTTTTGGATCTTCGGATGCAAAGAGAACCCTTGTGGTACAGTCGATGTTTTGGTGATGATCGTCACTAACGTTTCTAAGGGAACAGCTGTTGACAGCTTGGCAAACATCTCTTCTTTAGCAGCTGGTGCAGAAGATGTGCTTTTTTCAGGCGCTGAAAAATTCTTTGCCGACTCCAGCGCTTTTTGCAAATTGCTCTTAAACTCATCTACGACACGGCCAGCCTCTTCAACAGTCATCACACCTTCGCGTATCAACTGCTCTTTGAAAAGTTCGCGGATCGGACGTTTCTGACGGATTGCTTGATATTGCTGTGGCTGAGTGAACGTCGGTTCATCGCCTTCATTGTGTCCATATTTGCGGTAGCAGTTCAAATCGATAAAGACATCGCAGGCAAATTTTTGTCTCAGCTCAATGGCGATGCGCGCAATGGCAACGCACTCTTCAGGATTTTCTGCATTCACATGGAATACAGGCGCACCAAAGCTCTTCGCGATATCTGTACAATACCTCGTCGAGCGCGCATCTTTTGGCAAGGTCGTAAACCCAATTTGGTTGTTTACGACGACATGAATCGTTCCGCCAGTAGAATACCCGTTGAGCCTACAGAACTGGAGGGTCTCGTAGACAACGCCTTGGCCAGCAACGGCGGCATCGCCGTGGATCAAAATGGGCACTACTTCGAGTTTTTTCTCTTTGTCTGGCATGAACTGCTGTCTTGCGCGCACCATCCCTTCAACAACCGGGTCCACAGATTCCAGATGGCTTGGGTTTGCAGCTAGGCGCACTTCGACAGATTTACCACCTCTAGTGGTCAAAGCCCCAGAAAAACCTTTGTGATATTTCACATCTCCTGTTGATTCTGATAATTCAGGAGTATAGTAATCTTCAAATTCTGTGAAAATCTGCTCGTAGGACTTATTGAGGATGTTCGCAAGAACGTTCAAACGTCCGCGGTGCGCCATGCCTACGACAACTTCTTTAACTCCAAGCTTTGATCCTTGATCGAGTAAAAAAGCCATGATAGGGATCAGCGTCTCTCCCCCTTCTAAAGAAAAACGCTTTTGCCCTACATATTTCGTATGGAGGAAGTTTTCGAACAGGTCGGCCTTGTTTAACGATTCTTGAATATATTTTTTGTCCTCAACCGACAGCCTAAGGTCAAAACCCGGTTCAATTTTGGATTGGAGCCATGTTTGTAGCTCAGGGCAGTCCAAGTCCATATATTCAAAGCCCACAGTGCTGCAATACGTTGCTTTGAGGGAGTCTAGGATTTCGCTTAAAAGAGCTTTTGGCCTCGGAAGAAACCCACAAGTGGGGAATTCCGATTTAAGGTCTTCTGGCTTAAAGCCTAATTTAGTAATATCTAGGACATCTGGAACAGGTGGATTTTCAGGCTGCAAGGGGTTGAAATTGGCTGCAAGATGCCCCCACTTGCGGTACGTCTCAATAAGGTGGAAAATTTTCAGGTCCCCGCTCTCGCTGCCCTTTTCTACAGGGACGAACCTGCCAGCAGAGGCAAACTCCATCCCATCAAAAAATAGGCGCCAGGTAGAATCTACAGTTTGAGGATCAGCGAGATAAGATTGGTATAGTCCCTCTAAAAATTGGATATTTGCTAGATTGGCAAACGAAAATTTCTCTGGATACATGATCCCCCTAGAGCAGACAGGTTCTTATTCGTCCTTATATACTAATTGTTTTTTCTGTTGTGAAATCTTTTTTTCGTGCTAAAATACTTCGGCATACCTTGAGTCCAGTCCACTAAAAACAGATGGACCATTGCAAGAAATTTCTTCATCATCTAAATGAAGGTAAGAAAATTTTTTAACTTTGTTGCTAAGGTTATATGAAGAGTGAACGATTAAAAAAACTCGAAACAGAGTTGCAAGACCTCGACCATTGGTTGAAGTTAGGTCTTGTCCCAAAGAAAGACTTGGAGAAGCACAAAGAAGAAATGCGCTCGCTTCAAGACAAAATCGAAGAAGAAAAAGAACGTCTCCGTTTCCTTAAAGAAAGCGGTGAAATGGAAGAATATACCATTCCAAAACGTCCTGCCCATCAAAGACAAGCCTTCCAAGACGCCAGCATGCCAGACATGGACATGGCGGACGAAGGGTTCACTGATGCCGGGTTAGATATGGAAACGGAATCTTTCGACGTTGAAACTGCTTCCGGCGAAGAAGCTGCAGAAGGCGAAGAAGAAGAAGGCGCAGTTGTCGAAGAAGAGGAAGAAGAAGAAGATCCTTTCAGCGACAGGAACCGTTGGCGCCGCGGCGTTCTTGAAGATCCCGATGCCAGTGAATGGTAAACATAGCGAAAGGGACAATGACGTTGGAATATACGTACATGTCCCTTTCTGCGTGCGCAAATGTCCATACTGCCACTTTTTCGTTGTCCCTGACACTCCTATCCTAAAGCACAACTTTACCGATTCTCTTCTTAAAGAATGGGAAATGCGCCTCCCCTTGCTCAATAAAGAACACATTTCCACCATTTATTTTGGCGGCGGCACCCCCACGTCCTTAAGCGCGCACGACCTCTCAATCATCCTCAATTCCATCCACAAAAAGTCCCAAGTGAACACCGATGCAGAGATCACCATTGAAGCAAACCCAGAATCCTTTAATAAAGCCTTCGCCCAAGAGCTGCGGAATATGGGCTTTAACCGATTAAGTTTTGGCGTGCAGTCATTCGACGACGTTTTGCTCAAACGCCTGGGCAGACAACACGACAGCGCAAAGGCCAAAGAAGCAATCAACATCGCAAATGCTTGTGGCTTTACCAACATCACCATCGACCTTATGTACGAGGTTCCAGATCAAACAATTGCATCTTGGGAAGCGACATTAAACCAAATAGAAACTCTGCCCATCACCCATCTCTCATTGTACAACCTGACCATTGAACCAGAGACCGTCTTCTTTAAAAAACGCAAATCCCTCATCCCTTTGCTCCCAACTCCCGAAGAAAACCTGACCATGCTGGAGATGGCAGTCACCAAGCTTGAGTCCTATGGACTTAAACGCTATGAGATATCCGCTTTTGCAAAAGAAGGGTACACTTCCAGACACAACACAGGCTATTGGACCGCGCGTCCATTTTTAGGACTTGGGCCTTCTGCATTCAGTTATTGGAACAAGGCAAGACTAAGAAACGTATGCGCACTTAATGCCTACCATCAAAAGATCCAAGTGGGCGCAACAGCCATCGATTTTGAAGAGCAGCTCCCTTATCCTCGCAACCTCTGCGAGCTCTTAGCAGTCAACTTGCGGTTGATCGAAGGAGTCGACCTGAAAGCATTTGCTTCTCGTCACGGAGAACTTCCAGTTGAGACACTCAAGAGCATCGATGCATTGATCGAGAAGAAGTGGCTGAAGCATTCCGAAGACACTCTTTCTCTGACTAAAGAAGGGATGCTCTTCTATGATTCCGTTGCAGTCGAGCTCATCTAGTAAAAACAGTTGAGTGTAATGTAAAGTCACTGTTAGCCTGAAGAGAGGATGGGAAGTCTGTTATAGGATCACCTATAAGCTTCCTTGTGTATAAATTTAATTCATGGTTTTATGCCCGAGATTAGTAGGTTTTTAGGCATCATAATTAAAATGTTTTTTGATGATCATGCACCGCCTCATTTTCATGCATACTATCAGAACTATAGCGCCACATTTAGTATACGTACGGGACAAATGATTGATGGTAAGTTTCCTCAAAAACAATCTGCATTTGTAACAGCTTGGACTTTAATGCATGAAGAGGTAAGCTATGTTGCACACGATTAAAAAAGTAGAATACGTAGAAGGCTATAAGCTTAAATTACTGTTTAATGATAGGCGTGTCAAAATAGTCAATTTAGAAAGCATGCTTAAAAATGCGAAAAACATGTTGATTCCCTTAATTGACATGGACTATTTCAAAAAAGTAAAATGCGACGGGATATCGATATATTGGCCTAATGGTGTCGATCTATGCCCTGATGTGTTATTCAAGATGGGAAAAGATGTTAAACAATCAATCTCTAAACGTTCTCGATCACCACGATCAATCAGAAGTCTAAAAAAAACAAAACTTACGATCCATTGAATACAGGCATACATTGAAACCCGTAGATGTTAAATTCTTGTAAGAAGCGTTGTTAAAATCAAGATCCTTGGATGTAACCCATAACTCTATCGCATAAAGACTTACAAAATTTTGTGTTAATTCATCTAAGGATTCATTGTTAAATCCTCGAACTTTAAAACAATAAAAACACGGCAGGCTTGTCGTCCCACCCCGCATGCGTTTCTTTCCGCCATGCTGAAATAGGCTGCGTCACCACGCGCTGCTCAGGAGAAGTAAGTCCACTCGCCACACACAAAAGTGTAGGCCCCTGCAAAACCTCGCAGATCATCTTCAACATCTTTTCATTGCGATACGGCGTCTCAATCCAAAGCTGCGTCGCTTTCTCTTTGCGGGCACGCTCTTCCAAGCTCACTAATTTCTTCTTCAATAGCTCACCCTCATTCGGCAAATATCCATGGAAAGCAAATGCTTGTGCTGTGAGCCCAGATAGTTCCAACGCCATTATCATCGAAGACGGCCCAGAAAAAGCTTCGATCTCTACCCCTTTCTGTCGACAGAGAAAAACAATCCGAGCTCCTGGATCTGCCAAACAAGGTAAACCTGCATCCGAGACCAATCCCCATGTTTGATCTTTAGAAGTGATCTGCGCTGCCAAATGCGCAATATCTTGCGACGAACTATGTTCATTGAGCAAGTGGATAGGAATATCGCGAAAGCTCTTTCCCACAGGAAAAACAAAGCGCTTTAAAAACCGACGTCCCCCTTTTTCACTCTCGGCAATCAGACAGTCTATGCCCGCCACAGCGCGATCGACACTTTCAGGGAGCACCTGGCGATGGTCGCCCTCATCAAAAAGGACATTAGGAAACAGCAATAACTTCATATGCGCCGTTTTAAGCTTAAAAATTCATGGAGGAAAAAATCCCAGCATAGCGGAAAAGGCATGGTCGAGCTCTTGAGGTGCATCTCCAAATCATAAAGCAGGCGCAGCCCATGGGAAAAATAAGCTTCCCCCATTTTCGGCGCGACAGAAATATACGTGTTCAGAGATTGAGGCTTTAACGTCGGTAGCGCGCGTGCGATCTCTTCAGGAGTAGCTCTTTGAGATCCCAGAACAGCAATTTTAAGACCTGAGCGCAAATGAGAGCGCATCGAGCTGATCCAAGGAAACAATTCCGCTGAGTCTTCAAGCTCCACTTGGCAGTCCAACGTCCCCTCATCCCAGATCAGTTTTTCCACGGTGCGCCAGCTGAGGCTTTCCCCAACAGCCAGACATAGCGAAGTGACATCTTTCAGTTCAATGCGAGGCTTTGGCCCAATGTACGTCAACAATTTATCGATCTCACTGCGCACACTCGCAGACTCATGCCCACAAGCATCTGCTAACACTTCCCAAGCATCCGAGGCGATCCCTTTCCCTTGGCGGTGTACATACTGAAAGAAGCCATCTTTGATGCGGCGCTGTCTGTCCCAAGGCTTCTCTGCCGACAGGTCTAAAACGATCAGCTCCTTCTTTCCCAGCTCCGCAATTACCTCAGCATTCTTCTTAGCCGAAGCCCCCAAGACAAGCGACACTCCCGGGATCGGCTGCGCTACAGCATGCGCCAGCATTTCTACATCAGGCTTTTTGCATTGGTCTAACGCATCGATAGCCACAATTAACTTACTGGCAAAAAGCGATGGCGCAAGAACCTCTCGCAACTCAACAGACTGCCTTTGGCCGTTGTAATGCACAACTTGGGCCTCAGGCTCTTTTTTCGTCAGGGCAGCAACAGCTGCATCCATGAATTCCTTGCGGTCATCAGCATGCGTACAGACCACAAGATAAGCATTTGAGAGATGCGACGGAGACGCTTGCTCCAGATGTTTTTGGAAAGCTGCACCCTGTGTAAATTTCACTTCTTGCCCCAGGTAAAGTCCATCACTTCAATGATATCAGGATGCAAACTATGATGCACAGGACATTGCGCCCCTGCCTGCTCTAATTGCCGAGCAACCTCAATGGGCACCTCATGCGGGCATTCAAAATGAAATTCTAGTTTAGCAATTCTTCTAACAGGCGTTTGCTGCATGATCTTTTTCACACGCACCTTAGAACCTTTCATATCGACCTCCAACCTTTTAGCATGGATCCCCATGATCGTGACAATGCATGAGCCCCAAGAGACAGCGAGCAAGTCCGTCGGTGAAAACCTCTCTCCCCTGCCGTGGTTATCTTTGGGCGCATCGGTAAGGATGACGTCGTGGTTGTCTAAGTTAACACAGCGGGTGGACAAATCCCCTTCATAAACAATTTCGTATTCTGCCATAGTTTGGTTCCTTTTGAATCAATAAGATTCCAATAGATGTTGCTTTTGTCTTTAGCATATATACAGCGCGCTGTTAGGTCATCAACTTTTTTATCAACATCATGTGCGCCATGACTATACCGAACACGACTCACAAATCGGTATAACCCATTTCAAATAAGAAACAAAAAATCTTATAACAGAAATTAATGTAACAAATATTTTTAAATACAATGCAAATCAATTGTATTTTTAACAATAATAATATATAATTAATATAAATTTTAAATAACGGTTAATATGAGTGTAAGCAAAAAAGAGCCCATTGGGTGTTTCTGGAAAATTAAGCAAAATGAGGCAACGGTAGGGTATTTACTAGGATCAATACATAGAGCTCCCACCAACCTGCTAGAATTAAATTTGCGCATCCATAAATGCTTCGCAAAATCCCACTGCCTTGCATTAGAAATCGACTATTATGGGCAAAACGTAAACAAATCCTACGACTTAGAAAGAAAAAAGCAATGGGAAGAACAATGGAGCACCCTTTCTTCTCAACAGACACATAACATTACTGACACACTTAAAAACTTATTCCGAGAAAAAAAAGGATCGGAAGTATTGGATTTTGGTAACGACAAAGAAAAAAGTGATTTTATTTTCGAATGTATTTCTGATTTAAAATCTAGAGTGTGGAGTAAAGCTGGGCTTTCTTCAGGCATAGATGACGAACTACATAATCTAGCAAAAAAGGCTAATAAACCTATTGAAGACCTCGAAACAGTTGAAGAACAGGAAGCAACGCAAGAAATGATGCTACAAAACGATCCTTTGCAGGATTTATTTTTGCAAGTCTTGTCAAAGGAAGAATGGAAAGGAATTATTGACGTATCTGAATCAATGGATGGCATTATAAAAAATGCCGCACGCAATAAGAGCGAACAACTAGAGCCTATGTTTAATGCATGGGAAAAAGGGAATCTTGAAGAATTTGATGCTTCAGAAACAGATTCAATTGATGAAGCTGCAGAAATGGAGAAGCGCAATTCGAACATGGCGATGAGAATTGCCAAACTTGCTAGCAGCAAAACAAGGGCATTCTGTTGTATAGGAGCAGCGCATACAGTGGGAAAGCTAAGCGTTCAGAACTTTTTAAAGGATTTGGGATTTTCTACAGAGCGCGTATTAATTCAATGAGGCGTATAATTATAGGCATAACGAAGGCTTCGCTAAAGAACAACAAGATCGCATTTTTTAAAGTCCGAATGTAAAAATTCGACTTCTTTGAATTTTGATACGAGTCTATTTATAATAGACTTCATCTTTTGAGAAAACAACCCAGTAACTTTTGACAGTTCTCGTCTCTTTTTTCATCCTACGGTATTTCATCAACTCTCGGCTTTCTAATTTTAGGCATACCTGGTCTTAAGCCATCATCACTTTGCTCAATTTTGCTTTCCTTTATGTTAGGGATATTTATGTCGTTAAGACCTTCGAATAATGGTTCAACATTAGTTTTATCATATTGATAAAACGTAACACCATAATCTACACATTCTTCATTACAAAGATACTGAACATTAAAATTGATCTCAGGAAAGTCTTTTTTTAATTTTGCTGTTTACATTGAAACGAGTGTTTTTGCTAAAACCCGTGATTTTTCTTCCCAGTTAGACATTTCTGAAAAAAATTCATCAATCGTAAGTAAATTGATCCAATATTCAGGGTTAGACTTTTCCTCGATTAATCGCTTATATTCTTCTTCAGTAAATTCTTCTTCTAAGAAAGCATAGCCATCTTTTTTTATAAGTGTCGGCAATAAAAAATAAAGAAAATTGCTTACAAAGAGATAAGGACGAAAAACCATATAAGATTGCATTAATTATTTAGTTTGATTATATAAAAAAAATTAGTTGATTGCGTTTTTTTTCGACTCGTGTTTGCAAAAAAAATATCATGAATTAACTAGTAGGAAATCATAATGAACTACCTTTCTAATAAAAATCATTTCTTCTTTGCTGCACTTTGTTGTTTTTCTTTGGCGACTACTTCTCATTCCTACGCTAATTCAGGAGCTTGGAACAATGCGGGAAGTGGCGTTTGGCAAATAGATGCCAATTGGACTTTAGGCGGACCGCACCCAGATGGAAATACACAAGTCGCAAGTTTTTCTGGACTCCCTTCTATTGCAAGTCCTGTAGTACAAGCGCCAGGGCCTATAACATTGCGATCCCTACATTTAGCAGTACCTGTTAATGTAATACCTTTCACCCTGACAATGACTGATTTAACGTTTGATTCCCCTACAGGTCCTGCATCAATATTTGTAGATGAATCTGCTCAGTTCCTTCCGACAATTACAACTTTGAATTTAACAAATAATTCATTGGATGTTTTTACAAAAAATGACTCTTTATTACAATTTACCACTTCTATTGGCGGAACTGGTGACATTCATTTTTACGGAGCCTCACGTGCAGGAACCTTAGTTTCAGGGCAAGTTGATCTATTTTCGCAAAATAATAGCACCTTTGCAGGCACAGTCTTTCTCGAAAGCGGTATATTAGGTATAAACTCATCTACTTTGGGCATTATCGCAATCCCGCAAGATCTAGTAATCCATGGTGGAACAGCTATAATTAATAACACCGGAAATGTTGCAAGTGATCTCTTTGGATCAACATCTCGAATCTTTATCAATGCAGTAACAGATGCCAATTATTTTCTTGGCAACCCATTTACTGCAAACTTAGTACCTAGTGACACATCTCAACAATCTTTTCAAACTATCGTATCTCTCAGCATATTAGGTGGAATCATGGCGGACCAAACCACCCAAATAAATGCTCCGTTCGATTTGTTTCTGACTGCTGCTGCGGGAACATCTGCTTTAACAATAGGAAGAAATGGGGTTATTACTACAGGGGTAACACCGGTTACTCTCAATTTTCTTCCTAATCAAAGTATAGACTTTGATGCAACTGAACCTGGCGTTGGAATACTGCAAGGAAACCCCGTTTTACCTGCATTTCCTCTAGTGTTAAATTTAGGAACAGGGCCCGTCGCTGTCAATGTTCCCTCTGCACAAAATGGAGTGAACAATGCTGTAAATGATCAATACGATCTGGCCTTTTTAACAGTTGATGTCCAAAATGGAAAGCTCGTCAAAAATCTATCAGGAACTTTACTTTTAGATGAAAATACCATTATTGGGGATCTAGATATTAATGCTGGAGCAGTTAAAATCGGCTTAACTTCTACATCTGTTGTAAATAATCAGACTATTGCGCCTCCTACAGTTAATATTATTGGGGGAAGTCTTCAAGGGTTTGGTACCTTAGGAAACGTTCCAGCTTCAACTGCTATTACTGTCGTTAACCAAAGTGGTACTGTTGAGCCTGGAGATCCAATAAATATTGGCGCATTAACAATATCTGGGAATTATGTCCAACAAGCCAATGGAACACTATTAATCAAAGCATTAAATCTCGCAAATCACGACGTACTCAACGTAAATGCTGTAAACATTTCAACTGTAACATTGGATGGCAAGTTGATTTTCGAATCCTTGCCTAATTCGACAATCCTTGCTGGTGAGCAGTATTTAATTATAGATAATACCGGGGGTTTGGGAATCTCAGGAACATTTGCTCAAATTGAGTCTAATTTACCCCCAGGATTAAATGCGACTTTCTCATTATCTCCAGATAATTCTCAGGGATTCGTGTTGATAGCAGCGGGTTGCCCACCATGCCCACCTTGTCCACCTTGCCCTCCCTCTCCCCCCTGCCCAGTTCCTCTTCCTCCTTCAATGACAACTTTCTTTAACACGAGCATAGCGCAATTTGCACGAACAACAAACCGTTTCCAACAAATTAATGATCGCACGCGTTTTGTACGCAACCGTATGGCGCCAGCTTATATATCTGCAAAAAGAAGTGCACATGTTGACGCACCTATTGTTTCTAATAAAAAACAGGTAAAAGAAGACACAGCAGATATCATGCTCGCCAACAATGCGCTTTGGATGATGACGTCCCCATTTTTTTCCAATGAAAAAAATGTTGAACCAACTCCACCTCAAAACAATAATCTTAGTCCCACAAATACACCTAATACAAATAAACAAGTCAATGTCGGCTTCTTTGAAAAAAATCAATCCAACCTACCGATGTCTCTCTATGTTGCACCTATAGCAAGCTTTGGCGATGTCGACCGACTCCACCATCAAAATGGTTTTGATTATTGGACTGCAGGTGTGCTTGCCGGTGCAGATTATGCCTTTAACCGAGCAGGTTTAGGACTTCAACTAGGTTATGAGAAACTCGATGCTCATGTCGAAAAACATTGGGGCAATTTCGATCTCGATTCCGCATTTGCAGAGATCTATGGAACTTTCCTTCCATTCGGCACACGCAATTTCTTCCTTGATTTGACAGCAGGGGGAGCGCACAACTGGTATGAAATCCACCGTCATATCGATGGTAAGACAGCTAAAGGAACCCCGCAAGGCTGGGAATGGAACGCTTATGCAGGCGTTGGATATGATATATGGGTGAAAAAGGCTCGCATTACACCTCTGGCTGCTATTCAATATATCGATTTGCGTGTAGAAGATTATGGTGAACATGGCGCTGGAGATTTGGATGTGCATGTGCGTCATCAGCGCTTTCACTCTTTCCGCACGCAGCTCGGAGCAAGCATTGGTGGACAGATCGTTTATCCCTCTGTAACGTTGATGCCAGAAGTTAGAGGCTATTGGTTGCATGAATTCGCAGACCAAAGACATTCGTTGGGAATAACTGCAAGCAACTTCAATACAAATGCGCAAATACAGCTCATCGGTGGAGAACGCAATTATGGCGTTGTGGGAGCAGCATTGCGCGCCTTATACTGCAAATATTGGAACACTGCTATTTCATACGATTTCTATAGTAATGGTAATATTGTTTCTAATTCATTTTATGTAGAGTTCGGTGCAAGCTTTTAGAATATATACCAAACGTGACTCTAAAACTGCATTTGGGCCAATTACCCCTCGCAGTGTAGGCCAAATTGATCACAACTGGTGTCACTGCAGGTATTGCAACTTGAGCGCCCCAAATTAGTAGCGGCAATAGGATTGCAAACTGTCCATCAGCATCGAGATATCTAAAGGGATTATTATACACATATTGATATAGATTCACGCTATCAACAAATCCTGCGGGATCTGTTGTCAGCCATCTTGCAAGGACAGGATCGTAATACCTCTTACCAAAATAGATTAAGTTGAGCTCGGGATCCAAGCGTTTGGAGGCAAAACGCCATGGGTTGAACTGTTCGTTGTCGATGGTGTGTTGAAGCTCTTCTCCAAATGCGGAGTAGAAGTATCGGCTTTCGATTTCTTTACTGATGGGATTGACGAGACGACAGATGTTCCCCTGTGCATCAAGAATAGGCGCGAAGACGCTTTTTTCAAGTTCGATGGCAATGGGGCTATTGGGAGCTATCCCTAATACTTTTATGTTTTTAGGTTTGCCGGTTGGGATGAATGCGCCGATTTCATTTTGCCCATGGTAGAGGTAATATTCATGGACGGTTTCTTTCCATTTTTTCTCTGTAAGGGTGAATGTCTTTTTGCTGATGCGCCTACCTAAAGGGTCGTAAGTGAAGTTCACTTGGGTCTTTTCGCTTTGGGCGCTGATGAGCTGGTTTAAGGGATCGTAGGTGTACTGGAATGTTTCGGAAGGGCTGTGCTTTAGTATTTGATTGCCGTTGAGGTCATATTGAATGGCAATGTTCCCGAGAGAATGCAGTTCGTTGAGGTCGTTAATTGAGGCTGTGTTCCCATTTTTATTTGTTCGGTTGTAGAGAGAGTCGTAGCCATAGGCAAGGGTAAATTCTGGTTTGGTCTCTAAGAGAAGTTGGGATAAGGCGTCATATTTGAAGGTGTTTGGGCGCTTATCGACTTGGGTGCAGCTCAAGTTATCGACGGCGTCGTAGGTGTCCCTCCTGTTGGATTTGGTTTCCATTTATGCTCATGAGGATTGGGATGATTTTGTGGACGTCCATGATCCGTAAAATCAATATCTTTCACCGGTCTTCCTTGAGTATCCATTTAGCTGTTATTCTTTATGTTTCCAAACTTCGTAAATAATCATTTCCATGTAGTCTTCCACGTTTTTTCCTTTAGCTGACATTTCATTATGCAAGTCAACATATCTTTTTGCTGTTACCTTATCAGGGAAAAGCAGGTTTTTATTTAACAAATCTCTATAAGCAATCAATTCATCATACCCTCCAAATAATACTTCATTAAATATGGATGAATATATGGTTTTTTCTTCGTCACAAGCTCCAATATCATAACCCACAAAGACTGCCTGATCTTTTAAGAAGGAGGGCATTACATCGGAACGAGAAATGACGTGTAATAACAAACAATTACTCAGCTTTTTTAACTCTAAGGATCGATATATGAATTTTTCGAGTTCTTTCCTGTGTTCTTCAACTTTAAAAATGCAAATTAACTCTCCTTCAAAGCCTTGATATTTATTTATTATTTCTTCTACAGACAAATCTAATATTTTTTTGTCTCTGATTAAATTTGGCCAACAGTCGCTGGATGGAGAAATTTTTTCTATTAAAACTAAGTCATGCATAGGATAACCTTTAGTCATTTACTTTAACATGTTTTGGCCCTAGATGAATATGTTCCCCACCTTCCCAATGAGGCCTTCCATGCTCATTCCATTTCCCCCTATCATCTCTATGCGGAAACTCATACTCTTTTGCCCAGTCGAGCAAGGTATCTGCGTCTGCATTCGAGACTCCCTTCTTGCCTGATTCTTTAACAAGTTCGCTTATTGATTCTTGATCTGGCGTGTGCCTTTTCGAAATCGTATTTGAATAGGCACGAGGTGCGGCATCCCAAACTGAGCTCCCATAGTGACCACTGCCTTGGCTGTTTAATGCTTCAACACCTCTATACCCCCAATAGGCAGTTGTTGCTACAATCGCAGTGTAGGCCAAATTGATCACAATTGGCGTCACTGCCGGTATTGCAACTTGAGCGCCCCAAATTAGTAGCGGCAATAGGATTGCAAACTGTCCATCAGCATCGAGATATCTAAAGGGATTATTATACACATATTGATATAGATTCACACTATCAACAAATCCTGCGGGATCTGTTGTCAGCCATCTTGCAAGGACAGGATCGTAATACCTCTTACCAAAATAGATTAAGTTGAGCTCGGGATCCAAGCGTTTGGAGGCAAAGAGCCAGGGATTGAACTGTCCCCTGTCGATAGTGCGTTGAAGCTCTTCGCCAAATGCGGAGTAGAAGTATCGGCTTTCGATTTCTTTACTGATGGGATCGATGAGACGACAGATGTTCCCTTGTGCATCAAGGATGGGCGCGAAGACGCTTTTTTCAAGTTCGATGGCAATGGCAGATGGACTATTGGCGCCTAGACCTAAAACTTTTATATTTTTAGGTTTGCCGGTTGGGGTGAATGCGCCAATCTCTTGTTGTCCATGATAGAGATAATATTCGTGGGCGATTTCTTTCCATTTTTTCTCTGTCAGGATGTAGGCCTTTTTGCTGATGCGCCTGCCTAATGGATCGTAGGTAAAGTTCACTTGGGTCTTTTCGCTTTGGGCGCTGATGAGCTGGTTTAAGGGGTCATAGGTGTACTGGAATGTTTCAGAAGGGCTGAGCTTTAGTATTTGATTGCCGTTGAGGTCATATTGAATGGCAATGTTCCCGAGAGAATGCAGTTCGTGTCGTAGCCATAGGCAAGGGTAAATTCTGGTTTGATCTCTGATTAAATTTGGCCAACATTCGCTGGATGGAGAAATTTTTTCTATTAAAACTATGTTCATACATTATACACATTTTTATCCGCTTATTAGAAAATGTTTTGCTGAAGTTCAATATCAACGCTATAAATTTTTGATATCTTTTGCATTAATTCTATGTCTTGAGAGTATATTCCAAAATAAGTCGTATCAAATGCTCTAATTTCCATTAAAACTCCCGTGCAATCGATAGGGCGAAATGGCTCGTCTTCTGTTTCTAATTCGACGTTTTGAATATTTTGAGATGAGGAATTACCATCAATGCACAAAAATTCCCCCCATATGAATTGCTCGATTTCAGAACAATATTCAATAAATTGTAAATCGGTACCAATTAAATTTAATTGAATGCTATTAAGATTGTATTTCCTCGCACCTTTTCCAACAGCATCAATATCAGCTCCATACCATACATGCTGCGGCAAGAAATCCTTAATAGAATTAACAATAGAGATTAATTGCGTTCCGAGACAAACAACCTTATCTCGAGGAAAGCATTTACTCATAAGTAAAATTCGATATTTGGGATTAAACATTAGTATTTCCAGTTTTCTAGTGGTTGTGGGTCTCCCCTCTGAGGAGTTCCTCCTGTTGGATTAGGTTCATTAGGATGCTCATGAGGATTGGGATGAACATGTGGTTCTCCATGATCCGTAAAATCAATAGTCTTTACCGGCTTTCCATTTTTGTCGAATTCTCTGACTTGAGGATATTTCTCCCCTGGTCTTCTCTTACTTCCTTTTGTCCCAAGCTGTGTGTGCGGCGCATCTGTATCAGGAATGGGAATTCCATCTTCTGTCATAGGCAAAGGCCTACCGGGAGCATATACATCAGTATTTTTCTGTTTAGATACATTTTGACTAGCAATACGAGGTGCGGCATCCCAAACCGAGCTCCCATAGTGACCATGGCCTTGGCTGTTTAATGCTTCAACACCTCTATACCCCCAATAGGCAGTTGTTGCTACAATTGCCGTGTAGGCCAAATTAATCACAATTGGCGTCACTGCCGGTATTGCAACTTGAGCGCCCCAAACTAACAGCGGCAATAGGATTGCAAACTGTCCATCAGCATCGAGATATCTAAAGGGATTATTATACACGTATTGATATAGATTCACACTATCAACAAATCCTGCGGGATCTGTTGTCAGCCATCTTGCTAGGACAGGATCGTAATACCGCTTACCAAAATAGATTAAGTTGAGCTCGGGATCCAAGCGTTTGGAGGCAAAGCGCCAGGGATTGAACTGTCCCCTGTCGATAGTGCGTTGAAGCTCTTCGCCAAATGCGGAGTAGAAATATCGACTTTCGATTTCTTTACTGATGGGATCGATGAGACGACAGATGTTCCCCTGTGCATCAAGGATGGGCGCGAAGACGCTTTTTTCAAGTTCGATGGCAATGGGGCCATTGGGACCTATCCCTAATACTTTTATGTTTTTAGGTTTGCCGGTTGGGGTGAATGCGCCGATTTCGTTTTGTCCATGGTAGAGGTAATATTCATGGACGGTTTCTTTCCATTTTTTCTCTGTAAGGGTGAATGTCTTTTTGCTGATGCGCCTACCTAAAGGGTCGTAAGTGAAGTACACCTTGGTCTTTTCGCTTTGGGCGCTGATGAGCTGGTTTAAGGGGTCATAGGTGTACTGGAATGTTTCAGAAGGGCTGAGCTTTAGTATTTGATTGCCGTTGAGGTCATATTGAATGGCAATGTTCCCGAGAGAATGCAGTTCGTTGAGGTCGTTAAGTGAAGCTGTATTCCCATTTTTATTTGTACGGTTGTAGAGAGAGTCGTAGCCATAGGCAAGGGTAAATTCTGGTTTGGTCTCTAAGAGAAGTTGGGATAAGGGATCGTATGTGAATGTGTTTGGGCGCTTATCGATTTGGGTGCAGCTCAAGTTATCGATGGCGTCGTAGGTGTTTTCCTGTGAAAAATAGGGGCTGTCAATGGTGAGGATGCGCCCTTTTTGATCATAGGTGTGTATGAAGGCACCTAAGTTGCCTATGAGATTTTCGGATAGGATGTTCCCATCAAGATCGTAGGTGTCATAGGTGTGCGCATATTGGCTTTGTCCGTTTTGTAGACGACGTTCGACTTTTTTTAGGTAGAGTGGATCGTATGTGTAATGGACTGATCCAGCATTGGGAAGGGTGAGTGTGATAAGGCGATCGAAGTCGTCGTAGGTAGACTCAATCTTCAGTTGGAGAAGTTCTTCTTTGAGCACGTTGCCAAAGGGATCGAGTTCTCTTGTTATGTCAAGGTCGAGGACTTGGTCTGTGGCACTGAGCAGCTGACCTACGGCGTTGTGTTGATAGAGGTGCTTGATCTGTCCATCTGAGGAATGGAGGCTATTGACGTAACCAAAAGCATCGTAGGTGTAGGAAAGAACTGTGCCGTTGGGATGGTTTTTTGTCTCAAGCCGGCCGCCGGGTGTGTATGTGAAGACTGTGGTGCGCGCATCCGGTGAACCATAGGCCCTGGTACAACTTTCTAGATGGTTGCGGTTGGTGTAGCTGCTGTGTGTGGTCTGAGTGGTTCGGAATTGTCCGCTTTCATAGACATGGTCTCTTTGGAAAATGAGATTGCCTTGAGGATCGTAGGTCTTTTGGATCCGAGATATTGTATGGGGGGCCAAAACTGTCTGTTCCACGATCTGACCAATGGCGTCATATACTTTGAGAGAAGTTGTTTGGTGAGGATCGATGCTTTTAACAAGGAGTACCTTCTGCCCTATCTCATTGACGTGGTCTTCGTCATAGAAAGTTTTCGTGCAATGGCCTAGAGGATCTTGGTGTTCGGTCAATCTGTGGAATGCATCGTATTTAAAGATATCAGGAGAGGGGTTGCTATCAATGAATCGGATGACCGAGCGTCGATTGCCATCTTCATCGTAGGTATAGCCAATTCGATAGAGTAGGCGTCCTTGTGCATCTTTCTTGCTTTCCTCAAGGACTCTGTCGAGAAGGTCTCGTTTATAATGGATGCGGAGTGTGTTCTCTTTATTCTCTTTGATGATGGAAGAGACTCTGCTCAAAGTATCGTAGATAAAATGTGTAGTCCTTCCTGCGCATTTTTCACAGATTTTTCTGCCGGCGCCATCAAAGGTGAATTGTGTAACGTTGCCTAATTTGTCGGTGGTTTGGATGAGATTGGAGCCTTTGTATATGTAAGTCTCTTCAGCAAGATGATCAACTGATGCAGATGAGTAGGATTTTGATAGGATCCTGCTAAGTGCATCATACGTATATGTGGTCGTGAGCCCATCTTGATCTGTGTATTGTCTGAGGTTGCCATTTTTGTAGTAACGATAAGACTCTTTGCTCCCATCTGCATAAGTAACTTCTGTAGGAGAATTGTATGCATTGTATTGGAAGTAGGTTGTGTTTCCATTCGCATCGATTTTGGATGTTTCTCTTCCTAATGAGTCATAGGTTGAAGAAGTGGAGATGGAAACCGCTTGTCCTTCAACGGAAACGCCTGAAGGAAATTCAGTCTTGATGATTTGATTTGCAATAGGGTCATGCTGGTAATAGGTGGAAAGTTGAAAGGGATTGGTCTTTTGGATGCACCGATCCTGGTGATCATAGATGTATTTGAAAATATGCTTCTCGCCATTGATCCCCTGCTCTTCTTCTGTCTTTAAGCGCCCTTTAAGGTCATAGTTAAAGAATTTCCTCGACCAATGAGAATGGTTTGTCTTTTGTGTGCAGCGACCTTTTTCGTCCCATTGGTATTCTGCTTTTTGTCCTATAGGGTTAGTTTCTGAGAGAAGGTCTCCCCGCTCATTGAATTCTTTTGTTAAGCTGTAAACATACGCCCCTTCTGAGTCGTAGATGTCCTCTTTGCAGATATTGCCTCTTTGATCATAAAAATACTGTGTGCGTTTGAGCAGTACCTCTTTCCCTTGCTCAAGATACAGTTCTTCCTTTGATTCTGGCATGTGGAGGAACGGTGCTTGTTGTCTTAACGTATAGCGCGTGATGTTTCTTTGTGAGACGGTTTGAAGGTCTGCTTTTTCTGCGGTGCTGCCGTCATCCGAAATATGTTCGATAAGGTTATTGCTAGGATCATACTGAAAAAATTCTCTGAGGATAATTGCGTTCTTGTCAAAGGTGAGTTTAATGGTGACGAGATTGGTATTTGGAAGATAGCTCCATTGTATGGTTTTTCCTTCTTCATGTTCTTCCTTAAGGAGCAGATGTCTGCCGTCTTGGGAAAATTCTCGATTAATACGGATGCTTTGTTGTCCTCCCTCGCCAGTTAAGTCTCCTTTTACAATCTCCACAATAGGATTGCCAAAACGATCAAACTCGTAGCTTTTTCGGTAAACTGCTTGTCGAGTTTCATCGAGGATATCATAGCCGATCAAGCGATGGTCTTCCCAATAAAAAAGCTTTTCTTTTTTGATCTGGCCATCTGCTCCGAAATTCTGAATTGAATAAATCAATAATTCTGAATTGAAATGGTACATCACGGATGTCCCATCTGAGTTATTGACTTTGGTGAACCCATGTTTTTTTCCAGCGATGGGAGGATCATAGGTAAACTCATGGATAGGATAGAGCTCATTTGAGGTGCCTACTGGGGAAAACAATTTACGGACACGCAAATGCACTATCCCGTCGCTGTTCACGGCATCATGGAGCGAAGTAAAGATGAGTTTCTGCCCTTGAAAGTTCTCTAATAAAAATCTTGGGCAATATCCAAGAACTTCATGGCGGTAAAAGGGGGTGCTCACGTGGGTGAGGATAGGAGGAAAAGTAAGTGATATGAATTGTGATCCGTGGTTCCCTTTTATTGTTATAGGTTCGCTTCTTAAAGTGTAGACGTAATCGGCCGTGTCGTTGGCAGAGGTGGTGAAATGGCAATCAGTATCTTCTGGTGAAATTTGTACATTGATCCACGCATAGATATTTTGTTCTTGTAGGTCCATGCTGGCAACTGAGATGAGTTTAAAGCGTTCGTTGTATTGATATTTTAATACTTTGCCATTCGGAAGGACCTCTTTCTCTAAATGACAGAGATGTTGTGTGTAATTGAGTCCTTTAGAGATTTGTCGGTAGTACCGGACAGCTCCGTCGGGTGCATATACGGTGATCTTTTTACAACCATCTTCCAATGCAATGCGGGTATTCCTAGGATCATATTTTCCGCTGGGCAAATCGCCAGAAGCATTGCTGATGCCATAAAGACCATGCGCAAGCCGTGTGCCAGAACTATCAATGGTATAATCCATTGTTGCGCCATTAGGATCGGTTAGGCGAATCGTCGTTGTGCCATGGATGGTTACCTGAATTCGTTGATGGGGGAAAAACTCCCATCCCCGGTAATTTCTTACGAGATAATCGCGTAATTGAGCCCTGTCATTTTCTATTTTTGAGCTGAGCGAAGTGAGCACAAATGGTGGGATATAAACGCGGCTTAAACAAACGCTTTCTGCTCCTTTTGCCACCAGGTCGGTCACGCGAAAACATGGACTTCCGCTAAGCGGGCTGACTACCCCTCCAAGCATTACACTTGAATCGCTGTTAAGAGCTACTACTTCATCTGGACTAGATAAAACTAACTCTTTTTGAAGATCTGCATTTTCAGAATATATAAATGAAGACAGAGTACAGCATAACAAACACAACCAATATCCCACATGATCCCCTTAGAGACGGTTTTCGGATTCAGGATTCGTCGCTTTTTTGAATATTTTTGGCAAAATTCTCAAAAAATCGACAAAATCTGAATCCGTACGCAGTCTCTCTCATTTTTGAAAAGCTGCGGGATCATAATAAAATAAGGATTATAAAATAAGAAAAATTTTACTTTTCTAATGGTTTCTCGACTGAATTTTAAATAATTAATTGACAATCTTTTTATATAGATTTACAATCCGCAATTGAGACAGTTGTAAGAGAACCAGTTATTTTGGGGTTAGTATGATGGCTAAATCGAGCAAAAAAAGCGCAAAACCGAGCCGATCACCTTCTAAGCGCGCCGCTCCTGCAAAAGCTTCTAAGTCTGTGAAAGCAAAAGAGAAAGAAAAACCTATGCCTTTCTATAAATTATTAACAGCTGAAGGTTGGCGTCGTTTGATGTCAAAAAAGAAAAAATAGATAGCATTTTTCTTTAACTCACCTTCTGCAACTTTTTGGATCCGAAGGCCTTGAGATATTTGCGTTCGAGGGCAAATAGACGAGGCTGGCGGGCCCAGAAAGTTGCAGAAGTCGAGTATGAAAGAAACAATCCTCTTTATTGATTTCTCCTCTCTCTGCTATAAATATACCTTTATGATAGAGAAAAAGGGTGACGCAGATGAAACAAAACCTGAAGGGTAAAAAGGCATTTGTCGCAGGGATAGGAGACGATCAAGGTTATGGATGGGCGATTGCAAAGGCCCTTGCCGAACAAGGGTGCGAAATTCTAATCGGAACCTGGACTCCTATCGTCAAGATTTTCACTCAATCCTGGAATGCTGGAAAGTTCGATGAGTCGCGCCGTTTTGATGACGGGACGATGTTCGAATATACCAAGCTCTATGCATTAGATGCTGCTTACGATAAAATAGAAGATGTGCCCCAGGACGTCCGCGAAAATAAACGGTATGTAGATGCTCAGGGATACACAATATCTGAAGTTGCAGCTGCAGTAGAAAAAGATTTTGGCAAGATCGACTTCCTCATCCACGCCCTCGCCAATGGTCCTGAAGTAAAAAAACCGCTCCTTGACACTTCTCGCCAAGGATATCTCGCAGCTCTCAGCGCTTCTTCGTATTCTTTCGTCAGCCTCGTTGCTCACTTTGGCCCTATTATGGACAAAGAGGGTTCTGTCATCTCTTTGACTTACATGGCGTCTGAAAAGGCTGTACCAGGATATGGCGGCGGCATGAGCTCCGCTAAAGCTGCATTAGAAAGCGATACCCGCACTTTGGCGTGGGAAGCTGGCCGCAAATGGGGAATCCGGGTCAATGTGATCTCTGCTGGCCCATTGCGCAGCAGGGCAGCACGAGCAATCGGGTTTATCGACCGCATGATCGATTATTCAATGGCAAATGCCCCGCTGCAAAAAGACCTGACAGCTGAAGAAGTCGGTAGAAGTGCATGTTTCCTCTTGTCATCTGATGCCTCTGCAATCACTGGTGTCACTTTGTATGTGGACAATGGCATGCATGCAATGGGCGTCGCTGTCGATAGCCCAGCGTTTACTGATACTGCTGGCATGGCGCTCTCAGAAAGACAATAAAAAAAATAGGGCCCCTGCTCACTTCGATGTGTTTTGTTCACTGCCATAAGCAGTCTTAATTACGTTAGACTTTATTATGACAACAACGTATATCAACGCAAAGCACCAAGACGCTAAGACGCGAGAAAAAATTGACGACCCCTTAGTTGCAAAAGGTCTAATAATCTTTGTGTCTTCGCGACTTGGGCGTCTTTGCGTCAGAAGTCTATTGTGTTTTCAGCGCTTGTGTAATCCCTTGTACTATCCCTTCTGATCGTGCAGAAGGGGCAATGATCTTGCCATGCTTTTTTACATGCTCGGGCGCTGTTGCCATCACAATTGCAATGTCTGCTTTGCTAAGCATTGGAATGTCGTTCTCATCATCTCCTGCGGCAATGATGGGGCCTTCAATTTTATAATATCCCACAACCCATTCCATAGCGCCTCCTTTATTTGCCGTAGGATGCGTGATCAAGTTGATATAGAGTCCCTCCCATGCACTGAGAGGATCGCGGATCACTGAAGTTGCAACAGGCAATTTTTCTTCGATCAAGCTTTGTTTGATAGCCCGCATGTTCGTTTCTGTACCGAAACACTTGATCAACGGGATTTTACCGATCTCTTTTTGAGAATATTCAGACACTGGAACCCACGGTTCTGGGGATAAATTTTGCAACTGGTGCAAATGGCTAAGCATTTCTGGACTATAGCGATGAGGACGGTAGAAGCAAAAATCTCCCCGATCATATCCTGCATAGATGACGTAATCTTCTTTAAAATCGTGGTACAGTGTGTCTAAACGTGGGAGCAATGTTGGAGCGATGTATGCGCGATGGACAACTTCTCTTTGTGGCATTTTGAGGATGTCTGCGCCATTTTGTATAGCAAGTGTGAAGGGAAAGTTGACATCGTGCAATGTCTTGATGGCAAAAGAAAAGGTCCTTCCTGTAATGAAAACAATATGCCAGTTATTGTCTGCCAAATCTTTTAAAAACTTTAGTGTCTTAAATGGGATGGAGTGAGCATTGTCTGTCACTGTGCCATCGATATCTAAAGTGATGCATCCATTAAAGCGCATAAATCTAATTCCGTTATGGAGTATAGACGAGTTTGTTTAGCACAAAGTTTTTTAGGATAAACCATTTGAGAATTTCATCGGTCATTCCTACTCTGTGTTCTTTGTGCCGATGGAATTTCTAACGTCTCAACCTTCAAGACCAAAGCTATTCCTATTCTTCCATTAATGAATAATATAGAGTGTTGCAAAAAAATCCCAAGCACAACATCTTCTATAGAAAAGGTGGTACTATGTCAAAGCTCACTAAAATTCTCTTTACCCTTTGCCTTTTCTTCACTTGCATCCAAGGCTACAGCGCCGATGAACCACACGTCGAAAACCTCCCCCCTGCGATGCCCGAAGAGCTCCAATCATTTCCTAATGAGATCACACCCAATTATGAGTTCGCTTTTGCTAAAATGATCCTTACGTTGTTGGGACTTCTCATCTTGGTGTTTCTGACATATTGGCTTTTCAAACGAATGGCTGGCGGCAGGCTCTCAGCCATGAACTTTAACCGCAGCATCAAAGTGTTGGAAAAGCGCCCTCTCAGCTCTAAATCGATCCTTTATTTGGTCGAAACGGAAGGGAAAAAAATCCTGATTGCAGAGTCTCAGTTAGAGATCCGGTCTTTAGGAGTGGTGGAAGATACTTCTGAGCTCAATGACTAATCGAAGGTTCCGATTAATAGACCTCTTGCGTAATTAAGGGTTCCTCGCTTTTCAATTCAAATTACAGGGGTAATATACGAAAGTTAATATTATCCCTGAATTTTGAAGTCGAAAATCGACAGAACCTTAGTTACGCAAGAGGTCTAATGGAATAGTTCTCGAAAACCTTCTAGCCCAAGGAATGGAAGGAGGATAAAGAGCGCAGTAGTCAGGAGAAAGACCACGTATCCTAAAACAATCATTAATCCGTCTTCCTCCAAAATCCCGAGACATAAGAGGATGGAGGTCAGCCCCGGAGGGAAATTTGTTCCGGGAGGAAGGGGCAGCAAGAGGTAAAATCCTGTAATTGCAAGTAATATCCCATTCAAGCGGAGCATTCCAGGATGTTTAGCGAGAAACTCCCCTCGCGGGCGGACGATCCTTTCTAACTTTTTCGCTATAGATTTGCATTTGAGCAAAACTTTTGCTAAAAGATGGCCTGAAAACGGACGGCGGGCTAAAAATCTTGGCAACCAGAGGCGTTTGCCAATGGCAATGCGGATGCCGACGATGCACACAATAAAGCCGCAAATTGTCGAGAGTCCAGGTAAGGGAATAAATAAAAGAAAAGGTACAGAAAGAACAAGCGCTAAAAGGGCTTGGTCTCGAGATTCTATATGTTTTGCTAGTTCTCCAAGAGTAATAGTTGCTCGATTGCATATATCTGCAAGGCGACCACATTCTTCGGAGAGCCCACGTTTTCTTTTATTGCTCATAGCGAATCTTGATAAATTTCTTTGTGTCCTTAATGTTTCCTTTGGGTTGGAAACAAAAAGCTAAATAACATGCTTTTGCATTCCGCACATCTTCAATAAGGGCTTTCCATGTTCCTAAAGACTCTGGAGCCTTCATCATTCTCCAATCCAACTTCCACGAATCTTTTTGCCAGGCCCTTTCAACGATAGCTTCCCATTTTCTCCCTTCATAACCAAGAACCACTGTCAGTGACAATGCTGCTTGGGTTGCAATGGCATAAAATGGTGTCCTCACGACTCGCCAAAAATTACGTACCAGCGATGATGCGCTATCTAAGATAAATATCCTGCCATTCTGCAGTATAGAACCTACCATACTTAAAGAAGCCGGCTTTTGACTAATATTGTGGATTGCTGCCCTGGCAGACTTACCAACTTCATAAATTCCTTTTAACCCATACCATGACATATGGGATATAGCAAAAACTGGGGTGACTAGTGAGGCAACAATTGCTTTTACTCGGACTACGTAAGAAGAATCATCATCAATTTCTCCTCCTTTGTACAGTTCACCAGTACGGGTGTCTTCTGTATATATGAGTTCTGGAGACCCTTCTGAATATGTTCTCTTGTATTTTCCTGGTTGACCCGCAACTTCTTTCCAGAAAACAACCTGCCCAAGCTTGTCTTTGCGATGCACGACGACCTGTTTCCAAGGAGACTCAAAGAATGATGTGCGCGTATTCGATATACTTAGTCCAACAGCTGTCATAGAATTCTCAATTTTTATAATTGCTCAGTATTTCGTGAAGGATCCAACTCTGACGCAGACCGCCAGAGTTTTTTAACATTTTAGAAAGACGGGATATTTTGCGTTTTTCTTTTGTCTTCTTATTGCGCTCGACCATTCCCTTGCTCAGTATCTCTCTAGAGAGGTCCATCTTGTCCTTCCTTCGCTATCGTGTTGCGCATATCGGTATCGGCTTGGATGTTCTTCATGCGGTAAAAGTCCATGATCCCTAGGTTTCCTTTGCGGAAAGACTCTGCAATTGCCATAGGGATTTGCGCTTCTGCTTCGACGACTTTGGCCTGCATCTCGCCAACAAGTGCAACTGCCATAGCACGTCTTTCTTCAGCTTTTGCTTGGGCGATCCGTTTGTCTGAGTCTGCTTGGTCAGCACGCAATCTTGCTCCAATGTTCTCACCAATTGTGATATCAGCAATATCGATAGAAAGGATCTCAAATGCAGTTTGTGCATCAAGCCCCCTTTCAAGTACCAAACGGGAGATCCGCTGCGGAGATTCAAGGACGTCTAGATGTGTCTCTGCAGCACCGATCGCATTGACGATCCCTTCGCCTACACGCGCTATGATTGTCTCTTCTGTAGCACCACCAACGAGCTGTAAAATATTGGTGCGCACAGTCACGCGTGCATGGCACTTAAGCTGGACACCATCTTTTGCAACAGCCAGAATGTATTCTCCATGCTCTGGATCTGGGCAATCGATGACCTTAGGATTAACTGAGGTCTTTACAGCTTCTAGTATATCACGTCCTGCAAGATCGATAGCGGTTGCCTGACGCCATGTTAAAGGAATGTTGGCCTTATCAGCAGCGATCATTGCGCGAACGACGTTGGAGACATTACCGCCAGCTAGATAATGCGTCTCGAGATCAGCTACAGTCACGGTTTTTAATCCAGACTTGAAACAATTGATATACGCATTGACAATGATACGGGCGGGGATCTTTCTTAAGCTCATCCCAATGATGTTAAAGAGGGCAACAGGTGTTCCAGAAACAAAAGCTTGAAACCATAGACTAATATACCTTCCAATCATCAAAACAAGGCTTAGGGCCACGATCGCCATGAGGAAGATCAATAAATAAATACCTGCAGAAAATTCTGCTTCAGCTAAAAAATGCATTTTTACTCCACTCTTTTTACGATTAAATAACCACCCCGGCCACCGATGACTTGAATTCGGGTTCCTTTATCGAGGTATTCTTTTTCAGAGATTGCCTGAACCCTTTTGTCATGCACCCACACATATCCGGATGGTTTGAGATCTGAAATCACAGTCCCAGAAAGCCCTACAAGGGTCTTGTCAAATTCTGAAGCGATGAAACCTTCTTGGTCTTTCCCTGAATAGAAGGTGCTTTCTTTATGGCTCTTTCGGATACGGGAAAGGGCGAAAAGGCAAATCCCCCAGACTGCAGCACCGCTTACAAGACAAAAGGCAATGGTAGCAATTAAAGAAGTGCTATGAGCTGCAAACATGGCAATGGCAGCCAAGATTGAAACTCCGCCTGCGATTCCTAGGATCATCCCTGGCAAGAAAAATTCCAGATAGATCAAGACCAGCCCAACAAAGACTAAAACTATTGAGATCCCCATCATATTTTTATCCTTACAATGATCCTATGGGCAGCCTTTCCTATCACAATGATAGGAGTGTCTTTTTCAATAAAATATCCTTCGCTGGATGCTTCGTATAATTTGCCATCAATCATGACTTTGCCTGATGGGCGCAAAGAACTCACCGTCATCCCCTCTGAGCCTAAGGTCACCTCAACTTCTAACGGAGTTGTGGACTCTTGGGCAGAAACAAGCGGTCCATAAAAACAACCTTTACGACTGCGAAAAAATTTCCCTAAGACGACCATGATAATGAGGGAAATCATTATCGCCAATGAAAGATAGGCGGCCCTTTCGAGAAATTCTTTACCAGCAAAGGATAATTTGTCTTTGTCAAGAGACCATTCAAAAGCGCTTAAGGATGGCAAAGTGAGAGCTGCAGCGCTCAAAGCGATCATTATAATCCCTATGACGCTCAAAACGCCCAATCCCAAAAAAATATCGGCGATGATGAGAATTGCGCCACAAGCGATAAAGATCAGTTCAAGGTACCTTATGGCGTACAATGAAAAACTGGAAAGTAGGATTAACCCTAAACAGCCAACAGCTAAAGCGCCAAAAAGACCTGAACCACCATGGGTAACCTCGATGTAGATGCCAAGTATCAATCCCATATAGAGCAAGGATGCGACCATGGGATGGGACAAAAAGGCAAAAAAATCTACGCGCCAATTTTTATAGTCGATAACTATAGGGCTTAAAATTTCATTGAAAAAAGGCGCTTGCAATAACGCATCTGGCCCCTTATCAGTAGACTTGCTCGCTGGACTTTCTACATTGGCAAGACCAAAACGCACCAATTCTTCTGAGTTCAACGTCAAGAGCTTCCCTCTTGCAGCGATCAAGATATCTGTAGATAGGACCTCTTTTTCATCCTGCAGCGCAACCCCTTTGCCATCGCGGAGAACGACCAAAAGATCTTTGTCGACCATTGCTTGGGCAATGAGCGGATCTCTACCATAAAACCGTGCGAGATTGGAAAACTCAGCGCGCAATGCAGAATTCACCTTTTCAGATGCTGTTTCTACTTGCCCTTCCCCCTTCATCATAACAGGTTCTGCAGCGCCCATAATGGAAGACGGTGTCACTGCAATGACCCTACAACTGTAAGCCAGCATCGCTCCCGCAGAAACAGCCCAATTGTCAATCCATGCAACTACTGGGATATGGTCTTTGGTATCGATCTCTTGCAACAATTGAGAGATTTTTAAAGCTGAAAAAACTTCACCTCCAGGAGTGTTCAAACGAAGCACCACAAACGCAACTTTTTCTTTTTGGAAACTGTCTAGCGCAAGTTTTATGTGGAGAAAGGTAGAGGTATCTATGGGATGGTCTTTTTCAATTGCTAGGTATCCGATCCGAATAGGTGTATCGGTAGGAAGAGGAATTTTTTCTTTAAGCTGTGCTGGTGAGTCAAGGCTATACCCAAAAAAAGGAATGCATAATAGCAAAGCTAAAATGATCAACCATTTGAAGTGCGGGGACTTGTCACCGCTTTTCCTTTGCATCGACTTGTTGATGCATTTCTTATTTATCATAACAACCATAAGTTTATCCAGAAAGCATCGACAAGTTGATGCAAAGGAAAAGCGGTGACAAGTCCCCGAACTCCCAATATTATTTTACTAATGCATCGAGCTCTTCTAAAAATATCTCAACGCTGTTCTCTGGAATCCCAAGGTCTTCCCAGGAGAAAATATGAAGTTGTTCTTGAGGAAGTTCCCCGCTCCAATTTTCTTCTGCGTTTTTCCAGAACAAAACCCTTTTTCCCGCAGCGCTGGCTGCGATAAGAAGAGGCTCATCGCAAGAGGCCAATATATCTACAACGGCAATTTGCTCTTCAAGTGGCCAAGAAGACAGTATATTAGAGACCCTCAAATAATTCTCCTTATCATCCAGCAAGCATTTCCACGCTCCCTGTTCTGCAAGAGGGAAAAGAGACATTCCTTCATTATCTATAAAACCGACAAATTGCCCCCCACGACGGTCTAGTCCCAGCTTTTCAAGTAATGCTGCCCTGTTGCACTTAAGAATCTGGTCTCTTAAATTCTCAATATAAGGATTGCCTACTGCATGTGAATCTGAGCCGTCTTTGGCTGTAGTGAATATCTCCTTTGCGGAACTTTCAACCTGCAACTCTTGGGAATCCACAACATTCTGCGCACGGTCCCTGTAGGCAATTGTGACTGCTTTATCTTTAAAACCTTCTAAGAGCTGCTTTTGGACAAGTGATGAATTGCCTGAGAGCACGACGCGTGGTTGTAAGTAATCCACGATTGCTTCCACCTGCTCTTTTGTGATTTCATGCGTTTCATCTTTATCACCCTTCAGAAAGAGACACCGCGCTACCAAACTAGGGTCTTGGAAATACGCTGCAGAGGGCCCTGCAGAAAGTATTCTATAGTCTCTCTTTTCTTTTTCCATGGCCTTGATAACTGGCAGAAGCGCCTTAGTCTCTTTGTGTTCGCACAAGATGAAAAGAACTTGAGTCTCTAACGCTGAAAGCGAACTACAAATAAAAAAAAATATAAGTAAATACCACATCAGCTTATCTCCTCTAAAAATACGCACAATGCGTTGCAGGTCTCTTCAAGATGGTCTAAAGTATGCACAGATGAGACAAAGTTTCCCTCAAAGGCCGAGGGAGAAAAGTAAATCCCCCTTTCGAACAAAAAATGGAACATTTTTTGGAACGTTTTGGTGTCGATATATTGAGCTTCGTTCCAGCTCTTCACACTATCGACACCAAAGAAAATTGTAAAAGACGAGCCGACGGACTGGATGCAGGCAAGAATTTTTTTCTCACGAATTTTTTTTCTCACAGGTTCCACAATGATCGCTGTCTTGGCTTTTAACTCTTCATAAAACCCTGGACGCTCCAGAGCATTGATCGCAGCGAGGCCTGCACTCATGGCCACAGGATTTCCGGAGAGTGTGCCAGCCTGATACACTTGTCCAAGAGGGGCAAGATGGTTCATGATCTCGGCTCTACCACCAAAAACTGCAACTGGAAAACCACCACCGACAATTTTTCCTAAGCATGTCAAGTCAGGCTCCACGCCATACATCTCAGCTGCACCCCCTATCCCTATGCGAAATCCCGTCACAACCTCATCAAAAATAAGTAGAGCACCAGCTTTGGTTGTTTCTTCCCTTAAAGTGGAAATGAAGGAAGATGTTGCCGGGACAACTCCCATATTCGCAGCTACTGGTTCTAGGATCACTGCGGCAATTTGATCTCTGTTCTCGCGGAAGAATTCTTTCAAAGCCATCTCATCATTGTAAGGGAGGCTGGCAGTGTGGGCGACAAAATCATTAGGAACGCCTTTAGAGGAGGCTTGCGAGTTAAGCAAGATCGCACCTGACCCTGCTCTGACGAGCAGGGAGTCATTGTGCCCATGATAGTTGCCATCAAATTTAACTATGAGGTCCCTATTAGTAAATCCCCTTGCCAACCGGATAGCGCTCATCGTGGCTTCCGTACCTGAAGAGACAAAACGCATTTTCTCCAGATGGGGCATATGCTCTGAGATCTTTTCAGCCATTTGCAGCTCGTTTAATGTAGCCGTGCCAAAACTTGACCCAAGGGTAATTTGATGCTGTGCAGCATGCACGATGTCTGGGAAACAATGTCCATGAATCAAAGATCCCCAACTACAGCAATAGTCGATGTACGCATTCCCATCGAGATCGATCAACATGTCCCCTTTTCCAGAAGCAGTCAAAATGGGGCCCATGTTTAAATGAGAAAAAGAGCGCACAGGAGAATTCACACCGCCTGGCATGAGACCGCACGAGGTTGCATAGACTTCCGCAGATTTTGGACGCTGTCGCATAAAGTTTCTCGATATTTATGAAAAATCCCATACCGAAAGTGACTTTAACATTGGATCTCAGCTGCGCCAAAGCGCCGGGATTGACCGACAGTAACTCACCTCATATTTTTTAATACGAGGCGGCTTATGATCGATCAACTACTATAGCTATCACATGGCCTAAATCCGATTTTAAAGTCACCTTCAGTATAACTCGATATTGCAACTATTTGAGTCTGAAAACCTCGAGATATTTGCTATTAAATGCAAATAGACGAAGCAGAGGGGACCAAAAAGTTGCAATGTCGAGTTTAAACTTTCCTCTATTATTTTCTAGTAAAATCCTGATTCTGTCCTTAGAACCTATCTCACTAAAATTTTTCGTCGATTTTCGATGCAAATTATGAGGATCCTCATAATTTGCATCGAAAATCGGCTAAAACTTTTTAGTGAGATAGGTTCTCGAATCGGAAGATCGTGGAAAATTTATTTGGTTACGTTCATACTCCGCTTCGGGGATTACTTTTGCACGGAATATGCTGCGCAGACTTCTATTTAGTAAAAACTCACTTTTAACTTCCCTTTGCATATGTACCTGCTTGGTGTTCGTTCCCTTCAGAGCGCATTCTTCTGTGCGTTATTCGGTCGAATTTGAAGGACTTGACGACACCCCGACAATGAAGACGATCAAAGCTCTGGCGCAGCTCACGTCGCTAAAAAAACGCCCCCCAGCATCGATCAATGCGCTGCGCTATCGGGCAGAATCTGATGTCCCTGAGATCATCAAAGTCCTGCACGCTCAGGGTTATTTAGAGGCCACTGTCAATATCCGGCTGCAAGATGATAACGGGTATTATCTCGTTGTAGTCTCGATTAACCCAGGCCCAAGGTACACTCTCGACCAATATACTATCCATTTTGACAGCAGTGAAAATGAACTACTAAATAACTGCTCCCAAATCTCTCTTGAAGGACTCGGAATTAAAAAAGGGCACCCAGCCTTTGCACAATTTCTTATTGAAAGAGAGCTCGATCTCCTTCAAAAGCTATCTGAATGTGGGTTTCCCCTAGCCTCCATAACACGAAGGGACTTCATAGCAAACGGTGAGACGAAGACGGTGAATGTAGAGCTCGACGTACAGACTGGACCCCTCGCGCATTTTGGTTCTGTCTCTGTTGAAGGCTTAAGATCGGTCAAACCAGAGCTTGTAACAAGAAAAACACAATGGCAACAAAGTGAAATCTACAATAACCAATACGTAGAACGTACCCAGTCTGCTCTGATCGACACAGGCCTGTTCAGTTCGGTATTGATCACTCACGGAGATGCCCTTCTTCCTGATGGAACATTGCCGATGAAGATCGATGTGATGGAGACAAAACATCGCAGCATCAACGTCGGTGCCAGCTATCAAACACACTTTGGCCCTGGCCTCACTTTCGGCTGGCAAGACCGCAATGTGGGCGGAGTTGGACAAAAGATTAGCATCCAGGGAGACGTCGCATGGGCTATTGTATCGGGACTTGCGACATATCAAATTCCTGATTTTGGGGCGCCTTACCAAGATTTCTTCGTCCAAGCGCAAGCGATGCATGAAAAGATCATCGCCTATCATGATAGCTCATACAGCATTGGAAATCGACTCGAGCGCAATTTCGATATCCGTTTCCGCTATTCGTTTGGCGCAAAGATAGAAAGATTGCTTGTCAGCGACAGCGTTGATAATGCCAACTATCTATTGCTCGAGCTTCCTGTGTACCTCCGTTGGAGCACAGCGAACAGCCTATTGAATCCTACGAGAGGGATTACAATTGAGTATTACATGATACCTACCGTCAACACCACAGATCCCAAGCAGTATTATCTTTTCCAAAAGCTCGTCCCCTCATTCTATATTCCCTTGACCAGCTCACATAGCATTGTATTGGCCCATAAATTGACTTTTGGCTCTATCGCTTCTCCCGAACTCAATGCAGTGCCTGTACCAAAACGATTTTTAGGGGGCTCGGATGTGGACCTGCGTGGGTATGAATATTTAACTGTCAGCCCTCTTCGAGATCATCATAAGCCCATCGGGGGCAGGTCAGCAATTTATTATAGTTTTGAAACACGCTTTCGAGTTACAGAGACAATTGGGCTTGTCCCATTTTTCGACATCGGCAATGTCGAGCTATCTTCGTTACCTCGCTTTAAAGGCGAATGGTTCAAGTCAGTGGGGATTGGCGGAAGGTATTTTTCTTTCTTAGGGCCTATCCGTGTGGATGTAGGATTTCCGTTAGATAGACGTAAAAAACTCGACAGTCGCTATAGAATTCTTGTGAGCATAGGACAAATGTTTTAAATATGAGCATGAAGAAAATTTTTTCACTATTATTGCGGTCCGCAGTCTACGCAGTAGCAGCAATCCTCATTGGACTATCATTAGGTTTTGCAGTCTTACAAACAAAATGGGCAAGGAGCCGCTTACAAGATTTTGTTGTAAAGACTGCCGAAACACAAGGTGTCCATGTTGAAATAGCACCCATCGAAGGAAGGATCCCCTTCCATTGGAACTTGAAAAAACTCTCGTTTACGATTCCAGAGATTGCTATTGTCGACATCGAAAACATCAAGGTGCGGCTTGCCTTGCTCCCTCTTTTTAGACAAGAGATAGCAATTAGCTATTTCCATGCAGGAGATGCGCATGTGACACTCCTACAACCTCCTGAACCTCTGACGCTACCCGTTGTAACCCCTTCCCATGTCGATGACTTCAAACAAACCTTGACCCTACTGTCTATCATTCGCATTCAATCAGCGTCTGTAGACCGCCTAATCATAGCAAATCCGCTTGCTGGCTACACTTCCGAATTCTCTATGATTACAAATGCCAAATACCGACATCGAGGTAAAAAGTTTTCCCTCCGAACAAAGCTGATTTCAAACGATAGCGATATAGAGTTCAGCGTCATCGGGGACAGAAGGGCGGAAAACATCGTGGTTGCATTTGATGCCAACTTAGAATCTCTAAAACTCCTCCGCCCTTTCTACTATTTTCCATTCGACCTCCAAGGCGCTCTTCACCTCACTCTTCAAGGTCCTTGGAACACATGGACTACTTTTTTTGGATCCAATAAGCTCCTCCCTGGTTTGATGCCGCTGCATGGAAAAGCGACAATGGCCCTTAATACATTATCGGTACCTAATGCTGAAGTCCTCAATCAAAAGTGGGAAGGATTCGCGACTATTAAAGTACAACCCGATCGCTCTATCGAGCTCAAAGAGAGCAAAGTCTCTTCTTCACTAGGGACCATTACTGGTGAGGCATCTTTTGACTCCTCATTTATTTTAAGTTTAGGAAAGCTCTCGATAAAATTGCCAGATCTCAAGCCTTTAAGCGTAGTTGTCCCTATAAATGTCAAAGGGTCAGCTCTTGGCACGGTTTTTTATGAACATAATATATTTTCCGCTTCCATTAACGCTGAACCACTTACTTTAGAAGATTTCATTTACAGCTCGGCCCACTTAAACTTGAATGCAACCAAAGAAGATAACCGCTGGGAAGGGAAGCTGTCTCTAGAAGCTTTCCATCCCACCTTGCCTTTAAGTGCACAAGGGGCTTTTGCCTTTGCCTCCATTGAAGATATCACTATTGAAAAGCTCCATATCCACGGCCCCGACCTAGAATGTTATGGGGATCTCCAATACCGCCCCAAAGACAGCATTGTAGAAGGTTCTCTTTATGCTCAGGTCAAACATCTGCACAGGTTCCAGGACTTCTTCAAGCATACCTACGTCGAGGGAAGTATGGGCCTGCAAGCTGTTTTTACCTCTGCTAATGATCCTTCATCAGAAATACCAATCCAAGACCTCAATCTACATGCAGTCTGTAAAAATCTCCGATATAACGAGATCTATGCTGAAGAAGTCTTGATCAACGCAGACCTTAAATCTCTTTTTATAAACCCCAAAGGCAGTTTAATTGCCGATGCCCGCAAGGTCTATCTCCCTTATTTGTTTTTTAATTCTTTTTCATTCTCTTTGAAAAATGAAGGGACATCTTGGCCGTTTTCTCTTTACGCAGATGGACGCTGGAAAGATCCTTTCGAGTTCGCCTGTGCCGGAGCTTATGCTGCAACTGCTAAAGGTTGGAATTTAAGCATCGATAAACTTCAAGGGGAAGCATTGAGCAAAACCTTCCAGCTTACCGAAAGAGCCCTCTTTGTTGCTGAGGAACAGACAATCTCTCTTTCCCCATTTTTCTTCCAGATGGCGGAAGGGGCGCTCACAGGCTCGTATTCACTTTCTCCTGAAGCATTCACCCTAAACGTGCATGCGCAACACTTTCCCATCGATTTTGTCTCTCTTCCCCTACCTCATTTTTCACTAAGAGGAACTGCTGCGATCAATGTGTCCCTCGATGTTACAAAAGAAAATGCACTCGGCTCTATGCAGTTCACTCTGGAAAACGCACAACTTACTTCTTCTGATCTAGAAACACCATTCCAAGCTAAAGGAGCATTCCAGGCCCACCTCGATCGAGGAACTGCCCAAATGCACGCTCATTTTGTCGCATCTAATCAGCAATTTTTCGATTGGACAGGTACTTTCCCTGTACGTTGCGGCGTCGGCCCTCTTTCATTTGCATTAGACAAGGAGCTTCCTTTGTCTAGCGAGCTCACTATGGAAGGCAATCTAGAAGAAGTCTTTGATTTCATCAACTTCGGAACCCATCGTTTTTCTGGCCTGTTGTCTGCCCATCTCATCCTCTCCAAGACGCTTGCACATCCTTCTTTGAACGGCGAGTTCGAAGTCCAGGACGGAACATATGAAAATTATCTCACGGGAACTACTCTTAAAAAACTCGAGAGCAAGTTCCTTGCTCAAAATGATAAGATCGAAATTGCTTCCATCTCCGCATCTGATGGAAGTGATGGACTAGTAAAAGGGGAAGGTCGGGTCCTTCTCTATCCCTCAGAGCACTACCCCTATGTTATTTCTTTGGTTTTGAAAAATCTCAACGCCCTTCGATATGACGCACTAACTGCAAATTTTACTGGCCCAATGCACGTGGAAGGTAATTCCCAAAGTGCGAAAGCCACCGGAGATCTTCGCGTGGCAGAAGCCGACCTCTACATCCCTGATGATCTACCCGTAGACATTCCTGTCATTCCTTTCCATTTCATCCACCAGCCAGGACATTTGAAGTTCATGTCTCAAGGACAGTCGAAAATTTTTCCACTTCATTTAGACTTGAACCTCGATGCTTCCGGAGACGTCAATGTTAAAGGTAAAGGATTAGAATCCAAGTGGGAAGGAACTGTACATGCAACTGGAACCAACGCTAACCTTCTTCTCGATGGCAAATTGAACTTGAAAAAAGGGAGCTTTTCTTTTTCAGGAAAAACTTTTGAATTGACCCATGGCGAGATCACATTCTCAGATAAAGCTAAACAGTCCTCTTTCTTGTCTATTACTGGTCTACTAAACCTTCCGGAGCTAACCGTCACTGCAATTCTACGTGGCCCTCTGGAATCCCCAACTCTCACATTCCAATCTTCTCCACCGCAGCCAACCAGTACGATCTTGGCGTATATCTTATTTAATAAAGACCTCTCTGATATCAACCCGCTCCAAGCATTGCAGATCGCACAGACCATTGTAAACCTCTCAGGAGGTGCTGGACCTGGCATGCTTGAGCAGATCCGCAAGAGCATTGGCGTAGACCGTCTTAGTATCATTGCAGGGCCAGGCGGCTTGGACGATCTTTCAGTACAGATTGGAAAATACCTGATGAGAGGGGTGATGATCACCCTTTCTCAAGGATCAGGCGCTAGTAGGGTGATAGTGGAAGTAGAGCTGGCAAAAGGGTTTATTTTCCAGGCTGAGACCCAGATTGAGGAAGAGGGCAAGTTCTCCCTGAAATGGAACAGAAACTACTAGATCTCAACTAATACCGTTTGTGAAATAGTAAATGGTACAAAGCGAGAAAAACACAGAAAACCCCACTAGCACAGTAATAATGATGAAATAATTCTCTTACTGTTCCTCTTGCTTGCCGATTTTTAATGGGCCTAGAGAACTTAAATATGCTGTAATTGCCATAATACGCTCTTCATCTGAAATAATTCCCTCGAACCCTTCTTCTGAGAAAAAAGCCTTGCGTGCACAATGGTCTTCGAATTTATTTGCATTTACAAAAACTTCAAAATTATTTTGCAATATGATATCGAAGATCGCTTGCTGTACATCTGATGAGACGGCATTAAAATAACAACATGCTGTCAGCCCATTTTGTAAAGATAAATAGTGAACAGATTTATTTAATTTTTCCTCATCTGATAAATGAGTTAGCATATCTTGGGTAACAAATAACTTTCTGCTAGCAGACCTCTTCGGTATTTTGTTCAACCGATCGATAGTCTTTTGAGAACAATCTATCCATACATTGAGCTGTAAGATCTCGGGCATTTCATAGATAGTCTGAAAATCGACACCTAATTCTTTAATAAATTTTTCGTTCTCTTCAAAAATGATGTCGCTTAAAACATTTAGAGTTTGCTCATCTAAAGTATTTGTTAGAAAATCTAAACACTCTTTTAAAGAATTTCCTGAATCAATGTTTTTGATAAACAATGAAAGCGCCCCAATGTTCATTAACTTAGAATTGGAAGAGACCTCTTGCTCAGCCCGGACGCCGCGGTAATCTTCTAACTGTTCTTTCTCAAATAGCGGTACATACCCTTGTTGAGCACTTGTGTTCAAATCCCATACAACCATAGATTGATTAGCCTTTAAGCAATAAAGTCGTGAATCTTGTGCTGTAATAAGAAAGACTTGACTCTCTTCCGCCAAAGGCAGCTTGACATTGTTTGCTAGATCAAATGCCTTTAAGATATGATCATTGCCAAAATAAAAGAGAATGTTTCCAACTGATGCAAAGTTATCTTTTGTAAATGCGACAATCTCATCCATCTTTTGAGTAAACTTCATATCGCACACGTAATGTGTATAGCTCTTTAGATTAACCACACATGCTTTCTGATAGTAGGGATCTAATAAGAAAACATAGTTTCGTGAAATGTGAGCAATTTTAATAGAATCAAGAGGAGTAGTAATTAGCCTGATATCCAGGGTATTTGGATTAACGATGAAAAATTTTCCGTTGTCTAATGTAATGACTAAATTGTCTTCATTCATAATACAATCGGTACATTCAGCATCGGCATCAATATCTAAAGAAACACACGTAGCTGCCGACCCAGATAACACTCTTCGTTCCAAAATGAGACGATGGGAGTCAGGTGTGGATTTTAAAAGAAAATGATCATTATTTGCAGATAGTTGCAAAGCGAGAATTTTTTCTTGTGTATTTTTTTTGCATAATGTTGCGTGAAATTCGGTTTTAAGATCATACAATTTAACTTCATCGCCTTCTAAAAAAGTCAATAGATTCTTGTTTGCCTCTGGGGTAGGTGAAGGCTGCACTCCATAAAAAACCGTTAAAGTTGCATTTGTCTCCATATCATGGATCCGAAGAGAGGGCGCATTTTCCAGAGATCCACATTTCCGTTCTCCAAAAAATGCCCCTTTGTTACCACAAGGAATAAATATTAAGGGAAACAAGGGAAGTGATTGACTTGTCTTATTGAAATTGCCCTTAAGCAAATTGGAAACGGTCGGATTCGCAAAATATGAGTATAATAGACGCTTGTAAAATGCATTTCCAGGGACTGAAGTTGGAAACGAAGCAACTATTTGAGGAAACTCTATAGAAGCTTGAGTTTTCCAATAACTCTCGTCTAATGCTTGTCTCCATTTTTTACACACTCTCTCAATTGCGATTCTTTGCGGCACTGGTATATAAGCAAAAATCATTTGCCAAAGATCTTGTGTAATCCAATCAATCCCTTTCGTAGTCGCCATAAAGACCGCCCCGATTTTTTTTATTAAGAAATCATTAAGATAGCAAGATCAACCGAAAAAGGAGAATGATAGAATTTATTTTAGTTTCATGCATTAGTTCTCTTGTTGTAATCTGAATGTGCACAAGTTGAGGCAACATTATGAGAACAGCAGATTTTGGGTACAGTGGGATTGAGTTTTTGCAACTAGGAGAAACTGCTTGGACCCGCTACGATGAGAAAATATTCGAACATACCGAAGAAAATGATCGTCTAATGGAAAAGCTAGATATTTTGAAAGATGCAATCTCCATGCTCAACAAAGATAAAGAACAACTCGCTAAAATTGACTATACTAAAGACCCTGAAAAGCGCAAAATTATCGATAAAGTGCGCGAGATTGCTCCACAAAGTATAGATGGCAATTTATACAGCTTTAAAAAAGAACAAGTTGAGAGTTATCTTGAGAATTTAAGGACTCATGCAAGTCAATTTACCAGCCGTTTAAACCTCCCAATGATGATGATGACGCAATTGTTCCAAGAGCGCAACCGCATAGAAGAAATTGTCGGCGAGATCACAAAAATGTATCGCCAAGAAATGGAACACTACGTTCAAAATCAAAAACGGTAACAAGATATTGGACAAGGAAGAACAAGAAGCGGTCTATACTTCGGCATATTCTCATTATGAAAATGGAGAATATGTTGCTGCTGCAGATTTTTTCACCCACCTCGTCCTTTGTGACCCCTATTCAGAAAAATATTGGAGAGGCCTTGCCTCCGCTAGGCAAATGGAAGGAAAATATCAAGATGCGTTACACGCCTGGAGCTTGTGCGCCATCATTGCTGAAGGAGATCCTTGGCCCCATTTTCATGCTGCAGAGTGCTTGCTCTCTTTAGGCAACAAAAGCGAAGCTAGCAAGGCCCTGCAAGAAGCAAAGCGTTGCAATATAAAAAAAGATACAGAATTACAAGGAAAGATTGAATGCCTCATCCGACTCACAGCCCAAGTTTAAGCTCACTTCTTGCAGCTAGCGTTCTTCCTTCAGAGGCTTCACAACCTTTTAAATATTCCGTTACCGATGATCCTTCCTATTCTTACGATACCCTAGCTAATGCCCAGATCAATGCTCCCTCATACACTCCAAGCAAGCCCAAATTAGCAAGCCCACAACCGCATTGTTTAGAAAGAAAGATACTCGATTCGCTCGACCGCATGTACTCTTCAGGTGCTAAATGGCGCGAAATGCATATCGAGGACATCGAAAACGTCGAGCAAAAATTGAAAAAGGTCTCGGAGGAAAATAGCCTAAAACTAAAAGAGTCAGCAGAACGCACTCAGAATAGCAACACCTGGGAATACTTAAAAAAAGCCGGGGCATTCCTCCTTGCTGCAATATCGACTGTGCTCGGCATGGCACTCGTAAGCACCGGTGGTGGAGCTTTAATCGGAGGTGCAATGATTGCCTCTGGGATTACGACATTGGCAAACTTAGCATTTACTGAAGCTGGTCTTTGGGATTGGGTCGCAACAAAGCTTGTTCATGAAAATGAAGACCTAAGGCGCAAAGTCGCCACGCTCATCCCAGCAGCAATCAGTCTTGTATGTGCAGGAATTGGAATTGTAGGGGGCCTTGGCAGCACTATCCCTAGTTTAACAAATGCCCTCACTGCAGGTGGCAATATTGGACTGGCCAGTGGGATTACTCTTACTTTACAAAAATTCTTAGGAATCATGGATGTCGCTTTAAATATTGCAATTGGTGGAAGTACAGTTCTTAAAGGGATTAATGAGTACCGCAACCTCAATCTTAAAGCTGACATGACTCAACTTAAACAAGAGCTCAACACACACACTGATGCCATCGAACGCTCAATGGGTGCGATGGAGCGTTTCCAAAAAGCCCAAGCACGCATTTCTGAGTCTGCCGCGCAAATAATAACGATGACCATCGATGCCAACCAGCGCATTTTGATGCAGGTATAAAAATTAAAAGGGAGCAAATCTATGCCACTACAAGTAAGCGATCTCGTAAATAAGTACAACATCAGGCTCTTTAAAAGTTTGACCTCGATTGAAGAAGTGATGGCTCAAGACTATCGCACCACTATTAAGCGGATGAATAAAATTTTTGATCGCGTTACCAAATCGCTGCAATGGGAAGCAGTTGCCACTCTGGGCATCGCAGGTATAACAGCAGGATTGGGAATCGGAGCGGGCCGCATACCTAACGTAGCACCCGCAAAACAACCGATGGAAATCATCAGTAAAATTTTCCCAAAAGCAAGTGAATTTTATTTGGGCTATGCTGTCAAACCTGAAACAGAAAGACTCAGAAATATTGGACAAACTGAGCAGAGCATTATCGCCCAACAGCATAAAGATGAACGCCAAAAGTTGGAACATGCACGTCAAAGCATGGAAGACAAGATCGCAAAGCTCCAAGAATTGGAGCACGCTTCTTACAGACGTACATAGCATTGACCCGAAACGCGCGATCACATAGAATCCCGACAAAGGGTCTTTGGGGATACTTAGATGGTCGATTCGCCTAACAATTCAGCAATTCCAGCAAACGGCAATGGCGTCCCCGTCAATGGGGGCGCTCCTCCAGCAAACAACAACCATGTCTACCGTTGGCTGCATTTTCTTGTAGCCGCTGGAGAATATCTCATCTTGATCCGCGATACCTGTATTGCCACAATCCTTAAACCTCCTTCTTTCTCGCTAATAGTCAAACAGCTCTACGACGTTGGTGTCGCATCACTTCCCGTCGTCGCCATTACCGGATTTTCCACAGGAATGGTGCTCGCTGCCCAGTCTTTTTACCAGTTGTCAGATAAGGGCCTTTCAAGTGTGACAGGGATCATGGTCGGAAAAGCAATGATGACAGAATTAGGACCAGTACTCACTGCATTCATGGTCACAGGTCGCGTTGGCGCTGCAATGTGCGCTGAGCTTGGATCAATGCGTGTCACTGAACAAATTGACGCGTTGCAGACAATGGCAGTCAATCCTTTGAGATATCTTGTTGCGCCTCGGTTCATCTCAGGCATTTTCATGATGCCGCTCTTGACAATTTTTAGTATTGTGATGGGTATTTGGGGAGGGTATTTAGTAGCAGTCTATCTCTTTGGGATGTCTCCAAACATTTACTTCGATCCTATGCCTGACCACATTACATTATTTGATTTTGCTACAGGGGTCATCAAAGCAGTCGTATTCGGTTTTTTCATCATGACAATTAGTTGCTACAAAGGGATGACAACCTCTGGCGGTGCCGAAGGCGTGGGCAAGGCCACCACGAACAGCGTAGTTGTGACTTATTGCTGTATCCTGATCGGCAATTTCTTCTTGACCATGGCGCTGAACAATATTCGCGACCTTATCGAGAGGATTATATGATAGAGATCCGCAATCTCTGGAAAAAATATGGAAAGCTCCAGGTCTTGGCAGGCATGGACCTCGACATAAAAACCGGTGAGACGATTGTCATATTAGGCCGATCTGGGGTGGGCAAAAGCGTTTTGCTCAAACATATCATTGGCATTAGCAAGCCCGATGCAGGGACCATTGATGTCGATGGAGTGCGCGTCACAGACCTCAATGGGGCGGCACTGTACCAAGCCATTAAAAACATGGGGATGCTCTTTCAAGGCGCTGCGTTGTTTGACTCAATGAACGTCGAACAAAATACCGGATTTTACCTTCATGAACATGGGGACCCCAATACAGGAAAGCTTTATAGCAAACAAGAACTCGCCGATATCGTCGCTCACGCTTTAGAAATGGTAGGCCTAGAAGGCACTCAAAAAAAAATGCCCTCCGAACTCTCGGGTGGTATGCGCAAGCGAGCAGGTCTGGCACGTTTAATTTGTTATCGCCCTTCTATTTTACTCTACGATGAACCGACCACAGGATTAGATCCAATCACATCGATGCAGATCAACGAGCTCATTGTAAAGACCCAACAAGAGCTCAAGGCTACTAGCATTGTTGTCACTCACGATATTATATCTGCATTGTATGTCGGCGATAGGCTAGCATTGATACGTGATGGTAAGATCGCCCATATTGCGAACCACGACCAATTTATGGATATCGAAGATGAGATTATCTCATTCCTCAAACGCACGATCCAAGTCGACCCGCGCACCTTAAGAAAAAGATAATTGTGTATTTAAAATAGATTATTTTATCTAAAATCTATTATTTTGGATCACAAAAAATCCAAAAAAATATATTAACAGATTAAATAGACCTCTTGCATAATTAAGGGTTCGTCGATTTTCGAGATTATTTTGGCCGCTTTTCGATTCAAATTGCAGGGGTAATATACGCAGTTGATATTACCCCTGCAATTTGAATCGAAAAACGGCGCAAAAGAACTCGAAAATCGACAGAACCTTAGTTACGCAAGAGGTCTAATAGGAGTACGCGGATAATTTATGGGCGAACAGCAAAAGAACATGTTAATTGGGATTTTTGTATTGGCTGCATGCGCGACCATCATCTCAATTGTATTGTTTTTGCGCCCTACTGTTGGCGATGGAAAAAAAACTCTGTATGTCCGTTTCTCCAACATTAATAAAATTACTGTTGGAACTAGAGTCACTTATGCAGGTAAGCCGGTTGGTGAGGTCGTTGCAGTCGATGAGATTTACGATGCTCGAGAACAACCTGTGGACTCTTTAGGAAGATATTATTTCTATCAGCTCGTCTTAAAAGTCGACTCTCATGTCCAAGTCTACAACACCGATGAGATCTCCCTTCAAACATCGGGACTATTAGGAGAAAAATCCGTAGCGATCATCCCTAAGAAGCCCCCTAAAGGCGTAGTGCCCAAGCTCATCACTGACCAACCAGTCTATGCCAACTCAGTGGATCCGTTCGAAAACACCTTCGTCCAATTGGCTGAGCTAGCTGACAAGGCTGACATCACCATCGACGAGGTCACCAAATGGATCCAGCAGAATGGCGGCACTGTCGCTGAAGCTGTGAGAAATTTTAGTGGTGCGATGAAAGGAGCGCAAAACACCTTCACTTCAATCGAGGATGAGCGCCTTATCCATTCAGCTAAGGACGCATTTGATAGCTTCTCACAAACTACAGATGAAGTCCGCGCATCGATCAACGAATTGAGGGAGAAAAAAGTCTTCGATAATATCAGCAAAGCTGCTGCGAACATGAGCAAGACATCTGCTAACATGAGCCATATCACTACAAATATTGCTCAAGGAAAAGGTTCTCTTGGCAAATTCATTAGCGATGACGACTTTTATCTCAAAGTCAACGCAATCATGAGCAAAGCTGACACTTTGATGAACGATGTCAATCATTATGGCATCCTCTTCAATTTGAACAAAAGCTGGCAGAGATTGCGCACTAAGAGGGCGTCTATGATCAATGCCCTAGACACTCCAAGCAACTTCAAGGATTATTTCGAGGGCGAGGTCGATCAAATCAATACGGCCATGGCCCGCATCTCGATGTTGATCGATAAAGCTCAAGATAGCCCTGATAGGGAAACAATCTTGCGTAACGATCTGTTCAAGCAAGACTTTGCTGAGCTACTCCGCCAAGTTGGCGATATGGCAGATAATTTAAGGATGTATAACGAACAATTAATGCAAGCGCCAAACGCCTGCGACTGCCCTTAGGAGACTGTCCACAAACTAAAGCTTCGTTGGGGTTCGACTTCAAAATGCAGGGGGTGATATACGAAAATTGGTAGTATCCCTCTATTTGGAATCGACAAGCCACCAGACTAATCTCAAAAATCAATGAGCCCTTAGTTACGAAAAAAGTCTATTGAGAACATCTCAACTTGCGCATAATTGTTAAAAGGCAACAAAAGGCTCTTAAGAACTTCTTAAGCCAATAACCATAAAATCCCCCATATGGCAAAAGTGCTTCTCTCACCATAAAGTAAACAGAGTAATTAAAGCTGATCAGAGATGTTCCAAAGCGCGAGGATTCTGACCTCATCTGTGACGTCTTTGCCCTCTTGCTGATAGAAAGCAGCACGACCAAAATCCCCATGGCTCACGTCTTTACCGATTTTCTTTTCAATACAATATACTTCCCCATATACGCGATGTTCGATATCGACTGGGAGCTTAAAGATGAACTCGAGAACTTAGAGATTTTAGAAAAAACCTTAGAGACTGTTAACGGATTCAGGATTCGTCGCTTTTTTGAGAATTTTTGGCGAATTTTCTTTTGGTTTGTTGGGGGTAATATACGAAAGTCGATATAACCCCCAATAAACCAAAAGAAAATTCGCTCAAAAAGTCCAAAAAACCGACAGAATCTGAATCCGTTAACAGTCTCTTAGTTCTATCTGGCATAAATGGTTTACAATCTATTCATCATTTTCGATTGTTAAGCTACTTTCTGATTTTTCACAAAGACTTAAATATGCTCATGAACCTATCCCAGTATTCAAAAAACATGCTTTTTGCATCTTTTCCCACATCTTTAAAAGTCACTTCTTGGTCTACTTTTCCAAGTATGTCCTGCGAAGTGACTCTAAAAATTGTGAAAAAATTCATCAAAAATCAAAGTTTTTGAATACTGGAATAGGTGCATCTCTTGTATTTTTTTATAATTATTAATACAAAACAATTAACGACAGAATAATTTTGAGATGGTCTCATATGGATACAGCACCTTATTCTCAGCTTGTTAAAGGATCTTTGCTTGTTGCAAGCCCAGAGATCGATCAAGGGATCTACTCACGAGGTGTAATCCTTTTATGCGAGCATAGCTCAAGCGGATCCTTTGGGCTTATGGTTAATAAACCTCTTGAGATCGAACTTCCCGAGGAAATCCTCAATTGGAAACAAAGGGCAAACCAAGGAGTCGAAATTCGCTCTGGTGGGCCAATCCAAGCCAATCAAATGATGCTCCTACACTCATCAGACCAACTTGGAGAGCAAACTCTCAAAGTATGCGATGGGGTCTATCTCGGTGGAGACTTGCAATTTCTTCGAGAAGCGATAGCTGACTCTAATGGGCCAAAGATCAGGATGTGTTTTGGATATGCAGGTTGGGGCACAGGACAACTTGAGAGAGAATTTCTCAACGGTGGATGGTTTTTACTTCCAGGAACAGCAAGGTATGTATTTGAAATCCCCTCAGAAAAACTATGGCAGACTGTCTTAAGAGAGATGGGTGGCAAATATGCTACTTTGTCAATGATCCCAGAAGATCTATCACTCAACTGACTATCAGCCCTCTTACAGAAATGTATTAGTTATGCAAGAGATCAATTTTATTCCATCTCAATCTTTAGCCGTTTTAAGTCTTTGATCTCTAAGAGGTCTCTAGTCATGTCCTCGATCTCTTTGCGCTGCAATTCAATTTCTGAATGTAAGTGCGATCCAGCACTTACAGCCCTGCCAAATGTCTGCGCATCTACGGAACGGTCTCGTATGAGTATAGCTGGAGAAAAAAACATCCAACGCAAAAACTCTCCCTCTTTATCATTCCACCCTGAGCCATTAGAAAGGACGCGTAAAAATGTGAAGAACACAGCTGAGGCACATGGGCCCACATCCACAGCGTCTTTACAGGTAAAGCTCATTGTTTGCGGTTTGATCTCTTTTAGACAAAAGAAAACTAAGTACTGATAGAAGATCTCAATAAAATCAAGACGGTCTTTGCGTGTTAACACATTTTTATCAGCAAAAAAGCATCTGTGAATTCCAGCAAGTGCCTTATCTGTAAAATCTAGTATCCGATTTATGGAAAAACCAGATGGAAAACTGAACCCACATTCTGCTCCACTTTTGATTTGCTCGCGGAAAGTTGTTAAAAAGTCATGAGACTGTTGCAGATTGTGATAGGGGCCTGACTGCTGATAAAACTCAGTATGTTTTGGGAGTGTGAGTAAAAAAAACTTGTCTTTAAAATCGGGTTCTTCGGCTAAGTTTTCCAATACTTGGCAACGAGCATGCTCTTGCCAAGACGTCCTATCTTGTAAATTGATCATCAAATGGCGCGTTGTCACACCTGTAGAATCTGCATAACGGAGAAACCCTAGAAACTCGGGGGCAAGATTTGCCTTATTGATCCATTCCTGATGGATGGGACAGGGAAGTCTCAATACGGAAATATGCATCTCTTCATCAGAAAAGTTATAGAATAAATGAGGATCGTTATCTTGCATTAACGGATCAAATCCCTGCTTCTCTTCTCCTTCACGAAAGGAATCCAAAGTCTTTAAAAGCGGGCCGTTAGGATAATGCTTCAAAACAAAACGCATCCTCTCCTCATCTTCTAAGAGGCAACTCCATAAAGATGCCGCAATTCTGCTATGAGGCATGCGTGGAAATGCCTGCTCCCCCCTTACTATGATCTTATCAATAAACTCCATGGAGTCTTTTGTTTGAACAGGGGCTGTAAACAACAAACGACATAATTGATGGGCCAATTGCAGCACTAAATGAGAAAAACGATCGGTACTTTTAGGTTGAAATGCCAGTAATTTGCGATATTCAGGACTTTCGAATGCATTGCGGAGGTAGCTTTGAAAATCAGCAAAATAGTGCATTGAGCTTTTCCCAGAAGAATTCTCCACCATATTTTGGGGATTCGAAGCGAGCATTAGGGCCATTGAAGCTTTGATGAGTGAAGATACAAGCAATTGGTCTTTGTGCTTCATTGCTTCTGTAAAGAATTCTGTTAAGGCAGGTGTCAGGGCCCTCAACAAATATACTGCTTGATAGTGCCGTTGGCGATCTTGGATAAATTTGATTTTTAAAAGGGGGTCTTCTCCTTTAAAATCTGAGATCGCAACGTCAAAATTGCCCACTAACTTTATATGCCTGAGCAAATTACGGTTGAAAAAAGGCTTACCGTCTTCTTTATGCAAAAAAAACAGCTCATAGTCTTTGTCTTTACGGACAGTCTCTAAGTCTTTAAGCCCCCTTTTCTCAACTTCGACCACGCTCGGCTCAAATGCTCCCCACTCAGCTACCCAGGCTTCTTCTTTTTCTAAGGTCGCTTGGACCTTATGCATGATCTTTTGCAAGAAAAACTCTTGCAGTTCCTTGTATTCTTTCAATTGGATAACGCTGGGCGCGTCATGTGATTGTTTGAATAGTCCAGCAAATTTATCCACTTTATGTGCGGCTTCACCTGCCAACACCATGATTGCGTGTATCCCTTTTTGGGTCTCAGGATCCTTTAGCTGCTCCTCTTTGGTCTCGACCATATTCTTGAGATAGTTATGGATTACGCGAAAGGTATCTTTAACTAGGGTCCTATTATGTTCTTGCTCTTTTGGGTTTAGCCAACGCGCGCTTGAGGTCTCTAAAGCAGCCCCCGTAAAGTCTTCTGGGAGATTTTGTTCTTTACCAACGACCGTATCTATCTCAGCCATGCTCGATAAAATATCGACCGCTTCCAAGATCGAGAGCTCTTCTTGTACCTTTTTAGTTTTGTCCACGGCCCACCTTTAACAACTATAATTATCTATAGTCATTATTATTATTAATATAATTATATTTCAATTTATAATAATTATATAATTATATAAACACGTTATATATAACTACTTAATTAGCGAAATTAATTTATAGAGTGAACCCGCGACTAGAGCTGTCCCGGGAAGAGTAAAAAGCCAAGTCCAGGCGATCCTTCCAGCTATCCCCCAACGCACATTATCCAAACCTTTAGCGGCACCAACACCTGCGACGCTACCTGTAATAATCTGAGTAGAGCTTAGGGGCATCCCAAGAAAACTGGCAGCTAGGATAACAACAGAAGAGCTAAGCTCTGCTGTAAATCCTTGCGGCGTTGCTAGAGGGGTAATTTTAAAGCCAAGAGTCTTAATAATCCTCAGGCCTCCAGTTGCTGTTCCAAGGCCCATCACAATGGCACACAGTGCGATGACCCAGAAAGGAATAGACGGTGCAGAAATCTGCCCAGCAGCAAAGAGCCCAAGAGTAATAATACCCATGCTTTTTTGAGCATCGTTGAGTCCATGCGATAGGGCAATAATACTTGCAGAGCCAATTTGCAGATGTCCGAAAAGACGCACTGTTTTCAGATTATGACTCTTTCCTGAAATGATATGAATCAGTCCCATCCCTAAATAAGCCAGAATCAACCCAACAAAAGGAGCAACCATCATTGGGATCAGCACTTTTGCAGTGACTCCTTTCCAAAGTATTGCTTGGTTTCCAGATGCAGAAAAAGCAGCGCCGATCATCCCTCCGATCAAAGCATAGGATGAACTGCTGGGCATCCCAAAATACCAAGTTACAAGATTCCATACGATTGCACCGACCAATGCACAGACCGTCATCTCTAAACTTGCATTTTCAATGTTGACGATCCCAGTCGAGATTGTTTTTGCTACACCACTAATTTGCGTTGCTCCCAAAGTGTTTAACACAGCTGCAAGGACAATTGCAGTCAAAGGTCTTAACACTTTAGTTGCAATGACAGTAGAGACCACATTAGCAGCATCATGAAAGCCGTTTGTGTAATCAAACAACAACCCCAGCAAAATGAGGACAATGAGCAACATATCCATCTAATAGACCTCTTGCGTTATTAAGAGCCTGCCAATAATCAATTTCATCGGAAAGCGAACTGCCCTGCAAATTAAAAAATTGCCCCCTATTACACAAGGGGTCTAATCGAGGTAATAACAAAATATCTCGGAATGATCTAGACAATTATGCATTGAAAAAGCTAAATCTCATAAAAAAGACGCGGAGGTAAGGATGCGTAACTATTGGCTAGCCTGCACATTGGCATTCTGCAGTTACTCATATGGTGCTCAAATAGAAGAGCACTTGCCCAACCTCGGAGAGATCCGCCTCGTACCTGTTGATCCTACCCCTGAAAGTGATAATGTGACTATTAAGATCGTTTTCCCAGAAGAAAATGATGTAAAAAAAAGCAATCCTGTCCATTTACAGCTTCGCGTTGAAGGCTTTCCCCTCGCAACAGATAGCGAGTTTCCTAGAAGAAAAGATATTTACAATTCCGACGACGGCCAAAGCATTCATGTCGTCATTGATGATAATCCATGGTTCATGCTCAATGAAGCTATAATGGATGACGCAGATGATGTAGAAGATTATTTCGATCAAACAGTCGATTACGACATCCCCTATCCGCTAAAGCCCGGTATCCACCTTATCAGAGCTTTTCCTGTCCGCTCTTTCGGTGAGAGTTTAAAAGGAGATGGTTGCTTTTCAGCTAGCATCTTCTACGTGCGGGCCAAGAAAGATTCTGGGAGCATCGATCTCAATGCCCCATACATTACCTACAATGTCCCACAAGGGTCCATTCCATTTGAAAATGGACATCCAGTCTTGTTGGATTTTTATATAAGCAATTGCATGCTTTCAAGAGACGGATACAAAGTGCGCGTCACGATCGATGGAAGTACTCAAAGGGTCTTGAATCAATGGGTCCCCTACTTTGTGTATGGATTAAATAAAGGAAACCATACTATTCGGCTTGAACTATTAGATCGCGAAAATAAGCTTGTTAAAGGTCCCTATACAGATACCCAAAGAAGCTTCAAACTCGAATAACAATTTCTTGTCCTATTTTTTCACGCCTCCCCTCTATTAATTATTTACATTAATTCTTCTTTAAAACAAAATTACCATCATTTTTAAAAAACATCATTGCACTAAGAAAATATAACAGCTTGCTGTTTAATAGGAATTATAATTATGTCTATTAAAATTACGGAAAAAGATTTTGCATCATTGTTAGAAATCAACGATCAACTTTCTAAGTTTTTAGAAGATGCTAGTAAATCAACACCAGTCTTTACCGATCATCTTGCAAAGAAGGTGAATGAACTACAGTCAAAATATCAAAAAGACTTTGAAATAGATGCAAGCATTGACCTTGAGATGTTCGATATAGTCATAAAATCTGCGGACGAGAAATTAAAAACCATTAATGATCAAATGAACTCAATCAAGGGTGCAAAGATACAAAAAGAATTGTTTAGCCAATTTGAGGAGAAATTCTCAAAAGCATTAAAACTTGCTGAGTCTCTTCACCATCCAGCGTTAAAGAATATCTTCGATGAGCTTAACGGACTCGATGATTCTAAATTCAATCCAGAACTATCAGCACTTAAAAAAACCGTTGAACTAGAAATAGAAAAATCTCAGGATAAATACATAGAACAGCAAAAGCATAAAACGAACACAAAAAGTGATCCAGTCACCCCTTTAAAGATAGGAATACCCAATACAGGCATAAACCCACAGCCAGCTAAAGAAGCTGCTCTTAATGGCGACTATCAAACCCTTTCAGAAAACCGCTACACAAAACAACCTAAACACCTATACAATTCGTTGCATGATGCAACACAGATATTAATAAGCATAGCAGCACTGAAAGAGGTCGGATTAAGTGACGATACAGAAGCAACAAAAGAACTTTTAGAAACTGGCATGGCTCTATTTTGCGATTCCACCTCTTCACAAGAGATAAGCAGCATTATTGATAAAGTAATCGAACAGTTAAGACCTAAGGAAAACTCGTCTAACTTCCAAACATCTCCTTCTAAGATCAGGGATATTCCAGAAGATCGTTTTGATATCGAAAAAGTGAAAGAGTCTTACAAGCTCATGGCGGCATCAAATGATTTAGATAGCATTAGAGATATTGAAAGCCAGTTATCTGAAGCCGAAAGAGACCCCTTTTATTACCAGCTTGGACTACCATTTTCAGACCCAAAAGTAGACAAAAAGGAAGAAATTGAACGAAAAGGGATGCGTAAGTTCAACAAAGAAATAGCCTTAGAAGATTGCAAGCTGGCCCTTGAAAAAGCACTGAAAATTCTGAACGCCCCTAATTCCGATCATAAATGATCATCTCAGTATACTTAAAATGCACTTGAGAATACTTAGAAGCAGTTAAGCGATTTAGATTCTGTAGATTTTGAAAAACAAGTGTTTTTTAAAATTATAAAAAAAATTTAAATCATTTTATAACTATAAAAATAATTGTATTTAATTTAGAATATTTATTAAATGCAATTACATTATTAATAATATTTTAAAATTGAGACATTATGAGCACAAATTCTATCCAAAACATCACAGCTGAATTATTTGACATTATCAACCAAACTCAGTCAAATGTTTTAGCAAATAGCGCAATTGCTCGAATTAGCGCTCTATCTTCATTTATTCTAAATAGCAATGAATTGGAAAACGAAAAAAGCACACTGTTACCGTTACTAAATAACGTCCAAGCGTTAGGAAGCACCGAAGATACTAGAAAGGTCATGATTGCATGCCTTAGAAAATGTCCTGATGAAATGATCTGCTCTGTTCTAGGATTAGATATCTGGGCAAAAAATGAATTGACGAAAGGCCAACCCGAAATTAGAAAAGCCATTTTTCTTATTCTTAAATGCTTCAAAAAGAATGAAGAACATCTAATTTTAGACTCTTTTAATTTATCTACTTTACCTCAAAATGTTTTTAAGTTCTTAACTCAATTAGTATACCTTGATATTTCCTCTAACAGTCTTTCCGAATTACCATCTGATCTCGCGTGCTTAACCAATTTAAGGACTCTTAATTGTTCTTATAATCAAATCAAATATCTATCATCCGTACAGATTGGTCAATTATCCGAGCTTCTATACTTAGATTGTTCTCATAACCAACTTGTTTACCTCCCCGGGGCACAACTCGGCTTGCTAAAAAAACTAAAATCATTGAACTGTAATACCAACCGACTTTTTGAGGTACCACCACAAGTTTGCGAATTAACGAATCTTGAAAAGCTAAACTGTCATAACAATCGGATTTCTTCCCTACCATCACAGATTGGTCAATTAAATAAACTGAAAGTGCTAGATTGTAGTTTCAATAAAATTGTATTATTGCCTGCTTCAATCTGTCTTCTCACTAACCTTGAAGATCTGAACTGTATGCATAACCAACTCATAACGCTGACGCCCCAGCTAAACTTACTCACCAATCTGCTATCGCTCCAATGTGGCGGTAACGAACTTACTTATATACCATCAACGATCGGACAGCTTATAAAACTTAAACAACTGTCTTTTACTGGCAATCTCATACACACTGTTCCAGATGAGTTATATAATCTCCCTAATTTAGAAAGATTTTCATGCGCACGCAACTATTTAACAAGCTTACCAACAAGTCTATTATCTAACTCAAATCCGCAACTTAATTCCCATGGCGATTTGGTTTGGCTGCCAACAGTCAACGCGCATAATACAACGACAGCTATCCACTTACAAACTTCTCAAGTTCTTCAAAACCCTCAATCTACAGTTAATACAAACGACCCTTTAGATGTATTCATAACAGCATCTAATGATTCAACTTTCAAAAATTTCAATCTCGAATGGTTAAAATCTTCTGGACATGATGAACTTTATGCAAACACCCTTCAATGGCTCAATAGCTTGAAATCAACGCTGGAATTTACTAATCAAAACACACGCCCTTTCTTTGCTAGCAGAGTTCTTGGAATTTTACTTTTTGCAAAAAATAATCCAAGATACTTTGACACATTTAAAGCATTCCTAATCGGCGCTTTAGAGTCTTGCGTGGACCGAGCTGCGTCTCCTATTAACTACTTAGAGTTTCAAAAGCTAATCCTGGAGTCTAAAGATAAATCAGTCGGCAATTTTATTACGTTAATGAAATCAGGATTCGCCCTAGAATTACTGAATCAGTTTTCTAAAAACTTTATGAAAAGTCATCCACAGGCTGATGAAGTTGAAGTATATCTAGGTTTTCAAACAATGTTAAAAGATGTGTTAAACCTCCCTACATTGAAAAGCATGAATTTTTTCGTCTATTCCGCTATCAAAAAAGAAGATCTAAATAATGCAATAGCATTTGTTGAAAATGCATGGCAAGATTTAACAAAATTAACGGAGTATTTTATAGAGCAGGAAGTGTGGGTTGAGAAATTAAAAAATGATTACAGAAAGGAATTCGAGGAATTTCTTGAGCCCGTTAATATAAAACTTGACGAACTTGAGACAAACAAAGAAAAGTTAATTTCAGAAGAATATAACGAACAAATAAAAGCCCTCTCCCACAAGTACGGAATTTTAGAAAAGGAGTGGGTCTATAATAAAACCATTGAGCTTCTTAAAACACAATTATCAAAGATGGAAGCTTAATAGAGTGTCAACAAGTAAGAGTTTATCGGTTTTCTGAGGATTTTTAACGGCATCTATTCTTCTGCCAAAAAGAAGTCTTAGGAAGTGAGTAAATAGGAATGAAATCTTGCTCAAGCAGGAAAAAGTGCATTTAAACTGCCCTAACATTTGCTTGAGGATTGTTCAAGCGCATCAAAAACCCATGTTCTCTTGGGGATGAGTAATAATTGGCGATGATTCTTTCAAAGTTAAAGCCTTGAGAGCGATAAAGCGCTTGAGCGGCCTTGTTGCTCTCTCTTACTTCTAATTCGACGGATTTATAATGAGAAAGGTCCTGGTTATAAAACTGGGCAAAGAGCTTTTCGCCAATCTGGATTCTAGCAGCTTCAGCCCGTCTTCCAAGAGCTGTAATATGCAATTTTCTCTGGCTAAGGTCACCCTCAATTCTATAAACCATAAATCCTAGTACACGTCCTGTTTGTCCATCTCTAGTTACGATCACTTTTCCATAAGAAGAGTTAATAAGTTCCTTTAGAAATTCTGGATTGCATCCATAACTGTCGCCAAAACATTCTAAGCTAATCGCCTCGATCTCTTTCAAGACAGTGTTTAGATCAGGAGCATTTGGCTGTATAAAAGAACTTGTCGGTGGGAAACGGAAAATTGAATGTGTACGTTCAATATGCAGCTGGGCCTTGAGGCGTACTGTCGTTCCCGATGCATATTGAACCAACGATCCATTGAGTTTCTTTAAAAAGGAATCCCAAATTGTTCGCATTTTGGAATCAGTGCGTACGAGATCAGACATTTTCGAAAGATCGCAATGAAAGCCATAATAATCGATGCTTTGAGGGAATTTAAGTACGGCGCTGTCTGCGATTGCTTCGATCTTTTTTGCTAGGGATGCGACAGGAGGAGGAGCGGTCGATATCAGTGTATGAAGAAGTTGAACCTTGTCATGAGTGCTTTGCTGTTGGAATCGAGCATAAACAAACGAGGCAACGGCAAATGCACCACTTCCTAAAGCTAAGGGGACGACACCAGCGCAAAGAGCAATTCCGCTTGCAGCAAGAGCCATGCAACCAATAACAAATGCTTTGTTTTGGAAAATTGCTTGAACTTTCTCAGACAAATGATTTGAGGTTTTGTCTTCAGTAGGAGAAGACTGCGATGGTAAATAATTATTATAATTTCTAACTAAAATAGCATTCATAAATTGGTGATATTATACACAACTTTGAAATTATTCTAACCCCAATAAATCTATTTGTAGTCGTATTCTAGAAATGTCAACTTTTCATTAAATAGAAATGTCACGCCTTGATTACCAATAACTTATGGTTATCAAAAGTGACGTTTCTATTTAGAACAGGGCACATAAGTTGCTAAAATTAAATAAGATACGCATGAGAATTCGTTTGCGTATCCTGCCGCTTGTGAACCTGCAAATCATGTTCTCTTAAATAGCAAGATAAGAAGGATCGCAAGCGATAGGATGGACAGGATTCAGAAAATAACCTGATGATCAAACAAGCTTGGCATCAACCTTACCTTATTTTGTAGACACCCCTTAAGAGGTTTGGTTAACATAACCTTCAAGGGCAAAAAATCCCTACGAACGGCCAAAAATGAATAAACGCAAATTGTTATCAATTACGTTAAGGATCGTCATCGTATGCGCTTCGGTGTACGGATTGCAGAGGTTTTGCTATAAACAGACACGTGGTTTTTCTGTCCCCAACATCCTATGTGCTCGGGAACTCTTGGTAACCACTAGCCTTTCCCCACCTAGGCAAGATGACGTGCAAGAAGTTCAACAGATCTTAAAACAACCATTCCGTTATTTGAACAAAGGGGTGCAATCGTTTGCATTCATCTCAGAGGATGGTCAGTATGTCCTTAAATTTTTTGGCCATCGAAAATTCCGCCTTCCAGCAATCATCACATTACTCCCCTTGCCCCCTCCATTAAGTGCCATTCGCGATGCAAAAATCCTCAAAAAAAATCAAAAAAAGATCAAAGATTATACCAGTTACTCCTTGGCAGCGAGTGAACTAAAAGAAGAAACAGGGGTAATTTTCGCCCATCTCGACAACCAATATCCTTTAAACTCAACTATTGAGATCACTGATCCTCTAGGGATCACACACATTCTAAATGCTGATAAAGTGAATTTTATTTTACAAAAACGGGCCGAGATGTTTTTCCCTACTCTAGAAAAATGGCTTACAGCAGGTGACAAAAATTCTATCCAGCATGCTTTAGATAGCTTGGTTTTGCTCATTAAATCTCGTTGTGTGAAGAACATTTTTGATAAAGATCCAGACCTAAATACAAATTTCGGGTTTGTGGGCACCCAAGCAATCCAAATCGATATTGGAAGATTCCGCAAAATGGAAAAGCCCTACGAACAGGACGAGGTCCGGGATACTATCATCCATGTCACAGACAACTTGCACCAATGGCTGGAATCTAAAGATCCTGATCTGGCAGAGTATTTGGCTCAACAAATAGCTCAGGGTCCGATGTGAACAAAACCAAATTCATTCTTTTTATGAAACCTTTGGGTAAAAGTCTCGCAATCCTTTTATGTGCATTTTTGGCTTGGAGGGTCCCTTCTTGGTGCGAACGCGCTACAGATGGATTTTCTTTAAGCCATATTTCTAAGAAAATTCCTATATCCCTAGTACATAATATGCCCCCTTTGCAACCAAAGGAGCATGAGGAATTAATTCGTATCCTCAATCAAGAATTCCGCTATTTGAATGCTGGCGGCCAGTGCTATGTATTTGCTTCTTCAGATGACCAGTATGTGCTCAAGTTCTTCAAACTACACCGCAGAGATCCAAATCCATGGTGGCGCAATCTTCCAGTTCCTCATGCTATCAAAAAAGGATGGAACAAAAAACTGGCAAAACGCAAACACAAGCTCCTCAGAGATTTCAACAGCTATTCTTTAGCTTATACCCATCTAAGAGATGAGAGTGGGTTGGTTTACATTCATACACTTTCCTCAGATGAAATGATGCCCTTTGTCTCTATTCGCGACAAGATCGGGATCCAGTATACTTTAGACTTAAACCAGTACTATTTTATCGTGCAGAAAAAAGGCCAAATGGTCTATGCCCACCTCGATAAGTTAATAGAGCAACAATTACAAAATGAGGCGGCAGATGCTGTTCGCTCGATCGTCGATGTGATTGTGGCACGTTCTCAAAAAGGGATTTTTGACGACGACGCAAAAATTCAAAGAAATTTTGCTTTCGCAGATGGCAAAGCAATTATTATCGACGTGGGACGACTGCAAAAAGATCCTTCTCGGACCCATTTTGAAGTGTATCGAAAGGATGTTGTCAATATCACCGAACGCTTCCGTAACTGGCTGCATCACAATCATCCCCAACTTATCCCCATATTAGATGAAAAAATTGCTTCGATCCAAAATACCGAAGATTTGCGTTAGGGTTGCACCTTTTGTACTGACGGTTGCGATCTTTCGCGTCGTTTTGCATTTCAATCATGGGTTTCATCCTTGGGCTATTTCCCGCAACATGCCCGACAGTCCTACCTCTTTTGAATTTAACGATGCGCCGCTAGACATCCTAGAGAAAAAATTCTTTTTTTTGGCAAAAGGGAAGCAAGCTTTTGCTTTCCAATCCGAATGCGGGCAGTTCATCCTTAAAATTCCCAACAACCATTATTACCGCCGGTTACAGGTTCTCAAATATCTACCAAAAATCCCATCTGTAAAACAAAAAATCGACTACAACACTCAGAAATTAAATAAAACATTTTATAGCTATGCCATAGCCTGTACCGACCTAAAAGATCATTCTGCAATCGTCTATGCACACCTGGGCCCGTCCAGAAAACTACAAATATCTCTTCACCTTGTAGACTCTATGGGGAGAGAATACAAAGTCCCTGCAGCCACTCTGGCATTTCTCGTTCAAAAGAAAGCCGAGCTTGTATATCCTTACCTTAGCTCATTGAGAGAAAAGGGATCTTTTGAAGAAGCGGAATGCGCCTTAGATGCTCTACTCAATTACTTAGAAAAGCGATGCCAGTTAGGGATTGGAGATAACGATCCGCTGATTAGGACAAATCTCGGATATATCGATGGCAACCCGGTGCAAATAGACCTAGGACCTTTTTCGTATGATCCAGAGATCGCCAACCCCAATGTATACCAAAAGGAACTCTTGCGTATCTGTACGAGTTTAAACGAATGGCTCAATGTGCATTTCCCAGAAGTGAGGGATTATTTTGCACGTCGGCTCAAATCAAAAATGCATAAAAATGAAGAAGATCTTCCAAAACCCTCTTTTTAAAATAGTTACTTTCGTCGTTTTATTTTTCGGTATTGAGCGGTTCTGTTACCATCAGACGAAAGGTTTTCGGGTCAATAAAGTTTATGCAGACGTCCCTTATGTTCCCAAAGAAAACACGTTGACATTTCCGACAAGCGAAGAAGAGCAGGCCATCCTGCCTTATTTAGATAACCCTTTTTATTTTCTGGGAAAAGGGGTGCAATCCTATGTTTTTATGAGTCAAGATGGCAGCGTTGTGCTAAAGCTCTTCAAACACCACCACTTTTGGTTACCTTCAAAGCTCATTCGCTCGCTCATCCTTCCTACATTCTTAGAACCTCTTCGCAGCAATATTTTATTTGAACGAGAGAAAAGGGTCTTTTCTATATTAAGAAGCTGCCATATTGCCTATTCCCGCTGCAAAAAAGAGACTGGTGTTCTTTATATCCACTTACAAAAAACGGACCATTTAAATAGATCTTTGACCCTAGTGGATAATTTAGGCATTGCCCATCATTTTGACGCGGACTCTCTAGAATTCGCTATCCAATTAAAAGCTGAACTCGTCTATGACCATTTTAATAAATTGATGCAGCAAAACGACATCAACGGCGCTTATGAATCAATCGATTCTATCATTGAATTGATCGTCAATCGTTCGCAAAATGGGATAGTGAATTCCGATGCACTTATTCGTAGAAACTTCGGTTTTATCGGTAACCGAGCAGTTGAGATCGATATCGGGTCATACGGATTAAATCCCCACCTCGCAAAATCTTACCAAACTCGGCAAGAATTGTTTTTTGAAACTCTAGAGCTTAAGGATTGGCTACTCGAGCATCACCCTACTCTGTCGGAACATTTTGAACAAAAACTAGCCTCGGTGCTTTAAATGCGCACAATAATAGCGAAGTTTGCTCTGGCAATATGTGTTTTTTTTGCTATCGAACGCTTCTGTCACATGCAGACCAAGGGTTTTCAGCTATCTAAAATTCAGTCCTCCCTCACTTTCAATCCAGATTGGGAATCGCCCGAGCTCTCAAATGAAGATCTTCTGTCTCTCAAAAGCGCCCTTGATCAACCCTATAAATTTTTAGGATCTGGTGGTCAATGTTACGCATTTTTAAGTGCTGATGGACAACATGTGATCAAATTCTTTAAGCACCACCATATGCGCCCCGATAGCTTCCTCAACAAAATCAAACTCTCTCCTAGATGGCATCACCTCAGACTTAAAATTTCTGGTGGAGACCAAGATAAGCTGCAAGGGATCTTTAATAGCTGTAAAATTGCTTATGATCACTTAAAAGCAGAAACAGGTATGGAATATATCCATTTAAATAAAACGAAGGGGCAATTTGGCACTCTTCATCTAATTGATCGCATAGGGATTCAACACAAAATTTCCCTTGATGATTATGAGTTCATTGTCCAGAAAAAAGCTATTCACCTCTATCCTGAGCTTAGAAAGTTGCAAGAAGCACATGATTTAAATTCCATTTATCAAATCATCGACTCTCTTTTTGAGCTCTTTAATAAACGCTTTCACCTTTTGATTGGTGATAGAGATCCTATCTTCAAACGCAACTTTGGGATCATTGACAACCATGTTGTAGAATTTGACCAGAGCTCATTTTATTTCAATGATGATCTAAAGAAAACATATATCCAAAAGCGCGAGATGTTCTACGAAATACTTAAGCTACATAAATGGATCCATAAAAAAATCCCTGAGGCTGCTGAATATTTTGATATGCGTTATGCTGAATGGACATCAAAAGAGGACATCCTTCGCTCCGCGCAGACTTAAAGAGAGGCTCGTCGCTTTTCTCTATCTCTTTGTATAAAATTCGGCACTTTGTTCGGTCCTGAAATTCGACAGAACCTTACTTTGTAGCCACATCTCTTTTAGGATCATCATGAAACTCTTATAAGACAGGCTTACTTTTTTCTAATTGTAAATAATACCCCCACTTCCCCAGTGCACGGACAAAATTAACCTTTCTTATATTAGATACTGTTAACGGATTCAGGATTCGTCGCTTTTTTGAGATTATTTTGGACGCTTTTCGATTCAAATTGCAGGGATAATATCAACTTTCGTATATTGCCCCTGCACTATGAAGTCGATAACGACAGAATCTTAGTTACGCAAGAGGTCTATTGTAAAATCGCTTTTTCAAAAGAGGAAAAAAGCCCTATGCGTCAAATCAAGCTGAAACATCTATTAGGCTACACTGCTCTCTTGCTCGTTCTGATAACTGTTGGCTTCGGGCCCAAGCTCACCTCTAAGCAAAATGCAAAAGCTCCCTCGAAAAGAGTATCTACTGTCATCGCGGAAAAACCAATCACAGTCGTTATCCCCTCTTATAACAATAGCGCTTACTGTAAAAAAAACCTCGACTCGGTACTATCCCAACATTATCATAATTTTCGCGTCATATACATCGATGACTGCTCTAAAGATGACACATTCGATAAAGTTCAATCAATCATTGAAGGTTCTCCCTTAAAAAATCGCTGCACTTTAATTCGCAATGAACATAACAAAGGGGCTCTTGCAAACATATACAACGCCGTCCATAGCTGTCCGGATGAAGAAATCATCGTCACAGTTGATGGGGATGATTTTTTAGCCCATGAAGGGGTTTTAGACCGTCTCAACCAAATCTACTCAGGAAAAGATGTTTGGATGACATATGGCAGCTTTCTTGATTATCCTAGCTACACTCAATATCCTGTAAAGTGCGAAGCGATCCCTCAGAATCTAATTACGAAGAACAAGATCCGCACACATCCCTGGGTTTCCTCTCATTTACGAACATTTTACGCAGGACTATTCAAAAAAATTCAACTTCACGACCTACTTCATCAAGGGAAATTTTATCCAATGGGATGGGATTTGGCCATGATGTTGCCGATGCTCGAAATGGCTGGAGATAGAGCCGAATTTGTCAAAGATATCTTGTACTTATACAATCGACAAAATCCAATAAGCGATCACATTGTCAACTTCAACAAACAGAGCAGCTGCGCAGATCTGATCCGCGGTGCAACTCCTTATTCTTGTTTGGCAGATCTCAAAACATCAGAGGAAAATACTGCTGTCGATCTTGTTATCTTCTCTTATCATCGCCCCCTCCAGCTTTATGCTCTATTAGAATCTGTCGAGACTTATCTAAAGCCGCTAAAAAAGATCTCAGTGATCTATCGTAGTGACAGTGAAGAGTTCACTGAAGCCTATAAAATAGTTGAAAAGACCTTTCCTCATGTCGCTTTTATTAAACAATCCTCACAACCTCATAAAGATTTTCAAGAGAACGTCATGAAGGCTGCATTGGACCTTCAATATTCCGATAGCTCTTATATTCTTTTTGCAGTTGATGACCAAATTATGAAAGAAGAGGTCGATCTTAAAACATGTGTTGATGCAATGCGACGCACCCATGCCTATGGTTTTTATCTCTCCCATGGGAAAAATTTAGATTATTGCTACATGCTGAGCCAAGACCAACCATTGCCATCTTTACATACAGTCGCTCCAGGGATCAATGCTTGGCAATTTGCAGAAGGCAAAGCAGACTGGAACTATCCAAATAGCGTTGATCTAGTTCTCTATCGCAAAAGTGAGATTCGCCCCGATTTTGAAAAGATCCAGTTCCGCAATCCCAATACGTTGGAGAGCGCATGGAACTTAAGGGCAAAAATGAAAAAGGTCGGTCTGTGTTTTGATCATACAAAATGCATCAATATTCCGATGAATCTGGTGAATATCTCAACGAACCGCCATAACGAAGCATTTACCCCAAAAGAACTGTTAAATAAGTTTGAAGAGGGCTATAAGATCAATGTTGCAGAATTTGACCACATGGAAAACCGGTCGCGGCATATTGATGCCATTCCCACATTTGTGAAACGATAGGACTTATGAAAAAAAGAAAAGGAGCACTACGTCGCGTCGATGTACCCGCCGACATTAAAGAAAAGCTCGATAATGGGTCCATCGAGTCCATCACGCTTGCCGAAGCCCTTGTGGTCGATCATGCCAAGTTATTAAGAGCAGTGGCACCAGAAGTGGGTGAAAAAGCAATTTCTTCTATGGAAGCGATCAGAGATGGTGGAATTAAATCCAAGATCTCACTTGGAGGAAAACTAATTCTCGAACATTTTGGGCCTAAAGCATATGAGAAATTTGCGGGCCACAACTCTGACACAGTGAGAGCTTGGGCGGCTTATGCCTTATCCCAAACGTCTAAGTTGGGATTGAAGGAAAAATTCAAAGAAATACAACGATTTGCTGATGACCCTAACGCAGGTGTCAGAGAATGGGCATGGATGGCGCTTCGCCCTCTAATCGCTATAAACCTCGACCAATCCCTTAAACTACTCCTTCCATGGACTAGCGAGCCTTCTGCAAACTTACGACGCTATGCTATTGAGATCACTCGACCAAGAGGGGTATGGTGCGAACATCTGACACAACTCAAGTTAGATCCTGAAAAAGGGAGAGTACTTCTAGAACCTTTAAAAACAGATCCAATCAAGTATGTGCAAGATTCTGTTGCAAATTGGCTCAATGATGCTTCTAAATCTCAACCTCAATGGGTCGTTGAGCTATGTAATCATTGGAAGACTATGTCAAAAAGCAAGGAAACTGAGCGCATCTGTCGGCGTGCTATGAGAACTATTTCAAACCAAAACTTGGGTTGAAATTGCCTGAGGAAAGATTAGACCTCGTTTGTAATTATGCCTTAGTTACGCAGGAGGTCTATTTACGGGCTATACTGGATAATAGCCAAAGGCCATTGAACCATTAGGTTGTTCTTTATATTCAAAAGAGAAAAATTTCATCCGGCAACTAATTGCTTCCTTTGGGGGCGCAAATTTTCTCACTTTATTAAGCATTTTGAATAAATTATAACTTTGTAAGGACAATATTGAGCAGACAGAAGCTCCACCAACCCCGATTTCTGTAGACATAGGTTCGAATTTTGAAAAAGCAATAATTGTTTTTTTGTCAATTAACTTAGAGTAGCTGTCCAATACAGGCATGCATTCTTCAAAAACGGTCTTTCCAGTAGATCCTTCATCAAACAAATCTATCAGAAGGAAAGCATGTGGTTGGTTCTCTTTGGCAGTTTGCTGAAGGTATTCTTCAAAGTCCCCTTGGACTTCAATATCAATTTTGGCTTTTGGATAATCTGAAGATATTTCACTCTTGATAAAGGATTTAAACGACTCCACGGCTATGTGTTCATGGGTCGTTGTTTTTTTTACATAAACAGGATCAATTAGGATAAATTGAATATCGGTAAAACCTTTGTCCAAAAGTTTTGTCAGTAAAACAAGCTCTTGGAAACAACTTCCCGAGCCAACACTTGCAATCCGCAACGTCTTAGTCTGATCCAAACCTTGTTCACTAATGCACTCAATCACTTTATTTTCTAATGTCTTCCGCCATTCTGGATGAGTTACACGGTCAAGAAGTGGACAGTGGCACTCATTAAGCCCCGGAAACTTTGTTTTAAAATCAGCATCATTAAAAAGAATTTCTGGTTTCTTAACTAATTGTTGCGTAAAAGTTTTTTCCTTAACACAGCTAAATTCGTTAATATCTTCAAACTTTAAATTAACAGACATTAATTCACCAAATTTTATTATAAAATTATACAAACACAACAATCTTTCATTTCGCCAGTTTATAACTAGATAGCGTTATTAATAGATCATTACTAAACTTATTAACTTTTTGAAGTTCTTAGGTAACTTCAAAACATCTACATTTCTAAAATATTTTTTTAAAAAGTTTTTTACTCGTTGAGTGAATTATGAGTTTTAAAAACTCACAAATTAACTCGTTCTACATCAATAACTTAATAAAAACAATTTTTCGGATTTAAAATAAAACTCCGACATTATTAATGCTATAATTATGAATTTAATTAAAATCTCTTTTAACATATTATACATTATTTGCAATTAATTTATAATTATTTACTTAAAAACTGAAAAGCTAAACTATAAAGTTCTTTCTTTCAAAGAGTTAACTCTTTTCTTCTATTCCCCTTGATACTATAATCTACCTTTACAATAAAACGACCTCACTTCCATGAACGAATTCGTCTTTTTCTTTCATCTTTTTGCAATTATTCTATTTGGACTTGGCGCTCTAAGATGGGGGCGAGAAGCCTTGTGTGTATGGGTTGTTATTCAAGCCATGCTCGCCAATATGTTCGTCCTCAAGCAAGTCGAACTGTTTGGATTTCACGTCACAGCAAGCGACTGCTATGCCATCGGCTCGATGTTCGGTCTCAATTTAATACAAGAATATTTCGGTAAAGATAGTGCCAGAAAAACTGGGTGGATCTGCCTTTATTTTATGCTGTTTTTCATCGCAATGAGCCAGTTCCATCTCCTTTATATCCCAAGTTCATATGATAATAGCCACGAGGCATTCTCATTGATCCTAGGAGCAGCCCCAAGGCTTCTGTTTGCTTCCCTGTTTTCTTTTGCAATTGTTCAAGTTTGTGACCGCAAGCTTTTCGGATCACTTAGACAATCTATCCCTTCCCTTTCTTTCTTTTGGCGCAATAGCATCACATCTTCTATAAGCCAAGCAATCGATACCTTCCTTTTCAGCATTATTGGTCTTTGGGGATTAGTCGGAAGATTAGACCACATCATCCTTGTCAGCTTTGCCGTTAAAGTTTTCGTGATCTTGTGTATCAGTCCTCTTGCGCTGTTTTCCAGAAAGATTTTCCCACCAACCCAATCTCCCGAACTTCAAGGCCACAAAGAGGACTCTTCACATGGCTAATTTTTCCTTTGAGGTCCTCTATCAATCCAAGAAATCTGCTGCCCGTCTAGGCAAGATCCATACTGCCCATGGAGTAATCCATACGCCGAATTTTGTAGCCGTTGGGACAAATGGGACACTAAAGGCGCTAGATAACACTATGGTATCGGAAATCGGCTTAGAACTAATGTTTTGCAACACTTATCACCTGTTGCTACAACCAGGCACAGAGACGGTAAAGCGCGCTGGCGGACTTCACAAGTTCATCAATCGCAACATGCCGATCATCACTGACTCTGGTGGTTTTCAAGTTTTCAGCTTGGCTTATGGATCTGTCGCTGATGAACTGAAAAGCAAAGGAACGAAAAAAACTGATGGCAGCGTTCTTAAAATCACCGAAGAAGGTGTCTTGTTTCGCTCTTATAGAGATGGAAGCAAGGTTTTATTGACCCCTGAAACCTCGATTCAAGCCCAAAAAGACCTAGGAGCAGACATCATCATCCCTTTTGATGAACTTCCTCCTTATCATATTGATCCAAAAGTGCTTTCCAATTCACTCGACCGTACTCATCGTTGGCAAAGACGATCGCTTACAGAGCATCTCAAAGATCCCTTGCATCAGGCTATTTATGGAGTTGTCCATGGCGGGGTTCATCGGGAGTTGAGAGAAAAAAGTTGCAAAGAACTTTCTTCCCTCCCCTTCGACGGATTTGCCATCGGCGGTAGCATGGGTAAGACTAAAGAGGAGATGAACGCAATGCTCTCCTACACAACCCCTCTGATCGCAAAAGACAAACCTATCCATTTGCTTGGAATTGGCGACCTTGGGTCAATTGAAGCCTGTTTGCCCTTGGGAATCGATACTTTTGATAGTTCATACCCAACGCGTGCTGCACGCCATGGCCTAGCTTTTACAGCTAGTGGAAATCTTAATTTAACTAAAGGCAGCTGCGCCCAAGACTTTCAGCCCATTTGCAAGACCTGTTCTTGTTACACCTGTCAACGCTTCACCCGCGGTTATCTGCATCATCTGTTTAAAGCAAGAGAGGCGACAGTACTGACACTCACAACGATCCACAACCTGACCTTCATGGTCGAATTCATGCGCTCATACCGCAGTAAAATTGAGCAGGATCAAATATAAGAGACTTCTCTTGAAACTCATTCTACATTTTACAAATGATCATTTTATGCAGTTATAAGCTCTGACTATTTGAGGAAAATTTTTAGCATAGTGATTCATCAGTGAAATTTTTATGATAAACAGTTAAGGTATCCCCCTTCCAAAACTATTTTAGGAGGGATATGAAACTCGTTTTAGCGTTCATAAGTTGTGTTCTATTAGCAACTGCTTCTGCTGCAGACCGGCTTATTATTGGTATTGCAGGGGGCACAGGATCTGGAAAAACAACTCTAGCCCACAAGATTCAAGAAGCTCTCTCTGAGCACAGCATTCTCATCAGCCAAGATTTTTACTATAAAGATCTTTCCCACTTAAGTGATGAAGGTCGAGCAAACGTCAATTTTGATCATCCCGACTCTTTAGATTTCCCATTGTTGCGCGATCACATATTCGAGCTCAAAGCAGGTAGGTCAGTACAGTGTCCTGAATATGACTTTGTGACCCACACTCGAAAAAAAAATACAAGGCCGTTTGATTCAGCCCGAGTCATTATTGTAGAAGGAATTTTATTGTTTGCTATGCCTGAGGTGAGAAATCAATTTGATTGGAAGATTTTTATTGATACTGATGATGATGTCCGATTGCTGCGCCGCATCGAACGCGACATGAATGAAAGAGGCAGGGATTTTGAGAGCATTAAAAGACAGTACTTGAAGACTGTAAAACCCATGCATGATGCGTTTGTAGAGCCAAGCAAGCAACATGCAGATATCATCGTCCCTCGTGGAGGCGAAAATAATATGGCATTGAGTTTAATCTTGTCTAAATTAAGGGAGCAGATACACGAATCTACAGAATAATCAAAAAGTACGCAGAAGAAAACACGGAACAGGGGGGAATGCCTATGTGCGGACATTTATGCCGCAATAGATCGTTCCCTTTTCAACAATATCGAGAAGAGATCTGAATTGCTCTTCCCCTGCGTCCCCCTCATCTCTTTTCCCTCTGTGCTGATAGAATACTCCTAGTTGGCAACGTTGATTTTTTTCTTTAATTTATTTTGTTGTTGGCACATAAAGAATTCCGATTAAAAAAAACGGCATTGAGAGGTACAGATCATGCTATCTGGGATCAAGTTTTGCGTCTTCAATGGAAAAACAATTAAAAGTTATCTTCCTGCGATCGCTCGCCTAAGGGCAGAAGTTCTTAGAGAGTATCCTTATCTTCAAGTGCGATCCTATGAAGATGAGCTGCAATACTTGCAAAGATTTGTCGAATGCCCAAAGTCCATAGCTGTCGTCGTCTTTGATGGATCCAAAATCGTGGGGATCTCAACAGGCATTCCTCTTGAGGATGCCTCTCCAGAATTTCAAAAGCCCATCATCGATGCTCAATTAAATGCCAGATCTTTTTATTTCTTTTGTGAATCACTTTTGCTGCAAGAATATCGGGGACGTGGGATGGCTCATCATTTTTATGACTTAAGAGAAGAGCATGTCATGCAGATGGGAAGTTTTGACTATATAGGCTTTTGTTTTGTGCAAAAAGACGATCATGACCCTAAAAAACCAAAAGATTATATTCCACTTGATGATTTTTGGCACAAAAGAGGCTATGCCCCCCATCAAAATATCCATTTGAACCAAGCCTGGATAGATCATGGTTCTTTATTCCTCACAGAAAAAAAACTGGTATTTTGGATTAAAACTCTCTCCCCGCGACTGGAATATCCTCACCAACATACGAACACCGACTCTTTAGATGAAGAATGTTCGGCATTTGCTGAGAGAGCGTAGGCTTAGTAAAAAAATTGTGTCTAGATTAGACCTTTTGCCTAGCGGCCAAAATAATCTCAAAAGTCGACAGGCCCTTCGTTAAGCAATAGGTCATTTATTAAGAGAGAGTTTTAGCCTCAAAAGAAGAGACAAACGATTGCACATGTTGCTCACCAATTTCGACATTCTCTGGAGTAATGACCATCAGTCTATAAAGAGTATTACCTACTAAAATCATCCTCCCTTGCTGTCTTGAATTCCCTTCTTTGATGATAAAGTCTATTGCTGGATGGGCCCCGTGCTCAGTCTTAATGTTGGCTACAATCTCAGCTTGAAAATTTTGCTCTGAGATCAGTTTAAGAGCTGTACCGAGAATTGTGTGTGCACGGAAGATCATCCATCGTTTAGGAAGATCGAGATAACTTAAAGAATAGACTATTCCTTCCACGGTAGTAGAGCGGAGTTCCTTGAAATCAAGAGAATTGTTTCTTCCTGGAAGCTGCAGGGTCCCTTTGCCATCAGCGGGGCTTTCAGGAAACGCGATTTTAAAGGGATGGTCCGAGCCGGTGGCAACTTTCCACCCTTCTGCCACTACAGCGACAGTAGAGAGATTATTAGAAGAAGACTGCTTATGCTCAGGGATTCCTGCGAAGCAGAAAAATCCCACGAGCGCCAATAATTGAAATATTTTCTGTGCAGAAGAAGACTCTGAAGCTGCAAGGGCTATACCAGGGCTTTGTGAAAATATTTTTTTACACAGCAATCTAAATGGAAAAACTAAGATCAAGGCTGCAGCACCAAACCAGATGGGGTCAATTCCAGCGAATTTCCCCTCAGGCCTGATCCACACGCTCACTTTAGAGGCCATGGACAAAGAGCCCCAAATAAACCCATAATCCACTGTCCAGGAAACAAAACGTCTAATAAAAGATTGTTTGTTAATCACTCTTCGACCTCAAAATCAATTGGTCTATAGTCTACTATAAATAGGCCTTTTAAACAATTTTTAAAATGCGACAAAATTATAATCAATTAACAAATTAACTAATTATCAACCAACGAATTAATAATTAAGTCTATTTTAAAATTCATTCTCAATATAGATTCTTCTTTAGTATACAGGGCCAACCGCCCACGATCAATCCACTGTAAATCTATAGATTCATCTGAGATTGCAATCGTTTCTTGCATAGCTCGAACGGGGTAGCAAATATCTAAATGCCAATGCCCTGCCTCTTTAAGAGTTTCGGGAAACCAATGCACATGGATATCAAATGGAATAGGTGTTTCGGAAAACAGCAAAAATTCCATCTCCTTGATCCCAGATTCTTCAAAAACTTCCCTTTCAGCGCTCCGATAAAGCAATGGGTCTCCATCTGCATGTCCGCCCAAATGCAACCATTTTTTTAATTTTGCATGATAGTTCAAGAGCACTTTTCCCCCACATGGAGAAATAACAAAAGCCGAAGCTGTAAAATGCCCTGCTTTACACGAACGGGAAAAACAATCAGGATGTTCAGAGGCAAAAGCATACATCTTTTGAGCAAAGCTCTCTTGACCATGAAAAGTCGGATCAAGAGCATCAAACCGATTCACCTTCCACCAATTGAGATAGGAATCTAGAGTTGAGTAGATTATGGATTCCACATCTGGCCCTTAAAGACTGTTAACGGATTCGTATTTACTTTCCACTCTAATACTTTTTTGAATTAGATCCTAGGGAGTGTCAGTAAAATCGCTTGTGCACGTTCTAAGAGCGTTGCTTGCTTCTCAAAGTAGCCTTTCCCAAAGTCTGGAATATTCTGTGGAGACCCTCTCATTGCCCAAATAGCTCCATGCACCTTACTAATGGCCTCCGGGGCTTCGAGCATTTCATAAATGGGTTGATAGTCTGTGACAAGGCATGCCATACGCGCTGCTTGAAATATCTTTTTATCCGAATCACTAAGAACCAAGTTCTGCGCTCTTAATAAATGCTTTTGGTTCATGATCAGAACATCGATCAATTCCTGGCGATGCGTCTTGAGAATTGCAGCCCTTTGCTCGTTGGTGGAGTGGAATTTCCCATCAATCTGCTTATCTCCTAAGAAAGCGCATCTTCCAAAATCAGGGTGGATATTGATTGGTTTGCCTTTAGCAATCCATGTGTGTTTATAACATCCGTTTTTATGCAATTTAGGTAGTTTAAGGAATTTCTCTAAGGCATCAGCTTCGTTGTTTTCAAAAGCCTTGATCACTGGAATTAAAGGGCCGTTGATCTCTTTGATCACATCTTTATCGAGTCGATCAAGAAAGGTCTTTAAACTTAGGCAGTTTTTCATGGTTGAAAGCAGAGCGTTTCCTATACCTTCAGGATCAGAAATACACAATGCTTTGCAGATGAGCTTTCTTCCCTCAAACTCTGCAGCACCCCAAAAAGTTTGAAATGGGCAATCCAAATCGACTAAAAATTGGGCATTGTCAGGAGAAAATGCAACGTCTTCATGGTCGTCATGCCGATGTGCAATGACCTCATGAGGAGAAAGCCCATTGATGCAGATCGGGTAGACATTTTTGTCATTTGGATTGGATTGACTTACACCATATTCAGGAAAAATCCCCATTGGCGGATTTCCTTTTACATCATGCCCTTTTGGTAGTTGATGCAAATGTTGGAACATCCAAGGATGCAAGACAAAGTTCAGTTCAGCAAAATGACCATTTTTAATTCGGCCTTGGTGATCTGGACTGCATACTCCCTGTACACGAAAAATCAAAAAGAACAAGTCAATGTTCTTATCTTGAGAAGTAGGGGTTAATTTTAAGGATTGTAAGACGTTTTCTGGAACTTCTTTTAAGGCGCTAGCTCCTAGACGAATAATCCCCTGAGGAGCGCATTGGACTTGATAATTTGAGAGACAAGGGACACTGGGCTTATCATACCCAGGACATTGCCAAGCAACAGGTGTTGGGTTGAGTGTATTGAAATATAATTGACCAGCACCTAACTTCTGATTAAAGACCAACCCGTTTTTATCCTTAAGCAAACTGTCGAAAAAATCAGAATTGGCTGTAAGGTTCTGTTGGGCTAGCTCACTGATCTTCATTTGATTTTCTAAATACCTAGAAAAAATTTCAGGATAATCATTATTAGAAGTCTTATAATTAACACCAACAATCGACATATTACTCCAATTGGATAAAAGAGTTTCAGCAAATCAAGAATTCGTCATGTTATTAGTTTGCAGACACTCTCTAAGTTTTAGAGACTGTTAACGGATTCAGATTCTGTCGATTTTTTGGACTTTTTGAGCGAATTGTCTTTTGGTTTGTTGGGGGTTATATCAACTTTCGTATATTACCCCCAACAAACCAAAAGACAATTCGCCAAAAATTCTCAAAAAAGCGACGAATCCTAAATCCGTTAACAGTCTCTTAGAGACAAAATTGTATCAGATTAAATCTATAACTCTCGATAATTTTTTCTGCACAGGTCTAACTACTTAATATTTTAAAAGATTATAAATAGATCTTTGTCTTACAATTGCCAATTTTTTTAAAACGGAGATCATTTAATTTTTTAAATATGACAACGCTCATTCAACCGAAAACAGACACAACAGAACCTACTACTGCCTCATTATATACTGCTGCTCCTCAAGAGGGGCAATTTTCTCTACCAAATGAAATTTGGCTCAAAATTTTTAACGAATTTTCGCATGATGAACTTGTAAACATGCGTCAAGTTTGCCGATATTGGAAACAAATAGCTGACGATCAAATCTTATGGAAGAAGTTTTTCGAACCATTCTTTTACGTTGCCCCTAGTACAGATTTCCGTACGGCATTTATAGACAAATGCAAAGAAGCCAAGGACTTTAAACAAGCTTTGACGACTGTAGCACCGCTACCAAAGACATTTCTAAATAACACAAAAAAATTCAGCGCTAAAGTTTTAAAAGTCTTCAAGCAATACCTCTTTATCGGCTCTCAAACAAAGGGTTTATGGATTTCGAACGCAATGCAACCTAATAAATGCGCTCAAATAAAAAAGCTTGAAGGAACACCTACTGACATTGGTTTTTGTCAAAATCGAGCCATTATAGCGATGGAGAATGGGAAAACTTATATCTTTAATGTTCTCGAAGAAAAAATAGAGCTCCATTTTGATGATGATGAAAAAGGTATTAGCTCAATTTTTATAAATCACCAATCATTGTTCCACGTCAACCAATTTGGGTTTAGCCAAGTAAGGCATTTAGACACTTTAGAATTGGTTAAAGAGTTTAACTGCGAAGTCTCTTCAAACCTGCAACCTCTTAAATGGAGAGATAATATTATTTTTCTGGAAACAGATGGCAAAATGACAACAACTAATTGGTCAAATGATGAAACATCCATGTATCATACTCAAATAAGGTCGCCTACCACATGGAATATATGGAATGACACTCTTTTCATTGGCTGCTCTGAGCCTTTCATGAATCGAGGCAATATTGTTGTTTGGGACCTAGCTGAAAAGAAAGAGCTAAGGAAAATTTCTATTTTTCCACAAAAAGAACTCGTCCAGATCATCTTTCAAAAATACATAGGTAATCATACCTTCTGTCTAACAGGTGCAGAGGATGGCGAGATTAAAGTGTGGGATCCTCACACATGGATATGTTTAACAAGCTTGAATAATGATAAAGGAATTGCGGTGGAATCTATGGTTATCTGGAACAGATGTCTTTTAGCATCGTTTACAGATGGAACACTCTATTCTTGGGACTTTAACAATCCCCTTGTTGACATGGATTCATAGAGATTTAAACGGATTCAGATTCTGTCTGTTTTTTGGACTTTTTTGTACAAAATTTCGCAATAAAACGACAAGTCCTGAATCCGTTAATAACTCTTAATCAAATATTAATTTTACATTAAGTCCTATCGCTGCTCATGATTTGTATAAAAAAATTAATCCATTAGGCAGTGGATGTCAGCAGTCAATGAAATTGGAGTTATTCATCGTACTGAAATCTTAAAACCGATTCAGACTATTCCAAAAGAAATTTGGATCGCAATTTTTATTCTATCAGGAATAAAAGCTATCCCTTCTATAGCCTTAAGCTGTAAACACTGGTCAATATTAGTTAAAGAACCTGCACTTTGGAAACACTTTGCAAAGCAGCACATTCCTAATGCGATTGACAATTGGCAAATAGCCTTAAAACATTTCAAATTGTCGATCAAAAATTTAGAACAAGGATTCATTTGTTACCATACCTACCGCAACCACAAATGTACTAGAGCTTGGTGCCTGGATGTCAATAGAGGTTTTTTTTGCATAGGTGGGTCGAACGGCATCATTTCAGTATATAATCGAAATGATCCATCGATTTTCTTTTCACTTCAAGGGCATGATGCGCGTTCTGTAAGCCAACTGGCACTCATTGATAAGCATGTGGTATCTTCCTGTTATGATGAAACAGTCCGAATTTGGGACTTGGACAGTAAAACTATCACGCACGTAATTAATAAAATTGCTCCCGCGATCCTTCTATTTAAAGATTCGGATTGTCTATGTAGCATATCCAGTGAAGGTGAATTTCATTCTTTCAAATGGGATTCATGGGAAAAGACGAAAACGACAGCTTTAATAAAAGAACCATCAGATAATATCCAATGCGCCTACTACAGCGACAAAACCCTTTTTATTGGCTTAGGAAACAAGCAACGTAAGGACTACCACGTACATCTTTACAAATTACCCGAACTAAATCTCGTTGATGAGATTCCTATGGGCAATTATCGGACGCGCTGTATCACTTTAAGCAAAGACTATTTGATCATCGGAGTTACAGAAAACACAGGCAAGCCCAATGGGCAGATTGCCCTTGTTAATATTTCAGATAAGCAAATTGAAGACCTTCTTCAGGGACATCGATATATGGTAACTTCTTTATTGTTATTTTATGGTGTCTATCTTCTCTCTGGAAGCGACGAAGGCGAAATTCGGCTCTGGGACCTAGAAAAAAAGAGCTGTCTATCCTCATTTAAAGAGCATTGCCAGACAATTGTTTCCATGAATTATCAGGATGGCCAGCTCTTCACAGTTTCTATGGAGGGAGCTCTAAAACAATGGCATTTAGTTCCAAGCGAAAAACATAAGCCATTTATTGAAATTGCACGCCATTTTCGAGATGGGAAATCAGCTCAAGCACTTAAGAAATTCTCTTCTCTGACTCTCAATCAGCGAGAAGCTGTCTTTGGAATATTTTATCATATTAAAGGCCCCAAATTTTGGAATGAGATCCAAGACAACGCTTGGCGATGCGGAGAGCTTGCTTTTCTAAACAAGTCTAAAACAGGAGAATTAATACCCGATGGCGACCGAGCTAAAGCTCTTTTTGAGTACGCAGGAAGTCTGTAAAACCCGAACTGGTTCAAGAAAAGTTAGGAAAAGTTGGACAGACAACCTTCGACTTATTGCTGTTAACCAGAATAACGCGGTTATGCTTATACTCTTCTTCGGTTTGGTTATTCAGATAAATTTTATATTCCCCTTCTACAACCTCGTGTACACTCTCAAAGATCCATGTCTTGGGGTCGATACATCGCAACTGACAACCATTTTCCCAGCTAATTCCTGGAAGAGCTCCTCTAATAAATAGGTTATTCCCAAAGCCTGCATCAAATTTGACTACTAAACGAACTTTAGGATATTCCTTTTTAATAGCATCGAACAATATCTTTGATTTTCCTTCAACATCATACAGTTTTTCGAAGTTGGCATTGAGCACATCGGGACTTCCTTGATCAATAAAAAAATAACCACCCCTACCCACTTCGCCTGTACAATATTCAAATACAACCCAAGGGTTAAGTTGTTTGTCATTATGCCAATAATTGAAATTCGCTTCTCCATCTGACAATAAAAAAAACAGTTTGCGAGGTGTAAGGGTGGAGACTGCCTTTCGTAGTTCATCTTTAAAGATTGAGATCAATTTTAAAATTCTCTGCTGTTGTGCCTCTATTGACTGTTTATCGATAAGAGGGGTTGTTGAATTGTTAAGTGAGAATAGTGGTTTTAAAATATCTAGCCTTGAGAATATTGTCATCGTTGTCCGGTCAAAAGGAAGGTCCGCTTGAGGAAGGCCTAGCTGCCATATCCTGAAATTACTCCAGCTATTTTCTTTAGGTAGCGACCTCTCATCATCGAACTCTTGAATTTTTTTAATGCCTCCACCTTCAGCAAAGGTCACTAAAGCGTTTCCGGAAAAACCATCTTCGCTTCCTTTAATAAGCCCTAGAAGACAATATAAATGGACATATGCTTTAGGAAGCTGTTTTAACATGTCACCCGCCATCGGATTACTAACGATGTAATCAATCACCCGTTGAGAAGGTTCATTAATCCAGCTTTGAATGCTACCAAGCTCCTGAGTCCACTCAAATTGATTATTCTCTCTATAAAAGTAAAGAGCTTCTGAATTGAAAAAATCATCTATAGCCAAATGCCACGCGGTTACACGATCGTTATTCAAAGTTTGATTGTGTAAATTCTTTGCATTACGTAATTCAAAGAGCCGTTGAATTTCCTTCTGAATCTCCTCAGGGAATTTTTTGAGATGATCTAAGGCCTGATTGTATAATTCAGTTGTCTCTTTGAAAGCAAGCTTTGCCAAAGTCTTCTCGCCAGATTGATCACACATTTCTGCATAGTAAATTTTATTGCTCACCAGCTGAAACGATTGTTTTAAAGAGGTTACTAAGCTGTCAACCTTCAGCTTAGCAAAACCCGTTGGAGGCGTCATTCCAAAGGCAAAAATGCTATCGCAGACGTATCCTCTGACCTCTTTGGCGACAACATCTGAAGGATTTGGCTTAAATTTTCCAATCGTAATAGAATCCTCAGCACAGATAGAATATACATTCTTACAACGACTATGCTCGGAGACCTTAACAGCTTTTTTTAGCGCTAGTTCCACCCCTCTCTTCTTGATTTCATATAGATTAACCTGACCGTAGATCTGATCCTGCCTTGGGTGGAAAGAGAATCTCTTTAAAATCATTTCCAAAAGGATCTCAGTAGATGTGCTGTCCATTTCTTCTTTTTGCAAACATTCTAAACAATCAAATAGCTCTGTTATTTGTGACTGTTGTATTGTTAATTCTTTTTCAGAATGCACCTTGGGGCAAAGAAGTATTCTAAGTTCTTTTTCTACCCATAACTTATGCAAAAGATGAGACGGATCTTGCAAGGCTAAATTAAGACTAGAATGCTTTTTTGAAAAGTTCTCTTTCAGTTGTTGTAACCTAAGCAACTGTTGAGCCCGAGAATTTAAATCTGCTTTCAGCTCATTTGCAAAGACAAACAATTCTCCTTTCCGAAGAATATCGACTAGTGGACAGTACTTAAAAAGACGACGAGTGACCTTTTCTCCAAACTGTTTATTATATTCAATTATCAATTCTTGGAACTTACCGTCCCTATGCATTGCATCTATCAGGGTTAACCCTCTGACAAGGCGAAAGGCCCAAGGACTATTCTGATAGTCAGATTTTATATTGTATTTTCCCCATTCTTTGTCCCAATCTTGAATACTAACTAGATCTTGAGTAATCGCTATTTCTCTTAATTGCTTATAAAGAACCGTTTGCTGTTCAGTCGTTAACAGCTCTAACTTATTTAATAAGACGGATTCAAATACAACAGCTTGTTTCGGTAATTTGTCATGGGCGAATTTTGAGAGCTCACCTTCATTAAAAGAAACTTCTTTTCTTAATGTGGTAAAAAGCTCTTTTTGAAGTTTATTTTTGACTTCAGAGTTTGGAATACCTTCCAAGGCCTCAAAAAGCTTAGGATGTTTTTCTACTATTAAGGAACACTCTTCGTCTATCGTCATTCCAAAAGTTCTAAAGGCTTTATGGAAAAGATCTTGATCTCCTTTTGACAAAGAACGGAAAACACGCACAAATTCAAAATCCACCTTGTCGCTTGGGCAGTTTTTTAATTTTTGTAGGCAACAGTATAGATCAGAAAGGCAAGATCGCTGAACATGAAACGTAAATTCTTTATCTAGGATCTCATGATATGCATTCAGCGTTGAGCAAACTCTAGTTTTTAAAGATTCTACTGGGTTTGAAAGCTGTCCTTGCGAAAAGTTGGTCTGAAATGGCCCCTTTTCGAGAATTTCAGCTTTTCCTTGACTTGTATTAGAAGCAGCAGCTCCTAGCCCTTTTTTTTCTATTATTGAGAGGATTTTTACCCCTTCGCTAATCTTTTTAAGGAAGTACTTAGAAATTCCCACTCTAGCTTGAGCAGCCGGTTCTACTTTCTCTAAATTTGTAACAGAAGTTACCAATTCAGCGTAGGAGGTTTGTGGAGACACCGTTTGAATCGAAAACTGCAAAGAAGACATAAATTCAAAATGTTTTTATTTTTTAATTAGATTTAATTGTATTATATAATTATTAACAAAGCAAGCGAAAATCAATACAGAGAATTTTGAAGACTATAATAATGCATAATTATTTTTTTAAAAAATAAACTACTTCTTTTTATTAAGTAATTGATATCATACCAAAATAACCTTTCAGGATAATGGTGAAAAAAAAATGAGCTCTAACGTTTATTCATCTTTAAATGACGATTTTTCAAAGAAATTTCTTAACGTCTCAGTGACCCTTTCTAATACTAAAAATCCATCCACTCCTCCAGATGAACAAACCTATATCGACATCCTACTGGGCAAAAAAAAGCTTGAGAAATGCTATAAAGACCTGTGTAAAAATGCACATTTTAGCACATTGAACACAAAGACTACCCAGCAGATCAACGATGGCTTACTAATTGTTCAAGCCAAAGCAGAAAAGTTTTTTAAACAGTTTGAAAAACAGTTTAGCCTTTCCAAAGTTACCGACGTATTTCTTATGCCAGTTCATATAGAATTAGCTTTGCTTGCAGAAAAACAAGGATTTTTATTTTTTGGAGAGCAATATAGCCACTCTGAATTGGGCTGTCTTTCACTTGACTTTCCCTGCACCTTTGAATTTGGTGGCATCACCTTCCCTTCTGCACTACATGCTTTCATTGCCCAAACATTTCCCAACAATAACTATCTTCAAAATCAATGCGCAAAACTTTCAAAGAGCGAATTATTTAAAGTCATTCTTGCAAATGGCAATCAACATCCTGATTGGTATAACTGTGAATGGAACTCGGAGCAATTTCGTGCAAAAGTTATGTTCCACGTCCTCGATGCTAAATTCGGACAAAACCCCCTTCTACAAAAAACTCTACTTTCAACCACAGATGCTTCTCTTGTTTTTGTAGATGACCTTTTTAAAGTTAACAGTTTTTGGGGCACTGGAGGCCTGGGTAAGGGACAAAATACAATGGGTAAGATCCTTATGCGGATCAGAGAAAAATATGACGGGATGGGCGAGGCAGCCATTCCTCAAAGCGGCCATCAGGAACTTGCTAAGACAACTTTTAAGACAAAGATCCCCGCCCTTGACAAAGAAGATGGAGAAATTCTGAAAGAAATTCAAGAATTGAATAGCCAAGCAAGCGAAGACGTTTATCAAAAAGAAACAACTATCTGTAAACAAAATGAAAATCGTCCTAAAAACCGATTCAATGATTACAACTTTGTGTTCAATAAGACGTTGGTGCAACTCAGCACTGGCAACTATATCAATGCTAACTTTTTGCACAATGGTTCCGTAATTGCCTCTCAAACTCCAATGCCAAATACAGTTGAAGATTTCTGGCAAATGGCAATGGATCAAGGGAGTAAGTCCGTTGTCATGCTAAACCTACCTTCTGATTTCGGCTCTTTCTCTTATTTTCCAGATAGTAAAGAACATCCAAAATACTTTGGGAAAATTGAAGTGCACTTATTGGAAGAGCCAACAATTGTATCCCACCCTTCATGGAACCAAGCACCTTTTGAAGAAGAGCCTCATGCTTTCAAAATACGCAAGCTAGAGATCAAAACTGCGAACAAGACACATAAACTCACTCATTACCAGTATTTGAACTGGCGAGATCTTAAGATCGGAAATGAAGGGTGTGTTGGTGAACTTGTCATACAAATTGAAAATGAGCAAGGTTCAAGCAATGAACCCATTATCATCCACTGTCTGGCAGGCGTTGGAAGAACTGCATCCACAGCAGCTATCTATGATCAATATCGCAAGTGGAAAAATGGACAGGAGCTTAACATTAAAGCAGCGGTTGCTGAGCAACGGGACCCTGCCAAAGGCAGGTATTACTTAATGGTCCAATCACCTGAACAGTATGCTTTTTGCTACAGCACCTTGAGATACATCATCCATAAAGAAAAAGCAAATTCGCTTTACACCTAAGTATAAGTAGATTGCATATTTCTAATATTGGGAGGCTTATGATCTTTAAACTACGGAGGCTTTCACGCCTCTGAAATGTGCATTTGTTTTTCTCAAATGCTATTAGTCAAAAACGCTTGCCCGTTCCAGGCTTTTTACCCTACGGTGTTTTTTTTCTCGCAACAATTACTGCAAAGTTTGGTATACCATCATTATTAGACCTCTTGCGTAACTAAGGGTCTGTCGATTTTCGAGTTCAAATTGCAGGGATAATACCAACTTTCGTATACCGCCCCTCCAATTTGAATCAAAAAGCGGCCAAAACAATTTCGAAAACGACGAACCCTAAGTTACGCAAGAGGTCTATTAAATCACCATGAGGGAGGTTTAATAATGCAACGCTTTATATTGACCTTGATTGTTTGCTTATTGCAAGGCGTAGCTCTTGCCGATACGGAAATTAAAACTCTTTTTGGCACCGACTCCTCTCCTTCGGACGTGGTCCAAGAACTTCTCTCTTCCAAAGCCCTAAAACGACTTAATGACATCGATCAATCTGGAATTATCCGTTATTTTTCTGATTTACCAGCTTTCAGCCGTTTAGAACATTCACTAGGTGTCTATGTTCTTTTGAAAAAGTTCAATGCAAGCCAACAAGAATGTGTCGCCGGGTTGCTCCATGATGTGTCACACACGGTATTTTCCCATGTTGGAGATTTCATTTTCAGACAAGGCGACACTCAAGAACAAGCCTATCAAGACTCCATCCATGGATGGCATTTAGAAAAACAGGACCTCGATTCGATTTTGACAAAGCACTCCCTATCTATTGCTGAGATTTCCCAACATAATGGAGAATTCGCTGCATTGGAGCAACCACTCCCAGAGCTATGCGCTGATCGAATTGAATATAACCTCCATACAGCATACTTGTTTAAATTAATCTCTGCAGATCAATTGCAGGGAATCGTCCAAGACCTGCGCTATAAGGATAATAAGTGGTATTTCACTACCCACTCTTCTGCAAAAATACTCGGTGAAATATCATTATTTTTCACAAAGAACCTATGGGCCTCTGCCAATAATCAGCTCTCTTATTACTTAGCAGGTCAGGCGATGAGAAGGGCGATCGAGATTGGAGCCATCACCTTAGATGAAGTCCACTTTTCAACCGATGACCAAGTGTTGAGCAAGCTTGTAAAAAGCACAGACCCTTCTTTAAGACAACTGCTCACAGAAAGTAAGAACCCTCTTGCTTACTACATCCAAAGTTCAAAAGATAAGGCAACAATCCATATCCAAGCAAAATTCCGCGGAGTTGACCCACTGTTTGAAAAAGAAGGTCAATTGGTGAGATTGTCAGAACATGACAGCGAATTTAAAGGAGCTTGGGAAAAAACAAAACAATTTGTTGCCCAAGGCTTGCACTTTTCTCCAATTAAAAAGCTCGACCCCGCACCTGAAGTTCAATAGAGTTAGATTCAACTGATTGCGCCAAGGACTGAATGAAATTGCAGAAATCATCATAGGTATATGCGTACAAGAAATTACGTCCTTTTTTCCCCGCTCTTGGCCGATAATACGACAATACCGAGTCCCAAATACTTGTAAAACGCTCTTCACTAATATGCTTAGTAGGGTTACTAAAGAAATCTGTCATGAATAAGTGGATCTCTTTGCTCAACACTTCAGGTTGGTGCATGCCGGAGCGTAAAGCGACAAGAAAATGCATTTCCTTATCATAATATTCCACATCACAAAATAATGCATAGGCTAGCTGCTTTTGCGTTCTTAAGACATGGAATGCCTCTGTTCGGACCATACGGCCCAGTACATACTCAAAAAATTCTCCTTCCATAGGCTCCCAGGGAGCCTTAAAGGCAAACGCAGCTGAATGGGAAATAGACTTACTTCGAACAACCATTTTAGATTCTGTTTGGGAGGCAAATGCCTCTTCATCCTTTAAAAAATCGTCATCATTGTTTTTGGGAAGTACAATAGAAGCTGCAATTTTCTTCCATAATGAATGTACATCCCCTTCGTCTTCACATCCGATAAAATCTACGGTTAGTTCCCCGTTTTTAAAAGCGCGGTCACAAAAGTCGAGGTAGTCTGCATACGTCAGTGAGGCAAAAACTTGAGAGCGGTCAAGATCTGATAGGGGTCTGTTATTCCAAAAAGCATATCCAAGATCTATTGCTTGGTCAAACGATGAATCTCGCTGTTTTTCAAGCTCCATCGTCCTCAACAGAGCAGATTGCCATTCGACTTCTGTCGCGACTGAATTCTGGACTGTCCTGAAAATTCTCGGAAGATGAGAGTAGTCCACATTATCAAAATAATGCACTTCTAAGAACCAATCTCTAGTATCGCTTGAAAAATTGATCGCTATTGGACACTTTAAGCGCAAATTTGGAAGCACTTTTTCTTGCAAAAAGTTCCCTTGGACCTCTCCCAACACTTGACTTTTTAAGTTTTCTAAAAGCAAAGGGTCTTCCCAAAGAGCGAGAATGCTCAAAGGAGGGCACTGATCCTCATACATGATCTGTTCAAACTGTACAACAGTTGAAGATCCTTGTTCTAACACAAGAGGGTCGTTATCGAAATCAGATCCGCAAAGTAAGCTCCCATATACCCTCATAGTATCATAGCCACAAAAAGTTAAAGGGAGGGACAACTCCTTTAAGGGATTAACAGATTTATATTCCTCAATTTCGTCTTTCTTAATCTTTCTGGCAATAAAAGGACTACCAAGCCAACGTTCCATACTCCCACCAACAAAGGGGGACTCATCAACAGGAGAAGAAACAGCATAAATTGCCCGTGAAGGATCCAATAGTGAATATATCGTTAAGAAATCTACATTTGGGTCACAAGCATTCTCAGCAGCAAATGGATGCTCTTGATCTTGAGGCCAATCTCCTGCGGACTCTAATGCAAAATCAAATGGGTCACTTGGCGTTTGGTATTTGAGTTGATTTTTTTCTCTATCTACCATGTTCTTCACCCAACTAGGAGTAAAGCCAGATGCTCTACATTTCTGTAGGCCTGCAAAGATCTTTTTTACAACGATGTCATACTGCTTTAGGCCCTCTTTAGTCAGTTCCGCAGACAGAAGGAAAAGACAATGGTCATTATCAACATTCAACAAGTCTGCTTGAAAATCATAGGCCAGATTTTCGCGCCTTAATATTGCACCAAGCCCTGTTTGGATGGGCACCTGTATAGTTTCAGCAAGAACGTTTAGAGGAAAATACGTTTCAAAGTCTGTGGGCATTTCCCATATGATCCAAAGAGAGCGCGTGTCATCTGGAGGGTTAAAGTAGACAACACTTCCCTCAAGAGGTTCAAACAGTTTACCAGAAGATGCAGTACTGATATGTGGACGCACGGGAATTTGCCCAAAAGACTTCTCAGCAATATTGCGCAGCGTCTTCATTGGTAAAGGAGCAATGAGCACAGCTTGCATGTTATCTGCGGAATAATGCCCTTCAAACCAACCTTGAACGACCTCACTTGAAGCTGGATTCAGTGTTGTTAAATTACCAACTGAAAGGCGAGCGTTGGGATGGTTAGGATTGCCGCACTGCTTTAAAATCCTCCAGAGATGGATAAAAAAATCATCGGCTTGGTCGAGAAACTCGTGATGGACAGCATGTGCTTCCCTCCTAAGCGACTCTTCTTTAAACAAAGGTTTAACAAAAAAATCCCCCAGGTGAACAGTAGCCTCTTCGAAATGTTCAACATCAATTGCAAATCCAAACACCGTGCGATCGTAGAAGGTAAATGCATTAGTCTCCCCTCCACGATCATGGATAAAATTATGAAATTGCGCTTCGTGAGGATAATCGCCAGTTCCCATGAACAGCACATGTTCGACAAAATGGGCCATTCCCGGAGCTTCTTCAGGATCATCCCAACATCCGACATGTGCACTGATTGCAGCTGCAGCTTCTTCAACGTCTTCGTCTTCAATTAAAAGAACATGAAGTCCATTTGCTAGGGTATAGTTTTCGACAATTGGTTGAGCATTAAGGCTGCAAGATTCTGCAGCATAAGAAGCACCGCTTAAGACAAACACACCGACAATAATTATCTTCCTGATCAAAGACTCCTCCAACAAACCGAAAGAGCGTACCAAAAAATTTTAAGAATTAAAAGCTTAAATTGACAGACTCAGAAAAGGAAACTCGTTATAAAAGTTTCTGGATTCTAATATAGCAAAAGAAAGGACCTAGTACCCGGACTTAAAAGTTTTCACAAAGGATTTGCGCCCAGATTTCTCGGTATGGCAACGCGCGGAACGCGAAGGCGACTTGTATCAAGTCGCTGAGCGTGAGCGCTAAGCCAGACCGGAAAAGATGGGTCAAATCCTTCTGAAAACTTTTAAGTCGAGGTACTAGATAGAAAAATGCCCCGGAAATGGTGTTAAATGGTCTGTATGCGCATTTTCTGTATCATTTTTTTTCTGCTTCTTGGAGCAGCTCTTGTCCAAGCAGATGAACCAGGCTACGGAATTAGCGGGAACCCTGGCGCTGTCAATATTCTGACAGGGACCGGAGAGCTTGGCAAGCTTCTACACATTCCCGAAAATACTGGAATACGACTCGGCGGACTATGGATGGGCGATTATAATGCCCTTGTTAGTGGAGGCGATGGAACACATCATAATAGGCATTGGACATACAACAGCCTATTAATACTCGACCTATACATAGACCTGCATAAGGCCCTTCGCTGGAAAGGCGCTTCCTTTGGCACAGAATTTCTCCAGTTTAATGGGCAGCCTACAAACGCTGATGCAGGCGTTGTTCAGGGTTATAACAGCTTACCTGGAGATCCTCCCCTCGATCGATCTGAACTATACCAACTCTGGTACCGTCAAGAGCTTTTCAACAAAGCCCTTGTTGTGCGCATAGGTAAAACAGTTCCAACATATCACTTTAACAACGTATCCAAGCCTGTTCCAAAAGACAACCCAGAGAATTCTATCCCCTCAGTGAGCGGATTGATCTATACACCTATCTTTGTCAATACGACTTTGCTCGGAGCCATTGGGGGTTATTACAACTCCGTATATGGCATTGTAGCAACCATAGCGCCAGTGAAACAAGCATATGTCAATGTCGCCGTTTATGATGGAAACGTAGCGAAAGGGGTTCAAACAGGGCTCACCGGCCCCCATTTTAATGGATACTACTTCTCTATCATAGAAGGTGGATATGGTTGGACTACTCCTAAGCCCGGCATTGCAGCTATTGGAGGCTGGTATCAAAGCGGTCAGTTAAAAGCTGGCACACAAAAAGAAACTGGGACGGGCGGCATCTATGTTTTTGGCTCACAGGCCCTATGGATAAAACAATCAAACACAACACAACACAATGGAAACATCTCGGCATTTTATCAATTTGGTTGGAACAATTCTAAAACCCTCCCCATGAATCTTTTTGTGGGAATGGGACTTACTGGCTATGCGTTAGTTCCAAAGCGGCCAAGCGACTCGTTTGGCGTTGGTCTTGCTTGGTCACGCCTTAATCGCCACACATTTACACGGCATTCAGAACTGATGCTACAAGGCTATTATCAAGCACAAGTTCACAAGTCTATCTACTTTCAACCAGTAATTAGCTATATACCAAATCCTGGAGCACATCCTACAAAATCCAACGTAGTGGCACTCACAGCCAGACTTACCCTCCTATTTTAAGAACAACTATTAGAATTTTTTTCTTGCATTTCAGCGTTACAACTATTACGTATAGATTTTGAAATAATAGGATCTAAGATGCTGACAAGAATTAAAATTATCTCAATGCTCACAGCTACATTGTATGTCTCTTCTATCATGGGACAGACATACAAAATTCCAGCGAACTCAAAAACAGTAACCCTTGGCCTTTTTACTCTCAAACAAACTCCAGCAGTAAAAATTCGCTCAGGCGACACAGTCTCCATGGAAACATGGAACAGTTGTCTGCATGAAATGGTCTACAACAAAACAACTCCTGCCGATGTCGCAAAATTTTATGTGGCGCATGACATTCAGAAAAGACGCGGCATGCATTCATTGACAGGGCCCGTTTACGTTGAGGGAGCTGAGCCAGGAGATGTACTAGAGATTCGTGTCCTCGATATTAAACTCAATGATTGGGGTTATAATTTTTTAAGCCCTACTCAGGGAATATTGTCAGAATTTACCAAACCGAGGATCAAATACTTTAAATACGACAAGAAAAACAACACGACAGAATTCTCCGAAGGCGTATGCCTCCAACTCAAGCCTTTTCCAGGTGTGTTAGCTGTAGCTCCTCCCCTTGATTGGCCAGAGGGTTGGCCTGTCAACATTCAGACCCCAATGGCACAACCTGTGACAGGAGAATTTAATTCTGTTCCTCCAGGACCATTTGGCGGCAATTTGGACCAGCCTGAGCTGCAAGCAGGTTCCATCATATTCCTTCCCGTATTCCAAAAAGGGGCACTCGTCTGGACAGGCGACTCACACGCTATGCAGAGCAACGGTGAGATCGACATAACAGCTTTAGAGACCTCCTATGAAGCGATCACGCTACAATTTATCGTGAGAAAAGATCTTAAAGCCGAAGGAGTGTTTGACAAGACAAAGAGAAAAGGAGCAAACGCGTTTACATGGCCAATCATCGAAAATTCCACCCACTGGATGATCGTGGGCCTAAACGTGGACCTATTCGAGGCTATGAAACTAGCTTCCAGGAATGCAATAGACTTTTTAGTGCGGACCCAAGGACTCTCACCTGAAGAGAGCTATCAATTCTTGAGCATGGTTGGCGATTTTGAGATTGCAGAAGCGGTCAATGTCATCAAAAACGTCACAGTACACATTCCTAAAGAACCGTTCAAGGGGATTGGCAAAACATCCACTCTCTGTTTAGAAGGCACCTTCCCACTCACTGCTCCAGACGTAAACGTAGATGCTCCATGCACTCCTCAAGAAGGGATAACACTTGAATAACCACGGTAATAGAATGAAAAAGATCATGCTGTTTCTTTCACTTTTAGTCGCGACAACAGGATTTACAGAAAATCTTGTGCTCGAGAATCAGACATCCTATCCTGTTAAAAATGAAAAATCCAAGATTGCCGTGCAGTGGGCATCCACTGAAAAAGAAGTTGAAGCTGGTAATCATGCAATTATGTACGGGCTAAAATTGAACCCAAACACATTACAAGCACTTACTCGGACAGGAAAGATTAATCTGACTATTCCTAACAATGCCGCGTATTTTCGCGTTCTAGTATGGTCAAAAGGCGAAGGAGAACCAGACTTACATACCAACTGGGTCGACATCGTACCCAACAAGACCTATAAAATAGATACAGACCATTTAGTCCCTTCAGTCCTTATGTCAGGCTCAGGCTGTTAAAGTTGACTTAGAAAGCGGTGACAAGTCACCGCTTTTCATGCATCGACTTATCTATAAATCTCTCTGCAACATTCAGGGCTGCGCAGAGCGCACGCACTCCAAAGGCGCTTCGCGCAAAGAAACAAAGGGCAGGATTTTTTAGATCAAAAACCAATCAATCTAAAAAGTATGCGAAGGACTTATTCAAAGCTTTGGAGATTTTCTCTAGAGTTTCTAGAGATGGTAGAGACATACCTGTCTCATAACGAGAGATGCTTCTCTGCATTGCTCCAATCGCTTCGGCAAGCTGAACTTGGGTCATATCATTTTCTACCCGAGCAAGCTTAATTTTTTTTCCTAATTTTTTTGCATCCATGAAAATTTTTACTTGCTGAAATATGCACACAAGTGCATATTTCATGCTTTATTCTTCCTAATGCGTTGTTGGATTGGGATGATGAAACAACAATTTTGGCAGTAGTGGTATCTAGTAGCCAAGAGTCGTTAGTATTTCATCGTTTCCATTTCTAGCAGAAGAATATAACCAAATATCGGAGGAAAATCTCTATTTTTCTTTTTTCATAAAAATTTGAGAAGTGAATTGCGAGCTTTCGATGACATTTACAGATAACTTCATTCATTCTGCTCCTTCAGAATTTTTAGCTAGTTTGATCCGATGTAAATTTTGCGATGGGACTTTAGTTAAACTTAGCTGCAAAAGAAGTGAGTGTTATGGCTGTTGTAACGCTCAAAGGAAAGAGTGTGAAAACGAGCTATTAATCGCTAGGAGACAAATCAAAAATCTCCACATCGATGTTTTAAAAGAAAAATTCCTTGAGGTCCGTCTCAGGAGTAGGCGTCCATACTATGTGCTGCATACAAGCATTCAGACCTTAGCATTTGTGATGAGCTAGGCTTCCAATTTTAGATACGCTCACCTGAGAAGAATTCCCTCTTGCGCTGAATGCATAAAATGAATGAAATAAGAAAAATCATTTGTAGAAACAGAATTTGGCTATGGACATTTGTCAATTGATTAGAGAGAGAAAGTCTTGTCGTGCTTACCTTAACAAGCAAGTAGACAGCGAACTAATTCATTCTATCTTAGAGACGGCTAGATGGGCCCCATCTGGAGTAAATCATCAACCTGCAAAAGTCGCTGTGTTGAGAAGCGAAACGAAAAACAAATTATCTTCAGAATTAATCAAAAAATTCGATGCGAACATTTTACCTAATCCTGATTATGAGTACTGCCCTAAAACTTGGCCTGATCTTTATAAGAGTCGTCGCAAAGCATGTGGACTGGCATTGTACAGTTCACTTGGCATATCACTAGAAGATGCAGAGAAGAAAAAGGATCATCGTCGAACCAACTATCATTTTTTTCATGCACCTGTTGGTTTAATAATTCTTATTGATAGAAATTTGCCGAAAGGTTCTTGGATGGATGTGGGAATGTTTATTCAAAACATCTTGTTAGCTGCACAAAAGTTTGGGTTATCAACCTGTCCTCAAGCTACATTTGCAGAATATCCAGATGTTGTAAGAGAGGTTCTTGACCTTCAAGATGTCGATGTTGTATGTGGCATTGCAATGGGATACGAAGATCCCATGCATCCTCTTAATTCTTATAGAACTGCAAGAGAGCCTGTCGATTGTTTCACAAAATGGTACAATTAAAACAATTGCTGAAGCGAAAAAGACATGAAGGCAATATGGAATTTAAGAGAGCAAAAATTGTCGCTTGTAAACCCAACGTTAATTATTGGGTTTGGATATGCTTTGATGATGAATTAGAGGGTGAAGGCTATTTACTTAATAGCAATTTTAGACCTTCTATTAGAACGGCCGATTTTCCGTTTAGAAGCTGTTGGCGACTTAATTTTTGTTGTATTTGGGGCGGGAGCACCTCGCAGTAATCCTTCTGTGCTTAAATCTTCGTCAATCTCAGGCCAATGAATTCCATGCCCTCCACCGCATATTTCCCAACGAGATTTCTGTTTTTGAGTGGCTTTCAACAATTTAGGATACCATCTTAATGGAACTGAAATAGTACGACCATCCATGAGATCAACAACCAGTGAATCTCTAGTAAAGTAAACTGCCTCAACTCGTTCATCTTTTTTTTGAGCCAAAATATTCTGCCATTTATCCAGAAATTGTTCTTGATTTAAGTCTAGTGCGGATTATAGGGCGGATTTTAAACTTTCTAGTCCGTAAGGACCACAAGTCTACAGCCATTTGAGCGTTTAGCCAAAAGTCAGGGGTGGTTTTGAATGCAGCAGCAAGTTTGATTGCCATTTCAGGAGTCACACTTGCTCTTTCGTTGACAATTCGATTGATCACTTTGTAATCACAACTGAGGTGTTCGGCAAGTTCCTTTTGGGATAGTTCCAATGGTTTCAGAAATTCCTCGCTCAGAATTTCTCCAGGAGACGTTGGCTTTCTTTTCATAATACCTCTTATCAAGGATAATCTATTAAGAGGAATGCCTTCAATTTTTCTATAGGAAAAATTGAAGGACTCTCATAACATCATCGATTTCAACAACTTTGTTGAAAGGCTATCTTAATAAAATTCTAGATTACAAGCATGCCAACAATCTCCGAATTTTTTGGTATTCTAATACTGATGTACTATGGCGATCATGCGCCACCTCATTTTCATGCTAGATATGGTGACTATGAAGTTTTAATACAAATTGCTCCTCTTGGAGTGTTAAAAGGAAAATTTCCTCCTAGAGCTCTGAGTCTAGTTATGGAATGGGCTCAGATTCATCAAGAACAGTTAATAGAAGATTGGAACTATGCTGCAAACAACAAAAAGCTACAAAAAATTCCTCCACTACAATAAATGTGGAGATATGGAATTTAAGAGAGCAAAAATAGTCGCTTGTAAACCTAACGCAAATTATCGCGTTTGGATACGCTTTGATGATGGATTAGAAGGTGAAGTCGATTTAAGCTACCTGGTCGGCAAAGGCGTATTTGAAGCTTGGAAATCTGTTGATTTCTTTAATCAAGTTCAAGTTGATCCAAAAACGGATACTTTGTCGTGGGGGAATGAGATTGATTTAGATCCTTATGTACTCAGAGAAAAAATCTCAAAGCAAAATCATAAAAAATGATAAACGTTTTTTAGCCTTAGAGACCATAAGTCTACAGTCAAATGGTAAGATTATGGTTTTATGCCCACATATATATCCAACACAATGTTTTGGTGATCTGTAGCTCTTTCATCATAAATTTCAAAATCTGTGTCATAGCGACGCTTCCCACCCAATTCTATAGATGACATTTCCCAAATTTTTTTCCAAGCACCCACGATAACTTCAGGCATAGGGGCAGGACTTGTCGTAAACTTCACGTATTGTTGTTCAGGAATGCACAGTCGATGAAATTCTTGTGCTATGGGAGCATCAAATGACTCAACCTCTTCGCCAATAAAATATGTATATGCACCTTTATGATCGCTTTCATAGTCGGTGTATACACAAAATGTTGTACCTGGTTTTTTCCGACTATCAATTTTCTCAAAAAGCGCTTCCTGAAAGTATCGCTTGACGCAAGGGAAAATGTGACCTTTCATCTTGTCAAGCTCTTCCAGATAGCTCGTGCGTACTGAAATGCCTACTAATTTTATTTCGGATATTGCTATCGAAGTTTGCTGCATTTTTCGCTCCATTTTTATAAAAGATGCATTGACAAGTCAATGCAAAGAAAAGCGGTGACAAGTCCCCGCACTCCAAAATCGATTTTTTAGGAAAAAAAATACGGAAGAGGTAGGTTTCCCTTCCAGGCCGGTTCGCGCACTGCATTGCGCTTCACTTCGAATCCACCACGTAAGCCAAACTGTTGGCTTACTTCTTCCGATTTTTTAGGAAAAAAAATACGGAAGAGGTAGGATTCCCTTCCAGGCCGGTTCGCGCACTGCATTGCGCTTCACTTCGAATCTACCACGTAAGCCAAACTGTTGGCTTACTTCTTCCGATTTTTTAGGAAAAAAAATACGGAAGAGGTAGGATTCGAACCCACGGTCGGTTGCCCGACTGCAGTTTTCAAGACTGCCGCGATAGGCCACTCTGCCACTCTTCCGCAAAAGATAAGAAAGGTTATTCTAAACAATCTAGGGATTTTTGCTCAATTAAATTGCTCAAGAAAACGATGGTCGTTCTCAAATAACATGCGAATGTCGCTAATCCCATAGCGCAACATCGCTAAGCGCTCTACACCCATCCCCCAAGCAAAACCGGAATATTCTTCTATGTCTATTCCTCCGTTCTTGAGTACTTCAGGATGCAAGATCCCCGCACCTGCCACTTCTAGCCAGCCGGTATATTTGCACAAGCCGCACCCTTTTTGTCCGCATGAGAAACACTGAATGTCTATTTCTAGCCCGGGCTCAACAAACGGAAAAAAACTAGGGCGGAAACGAATCTTGACATCGTTATGGAACAATTTTTTCCAGAACTCTTCCATTGTGACGATAAGATCTGAAAAACTAACCCCTTTGTCGATGTATATCCCTTCAATTTGATGGAAGAACACGTGGGAGCGTGCGCTGATGGTCTCATTCCGATATACAGTGCCTGGGACGATGACTCGAATCGGCGGCTTATGTTTCTCCATCACATGGAGCTCGGTATTTGTCGTCTGCGACCTCAGGACGAGGTTCTCGGTGATGTAAAATGTGTCCTGCATCGCTCGGGCTGGATGGTCTGCTGGATAGTTCAGACCATCGAAGTTATAATAGTCTGTGTCTATTTCTGGGCCATATTGGACTGTAAAGCCCATCTCTTTCAAAATCTGGATGATCTCTTGTCGCATGAGGTTCAGAGGATGCATCCTTCCTAAATACCGTCGTCTTCCAGGTAATGTAGGATCAATTTTCTCTAATTCAAGGCGGGCTTGCTGCTCGGATTGCTCTAAGGTGGTCAATGCTTGGGTACAATAGGATGCGATCTCTTCTTTGAGCTCATTGATCGTCTGGCCCATGCGGGGACGTTCTTCTGAGGTGCAATCACGTAAGAAGCCCATGAGGTCTTGGACTGCTCCCTTCTTACCCAAATATTTGACTTTTAACTGTTCGACATCGCGAGAGTGATGGATGCTTTGAAGATCTTCTTGGAAGCGTTTGCGAATTTCGGTGACTTTTTCGAGCACGGTTGCCTCAAGACACTTGAAAAAAGAATAAAGCGCTTCACATTTTTGTGAAGCGCTAGAAAGTAGTTATGCCAATGCCTGTTTTGCAGAACCTGCAATTGCGGCAAAGCTATGTGGGTCACGGATCGCAATCTCTGAGAGCATTTTGCGGTTCAGTGAACATCCTGTTTTCTTTAATCCGCTGATGAACTTGCTATAGGAAATTCCGTTGATCTTCGCGGCAACTCCTATGCGCATAATCCATAATCTACGAAAATCACGCTTGCGTAATTTGCGATGGCGATAATTGAAGGCCATTGCGGACATCACAGCATCCGCAGTCAAGCGAAGGTGATTTTTTCTGTCGCCAACAAAGCCCTTAGCGCGCTTACGAAGGCGCTTCTTAGAGCGATTTGCTGCTACTGCATTTGTTACTCTTACCATAATTTTTTCTCCGCGTAATTAGAGAAGCTGCGAAATTAA